>JAWXBD010000240.1:0-8539 GCA_034439815.1 Phycisphaerae bacterium
CAGATGGGCGGCAGCCGGATCAGTTCATGGCTGATTGTGGACTGCGCGAAGGCACCTCCGACTGGAAGCGAGGCAGCGATCACCGCGCTCGCCAGTCGCCCCAGTCGCGCCCCAGTCGCGCCCCAGTCGCGCCCCAGTCGCGCCCCAGTCGCGCCCCAGTCGCGCCCCAGTCTGTCGCTCCAGCCCTTCGTACTTCTGCGCACGAAATGTCGACGATCGACTGCAGGTCGTTCGGGACGCGAACATGAAGTTGTTCCGAGTCAGGCCGCCGCTGTGCGAGCCCAAGCCCGCCCGCGGGGACAGAGCGAGTGTGCGCCCGAAGGCCGCTACGGAGCGCTCAAACAAGTCCGCTATGAAGCGCTCAAGCTGCTGATCACCGTGCGTCCGCCGCCTTTGAAGGTGATCTGCGCCACCAGCAGATCATCATCCGGCTTGCCTTCGTGATGGCGTGCGACGAGGTTCGCAAGGAACGTCGGAAAGTCGCGCGGCGGGGGATCGACGGCAACGGACTCTTCAAGCCGGCGCAGGCCGAACTGCTTGCCCTTGGGGCATCGCGCCTCGAACGCGCCGTCCGTGTAGATGATCACACAGTCGCCGTGATCCATCGGCCGGCACGCCTCTTCGGTATCGAACGCTTCGGGCGGCGCGGCGCCGAGGACGAGCGTCGTGCAGTCGAGCCGCTCGACTTTTCCGTTGCGCATGCGAAGCAGCGGCGGGGGATGACCCGCGACCACCCAGCGGAGCGAGCGTGCCGACGGATCGATCTGCACGCACGCCGCAGTGGCGAACATCGAGTGGGCGCTCATCGTGAGAAAGATGTAGCGATTGAGCTGCGTCATCAGGTGTGCAGGCGTGACGTCACCTCTGGCTTCCGCAATGACGCGCTCGAGTTCACCGAAGAGCCGGTTGACGGTGAGCGCCGCCGCGAGTCCGTGGCCACTCACATCGATGACGGTCGTCGTGACGCGCCCGGAGGCCGGGCAACGCAGGATGTGCACAAAGTCGCCGCCGATTTCGCGCAGCGGGTCGTAGCGGTACGTGACCTCGACCGGTCCGCCTTCGAGCGCCGGCCGGAACATCGCGTCATGCACGATGCGGGCCCGGCCGAGTTCGTCGCGCGTGTGGGACACTTCGCGCGAGAGCGCGGCGCGTTCGTTGTTTTCGTCGATGCGCTGCTGATTCAGAAATCCGATCCAGAGCGGCAGCGCCGCTACGACGACTCCTGCGGCGCCGATGGCGAGCGGTCCGAGACCGGCGATCGAGCTGTTCGGCAGCACGAAGAGCAGCACAATCCACAGAATGAAGGCGGGAAGCGTCGCGATGCTCGCCTCCGAAACCGTCCACGGCAGAATGAGCGAGGCGAGCGTCGCGTACGCGCCGCCAAACGCAAGCCACAGCGCCACGTCACGCGTCGGCCCATCCGACACGAGCTGGTGCACCGCAGCGGCGGCCAGGCTGGTGATGAGGGTGATGAGCACGACACGCAGGCCGGCACGTTCGCGTGCGGTGCCCGAGACCGTCGGGCGAAGCGCGAGGCCGGCGTCCAGCAGCGCCGCGATGATGATGATGACCGCGGCGATGGCGAAGACGGCCGCGCGACGCGTCGCTTGGCCCGGTGCAGCAAACTCCGACGCCGCCAGCGCAGCGAGAACGAAGCCGCCGACGAACGAAAGTCCGCAGACTCCAAAGAAGCCGGCCGCGATGCGCTGGGATCGCGCCGCGGCGATCGTCTCGGTGAGGTCGGCCGGCGTCGCGTCTCGGCGTCGAAATCGGTCGGCTCGCATATCGGTGGGTCCTCGGAGGCGTTCACGGGCCAGCGAGGCGCTGAGCGGGACGAAGGGTCATACGACGTCGCGGAGTGTACGGCACCCGCCCGGGGGAGGGGACAGCCCCGATCGTCGTCCCGCGCGGCCCGCCTGGCTGCGGGCGGCCGTGCAGATCGTCGTGACTGGTTGCCTACAATGCCGACTTTCACCTATAAAGGAGGACTCGCGCCAGCGCCGGGGCACCCCTGTGGTCCTTGGTCGTCCAGTTGAGTATGGGCGAGCTGCGGTGAGCCGTTGCTCGCCGTGCAGTCGAACTATCAAGCTGTTTAGGGCTGCCCGCCCCGGCTTTGGTCCCTTTGAGATCCGACCCGATGTCCACCGCCAGCAAGGCGACTAATCCGGATTCGCCCCTCTCGCCCACCGGGCGGGCGATGCCGCGACCGGATCTGCCACCGGCCACACTGAAAAAGTGGCTCCGCGAGATGTTCCTGATTCGCGAGTTCGAAGTTCGGTGCATGCAGGCGTACCAGGACAAGAAGATCGGCGGATTCTGTCACGTCTACATCGGGCAGGAAGCGGTCGCCGTCGGTTGCGTCGCCGCGATGGAACCGCGCGATCCGCTGGTCACGGCCTATCGCGATCACGGCCACGCGCTGGCGCGCGGCATGGCGCCGAAGTACTGCATGGCCGAAATGTTCGGCAAGATCGGCGGGTGTGCGAAGGGCAAGGGCGGCTCGATGCACATGTTCGACAAGTCGAACAATCTCTTCGGAGGGCATGGCATCGTCGGTGCGCAGTGCCCGCTAGGTGCCGGCCTCGCTTTTGCGACGAAGTACGAAGACGAGGTCATCAGCAAGGGCACGTCGAACCGCGTCACGCTGTGCTTCCTCGGTGACGGAGCGCTGAACCAGGGCGCGTTCCACGAGGCGATGAATCTCGCCGGTCTGTTTGATCTGCCCGTCATCTTCGTCGTCGAGAACAACGGCTACTCGATGGGCACATCGATCCAGCGTGGTACGACGATGGGCAGCAACATTCTTTCGAAGGCGATCGGCTACGGCATCGAGGGTGTCGAAATCGACGGCATGGACATCGTCAGCGTCTATGCCTCGATGAAGGATCTGATCGATCGCTGCCGCCGCACGAGCCGGCCGGCGATGGTCGACATGCGGACGTATCGCTACAAGGGCCACTCGATGTCCGATCCGCGCAAGTACCGGACGCGGGAAGAAGAAGAGAAGTACGAAGGGCACGACCCGATCACCAAACTGGAGAAACATCTGAAGGAGGCGAAGCTCCTGTCGGATGACGAGAAGGAAAGCATGTACGAGGACGTCCGCACCGAGGTCCGCGAGTGTGTGAAGTGGGCCGAGGAGAGTCCGGTGCCGTCGATCGAAGAGCTGTATCACGATGTCTACGTGGAGAAGTGGGGGCCGTACACCGGCACCACGCCGCCGGCGATGCTGAAGGAGGCCGGCCAATGACGCAGCTCCACGCACAGACAGCCGCTGACGGCGAAGGGACCGAAGTCGTTCCGATGTCCGGCCTCCGCGACGGTGCCGGCGCAGCGCGCGACATCGAGTTCCGCGACGCGATCCGCGAAGCGATGAGCGAAGAGATGCGTCGCGATCAGCGCGTATTTTTAATCGGTGAAGAAGTCGCGCAGTACAACGGCGCTTATAAAGTTTCGCGCGGCATGCTGGACGAGTTCGGCCCGCGGCGCATCATCGACACGCCGATCTCCGAGTCAGGCTTTTCCGGGCTCGCCATCGGTGCCGCCATGATGGGGTTGCGACCGATCGTCGAGTTCATGTCGTGGAGCTTCTCGCTCGTCGCTGCCGATCCGATTCTGAACAACGCGCCGAAGATGCTCTACATGTCGGGCGGCCAGTTCGGCTGCCCCATCGTCTTTCGCGGCAACAACGGCGCCGGCGGGCAGCTCGGCTCGACCCACAGCTGGTGCGTCGAAGGACTCTTCTCAAACGTGCCCGGCCTGAAAATGGTCATGCCGTCGAACCCGTACGACGCCAAGGGGCTGATGAAGACCGCGATCCGCGACGATGATCCGGTCTTTTTTCTCGAGAGCGAACGGCTGCTGTCGCTGAAGGGTCATGTGCCCGAGGCGGAATACCTGATTCCGTTCGGCAAGGCGGCGATTCGCCGCGCGGGCACGGATGTCACGATCGTCTCGTGGGGGCGCCCCGTGCATTTCTGTCTTGAGGCAGCCGAGGCGCTCGCGACGGAAGGCATCTCATGCGAGGTGATTGACGGGCGGACGATCCGGCCGTTGGACTGGGACACGATCTACGCATCGGTGCGCAAGACGAACTGCTGCGTTGTGGTCGACCAGTCTTGGTCGTTTGCATCGCCGGGCGCGGAAGTCGCGGCGCGGGTGTCGCTGCACTGCTTTGACGATCTCGATCATCCTGTTGCCCGGGTGCACTCGAACGACGTGCCTGCTCCCTATGCATCCAACCTTGAACAGGAAATGCTGCCGAACGCCCGCAAGATCTGCGAAGCGGCGCGCACCGTCGTCCGCCGCGCCTGAGTCGCCGGCACATGATTCTGCCGGCACCGCTCTGACTCTGACCGACACCTTCAGCGAAATTCCCGCATGCCCATTTTTCTCACCATGCCTCGACTGTCCGACACCATGGAGGCCGGCACGGTCATCAAATGGAACGTCAAAGAGGGTGACAAGGTGCGCTCCGGTGACCTCGTCGCCGACATCGAGACCGACAAGGCCACGATGGAGATGCAGTGCTTCGATGACGGAACCGTCGCGAAGATCCTGGTCGAGACAGGCAAGCTGGTGAAGGTCGGGACGAAGATTGCGGTCATCGCGAGCAAGAACGAAGACGCTGCCGCGATCGCCGCGCAGGCTGGGGACGAGGGAGCGACCGGCGAGGCGACGCCACCGGCCGTCGCGCCTGCTGCTACAGCGCCGAAGCAAGCGCCAGCTCCCGTTGCGGCCGCGGCGCCGGCGACGCCCGCAGCTCCCTCAACAGTTCCTCCCGCCGGCAACGCGCCCCAGCAGGACGGCCAGCGACTGCGCGTCAGCCCCGTCGCGCGGCGCATCGCCGAAGACAGCCACCTCGATCTGCGCTCAGTCCGCGGGAGCGGGCCAGGCGGCCGGATCATCAAACGCGACGTGATCGAACTGGCGGAGCAGGCGAACACGAACGCCGCGAGCGCGGAATCGGCATCACTGATCACGCCCGGCACAGCGCTCGCGCTCAACCGCGGTCAGTCGCAGGCCTCGCCGGCGAACGCACTGCAGCCGCTGACGGAACACGTGGTGCCGCTGAGCGGCATGCGCCAGACAATCGCGCGACGCCTCGTCGAGAGCAAGACGACCATTCCGCACTATCAGGTGACGATGAAGTTCGCGATGGACGAACTGCTCCAGCAGCGCAAGAACGTGAACGAGGCGCTCGCCGGGTACGGCGTGAAAGTCTCCGTCAACGACTTCCTCGTGCGCGCCTGTGCGCTGGCCATGTACAAGCACCCGTTCTTCAATGCGAGCTTTGGCGGCGATCATCTCGTTGTTCATGGCGACATCAACATCGGCATGGCGATCTCGCTGCCGGAAGAGCGCGGGGGCGGGCTCGTCGTCGGTGTGATCAAGAACGCCGATCAAAAGACGCTGCGACAGATTTCCGCCGACGCGAAGTATCTCGCTGAAAAGGCCCGCACGAAGGGGCTCTCGCTGGACGAGATGAACAGCGCGACGTTCACGATCTCCAACCTCGGCATGTTCGGGGTCGAGCATTTCACGGCGATCATCAATCCGCCGAACTCGGCGATCATGGCGTGCGGCGCTGCGATCGAGCAGCCGGTCGTGCGCAATCATCAGCTGGTCGTCGGCTGGGAAATGCAGGTCACGCTGTCGCTGGATCACCGCGTGATCGACGGCGCGATGGCGGCCGAATATCTCGGAACGCTGAAAGAGCTGATCGAGAAGCCAGCGGCGCTGATGGTGTGACCAGCGCAGCGGCCGGAGGGGAATGCCGGTGGCACCGATCGATGCATCGCGCGACGATCCTTCTGAACCGGCGCATGCCGGTCCGTTGCACGTCTGCCTCGTCTGTGGCTACAGCCTCAACGGCATGCCGCGCGAGGCGCTCTGCCCCGAGTGCGCCAATCCGGTTGCGCGCTCGCTGCGCGGCAACATGCTTGAGTATGCCGACCGGCGCTACGTCATGTCGCTGCTGCATGGCGCCACGATCGTGGTGATCGCGCTGGGCCTCGCGACGGTGCTGATGGTGGCGATGCCGATGTCGATCACCTTCCGGAGCGGCAGCCCTGCGTTCTGGGTGCGCGGTGGCTCGCTGCTGGAGCACCTCGCCGACTTTGTCGCCGCGGGACAGTCCTCACACCCGCGATCGCCGACTCCGAGTTCGCGCTCATTGCGGGCGAGCTGTCGTTCGATTCCAGCGCGCCATGGACGCCGGTCCTCATCGCCGCGATCCTCCTGCGATCGTCCGCCTGCGGTTTGACATCAGCGCGGTGCTGCGCCGGATGCCCGGCGCGAGCACGGTCAGTCGCGAACCACCCGCATCGCAATGAGATCCTGCACGTCGATGAGACCCAGCGGCTTGTCATCGGCATCAACCACGGGAATCTCATCGAGTCGCCGCTCGCGGACGAGCTGCACCGCATCGCGTACGAGATGATTGATGCTCAGGCAGTGCGGATGCTTCGTCATGAACTCCGAGATCGCGCGCTGCAGAGCAGCGAAGTCGCCGCCATTCACTAGGCGGCGCAGATCACCGTCCGTGAAAATTCCGGAGAGCCGCCCGTGGGCATCGACGAGCAGCACGGCACCGGCGCGGCGCCCTTCGCCCGCTGTCGCGATGGCCGCCTGCACGGAAGACGTATCGCGGATGACAGAAATATTATGACCGACGCGAAAGCGCATGATCTCAAGAACGGACTTGAGGCCGACGCCGAGCATGCCGCCGGGATGATGCTTGTGAAAATCATCGGCCGCGAAGTTGCGCCGCCGCGCGAGCGCGAGCGCCAGCGCATCGCCCGCCGCCAGCATCGCAGTCGTCGAGGCCGTCGGCGCCAGCTGCAGCGGACATGCCTCGATGATGTCACCGAGATTGATATGCACGTCGCATTGCCGCGCGAGGCTCGACTGCGGCTTCGCAGAGATGCCGATGCGCGGCACGCCGTCGGCGCGCAGGATCGATGCGAGCGAGACGATCTCTTCCGTTTCGCCGCTGAAACTCAGGAGCAGTGCCACGTCGTCGCGACGGATGCGGCCGAGGTCACCATGGACCGCTTCGGCCGGATGCACAATGTGCGACGGCTGGCCGAGGCTGGCAAGCGTCGCGGAGATCTTCGCGCCGATCAGGCCCGACTTGCCCATGCCGCTCACGACGACGTGGCCCCGGCATGTCTGCAGGATGTCGAGCGCGCGATGCCACTCCGCTCCATCGGGACCGATGAGCCGTTCAGCGAGACGTTTCACCGCGTCGGACTCGGCGAGCAGTGCATCGACGAGGAAGGTGCGCTCGCCGTCAGGCACATGCGCACCGGCAGGCGCGCGCTCCACCTGCGGGATGCCCTCACCCGGAGGGGCGGAAGGAGAGGTCATGCCGCGATTCTACAGAAAGCGATCGCGTCGCTCTTCAGCGGCACAACGCGGGCGACACGGCGGCCGTTACGCTGTAGCTCCTCATGGCCCAGGACGATTACCAGGTGCGGCTCTCGAGCTTCCAAGGACCCTTGGATCTGCTGCTCTATTTGATCCGCCGAGCCGAGGTGGCGATCGAGGACATCCCGATCCACGAGATCACGAGCCAGTATTTCGCGTTTTTGAAGCAGATCAGCCACGTCGACATCGACGGGGCCGGTGAGTTTCTCGTCATGGCGGCGACGCTGATCGAGATCAAATCGCGGACGCTCGCGCCGCGCCCGGAAGGCAGCACGGACGACGACGCTCGCGCCTCGGGCCATGACGACGGCGATCCCCGCGCGGAACTCGTGCAGCAACTGCTCGCATATCAGCGGTTCCGCACGGCGGCCGAGGACCTCGACCGCCTCCGCCACGAGTACGCAAATCGCTGGGCGGCCCGCATTCGGCCCGGCGAGCTGCCGGACGGCGCGATGCCCTCTGTTGACGAGGAGATCGAGCTGGAACTCGAGGATGCGCACATTCTCGACCTGTTCGAAACGTATGAGCGCATCATCAGCGCGATCGACCTCACGCGACTCGGTGAGCACAGAGTCGCGTACGACGACACGCCGATCACGTTGCATCAGACGGACTTGCTCGATCGGTTGCGCAGGATGCCGCTGCACAAGCTCACGCTGCGTTCGGTGTTCGAGGGACGAACACGCGGCGAAATGATCGGGCTGTTCCTCGCGACGCTTGAACTCGCGCGGCAGCGGCAGGTGCTCATCCGCCAGGACGAGCTGACGCACGACATTGAGCTCGAGCTCAATCCGGACGACGACGGTGTGATGCGATTCGCGACAAGTGCCGAACCGGGAGCCATGCGCGCCGATCATCCGAACTGAGTTGCCGTAGCACGAGTTTTCCAGAACGGGGACGCCGCGCGACGCAGCGAATCGATGTGCGAAAATTTCTTGGGCAAAATCGAAGAGGTGCATTTTGGCGCGGTAGTTTCGTCCGCATGATCAGCGAAGGACATGACCGGCAGCAGGACTGGCCACCGCATGGGCATGGCGACGGGCCGTGCACGTGCGGCGCGACGGCGTACGCCGCGAGCGGCCCGACGGCGGACGCGGACGCGCCGTTC
>JAWXBD010000241.1:0-3191 GCA_034439815.1 Phycisphaerae bacterium
ACGGCGCGGTACCGGGCGCACCATCGTCGCGCCAGGCAAACGGCCGCGCGTCGGTTCCGCAGCGGGCACACGTGGGCCGGTCCACGCAGCGCCGACCGATGAAGCCGGCGACCATCGCGCTGCCGCTGACGCATGCCAAGAGTGCCACGATGAGCCCGACCATGCGTGCAGCGTATCAGCGGTCATTCGGGAGTTGATGCGTCATTCGTTCGACCGGTACATTGTGACGAGCTGGCGCTGGACCGGCACCGGGCGCCGCACGCTCGCAGAGGAGTTTCATGATCCGACGCTCATTGGCAGGGGTACTCGCGTGCTGGATGCTCTGCACGCACGTCGCCGCGGCAGATCTCGTCCGGCGCACATTCACGGTCGACGGCATCGAGCGCGAGGCGCTTGTGTCGATGCCTGCACGGGACGACGTTCCTCCGGCCGGCGCACCGCTCGTCTTCGTGTTCCACGGCCACGGCGGGACGTCACGCAACGCATCCCGGCAGTTCTCGACACACACGCTGTGGCCTGACGCCATCGTCGTTTATCCGCAAGGGCTGAAGACGCCGGGAGCGATCACGGATCCGGAAGGTGCGAAGACCGGCTGGCAGCGCGTGCCACGCGATCAACGCGATCGTGATATTGCGTTCTTTGATGTGATGCTCGCGTCGATCTGCGAGGGAGCGACGGTCGATCGACGGCGCGTGTATGCGACCGGGCATTCGAACGGCGGAGGGTTTACGTATCTCCTCTGGCGCACCCGTCACGAAGTGTTCGCCGCAGTCGCGCCGAGTTCCGCCTACGCGCGCAGCGCTGCCGATCTCCAGCCGCTGCCGGCGATGCACATCGCAGGCGAGCAGGACACGCTCGTCGAGTACGACCGGCAGGTGGCGATGATGAAGGCGGTCCGCGCGGTGAACGGATGCGACGCAGATGGCACGCCGTGGGCGGCTGACGAGACACGTCGTGGGAACGCGACGGTCTTTGCGTCGTCGACAGGAACGCCGTTCGTGCGGTATGTGCATTCCGGCGGTCATGGGTTTCCGCACGAGGCTGCGCCGCTGATCGTGCGATTCTTCAAGCAGCACGTGAAGGAGCATGCCGATTCTCGCTCGATCATTGAGCGCATTGCGTCGTTCTACGGCGCCGACCTGCTGCGTGCCTCGCGCGGTCGTTGACGTGCTGTGATCTCCACGTCATCGCCGACACCGATCGTGCCGGCAGTATCGACGAGCACATGCTGCCCGAACGTGATCTGATCACCTTCGCGCCGATACGTGGCGAGTGTGCGCAGCGGCTCGGGCCCGCGCGGCTCAGCCGTGCTTTGATCGATCGTGATCACCTGGCATCGGCCACACGCGTTGGGTACGCGAAGCTGCGCGGCGCCGATCGTAATGGAGGTCCACTCGTCATCGTCGCCGACGTCGGCGCCGCGCACGACGATGTTGGCGCGAAAGCGGTTGAGCGGCACGGACGCGTCGCCGTTCGTCTCCAGTCGTTCGTTGAGATCGGCGAGCGCCGCTTCGGTGACGAGCAGCACCGGAGCGGCGTCCGCGAGACTCACCCGCCGGCGCGGCGCGGCGCGGTGCTCCGGCGTGAAGCGATCCGCATCGTCGGGCATCCAGACGAGCCTGCACGATTGCGCGAGAAAGTCACTGAGCAGCGCGTCGGCGTCCGGCGAAACGGGCACGCTCTCGAACGTGTCGTCCCAGACAGTGACCGGGATCCTCGTGCGCGCTGCGCTGCCGCTGACCGGCAGTGGAATCGCGACGTCACCGAGCGGGCAGCTGATGCGCAGCGTCGCGTCGCCGATCGTCGCACGAACGAGTGCGAGCTGACGGCAACCGCGCTGGGAGATGAATTTGCCGCTGTCGTCGACCAGCATGAAGCGGCGGTCGTGCCGCAGTCCGCGCTCCTCAACGGGCCAGGATTCGGGCGAGAAGCCCGCGGCCCCTTTGAGCGGATAGACGTGAAGCGATGCGACGGTGGGCATATGGGTGCGAGCAGAGTACCGGCTGTCGGCGCGCCCTTTCAAAACGGCGACACGGGAGCAACCCAAGTGCTCCCGCGTCGTCCCCTCTATGGACCGTGGCCGATGGACCTTTGGCTCGACCTGTCGTGCGATTCTGCCTGCGTCTCTCTCTCCTCCGCCCATAGCCGCGGACCGCGCCTCGGGCTGCGCAGCAAATGGACGAAATCTCGAACGTGTTCTCCAGTCGACGAGAATCGACGAAGATGCGCACCGAATGGCCGTTCGCCGCCCCATCTTGGTCCTCACCGGCGCAGGTATCAGCGCCGAGAGCGGAATCGCCACGTTCCGCGGCGCGGACGGCCTGTGGGAAGGGCACCGACTCGAGGACGTGGCGTCGCCCGCCGGATTTCGGCGTGATCCGGCCGCGGTGCACCGGTTTTACTCGGAGCGGCGGCTCAAGCTTGCGGATCCGTCAGTCGCGCCGAACGCGGCGCACCGGGCCTTGGTGGAACTGGCCAGGCGATGGACAGCGCCCGTGCGCGTCATCACGCAAAACGTCGACGATCTGCATGAACGGGCGGGCCTCGGGAGCGAAGCCGGCGAACTGCTCCACATGCACGGCGAGCTGCGGCGGGTCCGCAACGTGAAGACAGGTTGCGTGCATGATTGGAGCGGTGCATGCGACGAACGCTCACGCGATCCGGTCACCGGCGAGGCGGGTGTTCTGCGTCCTCACATCGTCTGGTTCGGCGAAGCGATTCTCGGCGCCGAAACAATCGACGACTGGCTGTCCGACTGCGGACTCTTCCTCGCGATCGGCACGCAGGGCGCGGTGTGGCCGGCAGCCGGATTCGTGCAGGAAGCCAAGGCCCGCTGCGGCGCGGAAGCGATCGAGTTCAACGTGGTGCGCACGGAAATCTCCGGCGCGTTTGATCGCTCGATCCTCGGACCCGCGGGGATCACCATGCCGGAGTTCGTGCGAACGATCACTGCAACGTGAACGCAGTTAGCCCGCAGTACGGCGCGGGACGCCCATCGACTTGCCGGTTTGCTTGGAGTTCGGTCGCGTCGACGGACGGTCGATCTGCTTGCCGCCGGCCTTGGACTTCGACGGGCCGCCGCCGAAACCGCCACCCATCATCGAGTTCAACGATGCACCACCGAGCGAACCGCCGGCGGTGTTGTTGCCGCCCATCAGGGTCGGCTTCGTTCCCTTCGCGACGGGGACGCT
>JAWXBD010000242.1:0-3592 GCA_034439815.1 Phycisphaerae bacterium
CGGCCTACATCTTCGCCTGTGGCGGCCCGGCGATCCTCGGTGACATCAATGGCGACGGCGCTGTCAGCGGCGCTGACTTGGCCGTACTCCTCGGTGCCTAGGGCACAGCCGACCCGCGGGCCGACCTCAACGATGACGGTATTGTCAACGCTGCGGATCTGGCCCTGCTGCTGGGCGCGTGGACCGGCTGATCGGGGTGACGAGCCTTCACTCTGCGCGTCCAACTGCGTTGCAACGGTCGCGCGACTCCAACCGAGGCCAACCTCATGACTGTCGAGGAACAAGCAGGAACGCAGGTGCCGTATTGGTCGCCGCGATGCTCGGATGCGCTGCCGGCTGCGCCCAAGACGCTGAGACGCATAGTCCGCCGCGCGAGACTGCATTCGACCAATTCTGAATCGACGCCGTCAACGAAAGAGTGCATCGATCGCAGGAGCGCTTGAGCAGTCCCCACGCCATTTCAAATGGCATCGTCGTCCGCGCCGGTCGCAAGACGGCGGTGTTCCACGTCGCGGCAGGCTTGTTCATGCTGATTCCGCTTACGCACTTCTTCGGCGTGCGTCCGACCTTTGGATGGTTCCCTTTCGTCATGCTCCTCCTTTGCACCGCGATGCAGTTTCTCTACGCGATCCGCGCATGGAGTGCCACTTTCATCCTCAGCACGGGCGAACTGCGCCGCGAGGAGATTCGCTACATTCGCTGGAGGATTCGCTGCCGGATCGCGTTCAACGACGTGCAGTCCGCGCAGTGGAAACGATTTCTCGGCATGGACTCGCTCGTCCTGAAAAGCAAGTGGACCCATGTTGTCCTTCGCTTCTATGCGGTCAGTCGCGCCGATGCGAAAACGCTCGGGTCATCCATGCGATCCATGTTGCCGATGGATGTGCAGCGAGGATGGGAGCGCGTCGCCGCGCGCTTCGGCTGTGATCCCGTGTGCCATGCGTGCGGCTACCGGCTCGTCGTCACGGGATCAGATCGTTGTCCCGAATGTGGTGTCGCGCCGCTCAAGGCGCATGAGCGCGCTAGCAACCATCATTGAAGGATTCGCGCGAATCGTCCGTCGCCCCGGAAATGGGCGACGGAAGGAAAGTCATGAAGGACACGCATCCTCAAAGATCCGCCATCACCATTGTTCGGCTGGTCGAAGCTGGCGTCGTTCGCCACGCACGCCGCACTGCTCGCAGCGCTCGGCACCTCGCCCGCCGGCGCGGGCGAGTTGTGTCAGCAGCACCCGAAGAACGAGGATGATCGAACAGAAGCAAGGATCCACGACGAGCGGTATTCGCAGGGCGCCGCGTCACGCTCAACGCTCCGGCCAGCCCCGAAGGGGCGCTCCAACAGGAGCCCAGGGCAACGCCCTGGGTCACGTGACGCGAACGAATTCACGAGCCCTGAAAGGGCGCGCCAATGCGTGACACGAGCTCCGCGCGACATTGATGGAGCGTCCTTACAGGGCTTGATCAGCCTCGGCCGGTTCGAACCCAGGGCGTTGCTCGGGGCTTCCATTGGGATGCACCGTTGGTGCATGGAGCTGGGGTCGCTCAACGTGCATGTCCACTTCGCGCCTCTTAGCCCCGGCCGGGGCGTCGGAAGGTAGCCACGGGTGAAGCGCAGCGCAACCCGTGGAAATCAACGCAATCACATCCGCCCCGGCGGGGCGGAGGAGGAGACGTCGCTTCAGCCTTCCTCGCGCGCACGAGCGCGACTTCAACCGGGCTCTCTGATCGCATGCACGAATCCGGCGCTTGAGAGTTCCGCTGCCCCTGCCGGGGCAGAATGAATCTGCGCATGCTGCCCACGGGTTGCGCTGCGCTCTACCCGTGGCTACGAACCTCGGCCCCGCTGGGGCCGTCAGAGAAACGCGTGCGCGGTGTCGGTTCGTCGCGCCGTTATGCGCTGGTGCCTGGTCGCTTCGCGCGGAATCATCGTTGGACAGACACCATCGATCCCCGACACCATCGATCCCCGACACCATCGATCCCCGACACCATCGATCCCCGACACCATCGATCCCCGGTCTCTCGCGACGTCCGAGAGTCATCGACTGAGCGTGCTCACCGACGCCGAGGCAGTCGGTCGGTCGCAACGCAGCGCCCGTGCTACTCGCGCCCCGCCGCCGCCACCAGCCGCTCAGCGAGAGCGGGGGGCGCGACGATGATGCCGCGATTCGCGATCAGCGTCGGGCCTCGGCCGAAATCGAGCGGGCGTCCGTCGAGGTCGCACGTGATGCATCCGGCTTCCTGCGCGATGACGACACCTGCGGCATGATCCCACACGTTCTCGCGCCGCTCGTTGTGCGGAATGCGCAGGTACATATCGGCGCGGCCATGCGCGACGAGCACGTACTTCGACGCACTGTCAAGCCGCAGCGGCGGCGCCAGCGGTCCGCACTGCGCGGCGAGCACCTCGGCCGCCGATGCGTCGCCGTGTGCCTTCTCAAACGACAGCGCCAGCCGCACCGGGCGCCCGTCGATCCAGCGTGGCGTCGTCAGCCGCTCATTCGCCCGTGCCGGTGCCGCACTCCACGAGGCGCCATCGCCGCGCATCGCCATTGCGATGAGTCCCGTGGTGCTCGGCACCGTGGGATCGTCCCGCTCAAGCGACAGCTGCGGGCACGCCATCACACCGACGGTCGGCTCGCCCGCCTCGATCCACGCGAGACAGATCGCGTACTGACCCCCGCGCAAAAAACCCTTCGTGCCATCCACTGGATCCAGCGTCCAGCAGCTCTCGTGCGATGGATCAGCGTCGGGCACCGACAGCGCCTCGAGCACCGCTGCTTCATCCATGGACGGGTCGGCAGCCCGCGCCGCGGTCACCACGGCAGCGAGTATCGCCGCCTGGGCCGGATCGCGCAGCATCGTGTCCGACTCTTCGCCGAGCAGCACCAGCGGCTCGTCGGCCGGCAGTGCACGCCGCAGTGCCGTGACCACGACCGCCTGGCTTGCAAAGTCGGCGACAGTCACTGGACTCGCGTCATCTTTGGTGATCGCCCCAGATCGCAGCCCTTGGCGTTGCGACTCCCGCACGAATTCGGTCGCGCGCATCGCGAGCATGACCGCGACGTTCGCGGCGTGCAGACGACGTTCCTGCGTCGTGGCGTTACTCATACCGACCACCGTCCGCGCCCGGCGCCGCGTTCACGCGGACCTGCGTCCTGCTCGCGCTGCATGTCACGGCCCAGCCCCCGTTCGCGGCACGCAACATCGATCGCCGCGAGAAACTCACTGCCGTAACTTCGCAGCTTGGTCGCGCCCACACCGCGAAGCTCCGCGAATGCCTCGAGCGTTGACGGTCGCACGCGGGCCATCTCGCGCAGCGTTTCATCGGCGAAGACCACGTACGGCGGCTTCGCGATCCGCTGCGCGAGTTCGCGGCGCACAGCCCGCAGCGTCTCGAACAGCTCGCGATCGACGCCTTTCCAGCCGGCTTCCGCCACGACGGACTTCGTCGCCTTCGTCTTGACGCGCGGGCGCAGCAGCGTGACCTCCACCTCGCCGCGCAGCACCGGCATCGATCGCTCCGTCAGCGCGATCACCGGACGATCGCCACCTGTCGACGCGAGCAGTCCCTGATCGACCAGCTGATGCAC
>JAWXBD010000243.1:0-9831 GCA_034439815.1 Phycisphaerae bacterium
GCCTTGCGGCGCTCGATCGTGCGCAGCTTGATCGCTGCGAGATCGTCGAGTCGCCGTCCGACTCCGTGGACATGGGGACGATCGTTGCAGGTGATGCGGCGGTACTGACCACCGAGCGCTTCGATGCGTTCGTCAACTGCACGCCGGTGGGCATGCAGGGCGGTCCGGCGCCGGACGGAAACCCGCTCGAACTCCTCGCAGGATCCGCTTTCACGTGGGAGCGTCTTCGCGGTGCCGTCGTCATGGACACGGTGTATGCCCCTGAAATCACGCCGCTGCTGCGCAGAGCGCGCGAGCACGGCGCGCGCTGCGTGACCGGCCTCGCGATGTTCACCGAGCAGGCCACTCGCCAATCGGAGCGCTGGATGCGCTGAGCGCGTCGCACTGTCGGCTGCTTATGCTTTGTCATAACGATCCATCAATCCGCGCGGCGCCAGCAATCCGAGCGCACTCCGCGGCAGCGCCCAGCACAGCGCCGCCACGAGCTTGTTGACGGCGCCCGGAATGATCACGGCGGTGCCGCGCTCGGCCGCATCGAGTCCGAGCCGCGCGACGGTCGCCGAGTCCATCCAAAGCCACTTCGGAAGGGTGTTCATGTGGGCGCGGTTCCCCATGACGTCGTGAAACTCGCTGTACGTGAAGCCGGGACACACGGCGGTCGCGGTCACGCCCGTTCCTTCCAGATCGAGGTGCAGCGCACGCGTGAAACTCACCATGAAGCGCTTCGTCGCGCTGTACAGCATGCCCGCCGGTTCCGGCACAAATGCCGCGAGCGACGCCATGTTGATGATGCGGCCGAATCGACGCTCGCGCATGGGTGGCAGCACCGCGTGCGTGAGATCCACGGTCGACGTGAGCATGAGCTGAAGAAACGCCGCATGCTCGGACCACGGCAATTCACTGAATCGGGAAGACAGTCCATAGCCCGCGTTGTTCACGAGGACGTCGATGCGTCCGCATCGCGCGAGACTTTCGTCGACGATGCGGCGCGGTGCGGCCGGATCCGCGAGATCTGCAACGATGACTTCGGCGCGGGCACCGCGCTGTCGGAGCTGCGCTGCCGCGTTCTCGAGGCGCTCTTTGCGCCGCGCCACCAGCACGACGTCGTGCTGTCGTGCCACGAGCAGCTCCGCCATCGCGAGGCCGATGCCTGCAGAGGCACCGGTCACGAGAGCCACGGGACGCCTCGCTGTGTGAGTCGTCATGCGGCACCCATTCTGACGCATCTGTGCGAACTCGGGGCGGGACCCCTCGTCTCCACTATCATCCCTTCGCATGTCGCTCTCGTATCGCACGGCAGGCGAATCGCACGGCCCCGCGCTGCTGTCGCTGGTCGAAGGAATGCCCGCAGGTCTCGATGTCGACGTCGCTTTCATCGACGCCGAGCTTCGCCGTAGGCAGGGCGGGTATGGACGCGGCGGCCGGCAGCGCATCGAATCAGACGCCGCCACGTTTCTGTCGGGTATCCGACTCGGCCGCACCATCGGATCGCCGATCGCGATGCAGATTCCGAACAAGGACAGCCGCCTCGACGATCTTGAGCGCACGCCGCCCGTGCATCGACCGCGGCCAGGTCACGCTGATCTTGCGGGCAGCATCAAGTGGCTCACGACCGACTGTCGTGAAACACTCGAGCGCGCCAGCGCCCGCGAGACCGCCGCGCGCGTGGCCGCAGGAGCGCTGGCCCGCTGCTTCCTTCGCGCGGTAGGGATCGAAGTGTTCGGATTCGTCCGCGCGGTGCTCGATGTGCAGACAGACGCGGCACCTGCCGCTGCATCGTGGCGCACACTGCGTGACGTCCGCGATGCGAGCGAGGTGTACTGTCCTGATCCTGTCGCCAGCGCCGCCATCATCGAGCGCATTCATCGCATCAAAGCGGACAAGGACACGGCCGGCGGTATTGTCGAGTGTCACGTGTTCGGCTGTCCGATCGGCCTCGGATCGTGCATGCGCTGGGAAGACCGCCTCGACGCGCGGCTGGGCGGCGCGGTGATGGGCATCCAGGCATTCAAGAGCGTCGAGATCGGGCTGGGTCGCGAGAGCGCATTCCGGCCCGGATCACAGCTTCACGATCCGATCATGTACGACGCCGCGCAGCGTGGCGAACGCCACCTCGGTTTCACGCGGCCTTCGAACAATGCGGGCGGACTTGAAGGTGGGATGACGAACGGGATGCCCGTTGTCGTAACGGGTGCAATGAAACCGATCGCGACACTCGGGCGCGGCATGCCAAGCGTCGATCTCAACACGAAGGAAGCAACCGGTTCGCAGTACGAACGAAGCGATGTGAGCGCGATCGCCGCGGCGAGCGTCGTGCTCGAGAACGTGGTGGCATTCGAAATCGCGCGGGCCTTCTTGGAGAAGTTTCCGGGCGACACGATGATCGAGGTGACGCAGGCGCTCGATTCATACCTGGCGCTGGCACGCCGCCTTCCCCTCTGACATTCCATGACATCAATCACGCCTCCGACTTCCATGCCGCCCCGACTCATGCACCAGGGGCTGCCAACGCACGCGGAGCGCATTCCGACATCGATCTACGCCCGGGCGCATGATGTGAGCGTCGCCGTGGCGCGCGAGATTGCGGAACTGATCGTCGCGCGCTCGGCGCGCGGCGCGCGATGCGTGCTGGGTCTTGCCACCGGCTCGACGCCCACCGCGATCTATGCCGAACTCGTTCGACTGCATCGTGACGAAGGTCTCTCGTTCAAGAACGTCGTCACGTTCAATCTCGACGAATACTTTCCGATGCAGCCCGAGGAGCTGCAGAGCTATCGCCGATTCATGCACGAGCATCTGTTCGATCACATCGATATCGACGTGGACCACGTGCATGTGCCGGATGGCACGATCGATGCCGCATCGGTTCGAGACTTTTGTGCGGGCTATGAGCAGATGATCGACGACGCGGGCGGCATTGATCTGCAGCTCTTGGGCATCGGCCGCACCGGCCATATCGGCTTCAACGAGCCCGGTTCCGGTCGCGAGAGCCGCACGCGTCTCATCACGCTCGACAATGTCACGCGCAAGGACGCGGCGAGCGATTTCTTCGGCGAGGAGAACGTCCCGCTCCGCGCGATCACGATGGGCGTCGGGACCATTCTTCGCGCGAGGCGCATTTTGCTCGTCGCATTCGGCGAGGGCAAGGCGCCAGTCGTGGCCCGCGCGATCGAAGGCCCGGTCACCGACAGCGTCGCAGCGAGCTTTCTGCAGCAGCACGCGCATGCGCACGCGTACTTCGATGCCGCCGCAGCGGCCGAACTGACGCGCTGCAAGTGTCCATGGATGCTTGGCGGCGGCAGTGATCCCGAGGCGTGGACACCGCAGACGATGCGCAAGGCGGTGATCTGGCTGGCACGGCGCACCGAGAAGGCGATCTTGAAGCTGACGGCCGAGGACTACAACGAGAACAAGCTGCAGGAACTGCTCGCAACGAAGGGCAAGGCATACGACATCAATCTCCAGGTGTTCCGCGAACTGCAGCGCTCGATCAACGGCTGGCCCGGCGGAAAGCCGTCGAGCGCCAAGCAGGTCGGCGATCTCGATCGTCCCGCGGACCGCATCTTCCCGAAGCGTGTGCTGATCTTTTCGCCGCACCCCGACGACGACGTGATCTCGATGGGCGGCACGCTGATTCGCCTCGCGGAGCAGGGACACATGGTCCATGTCGCGTACCAGACATCGGGCAACATCGCGGTGTCGGATGGCGAAGCGCTGCGATTCGCTGATTTTTCCGCGGACTTCAACCGCATGTTCGGCTTTGATGAAGCACGGACTGCGGACTTTGAACATGCGATGCAGCGGGAGCTGCGCGCGAAGAAGCCCGCGACCGTCGATCCGCCCGAGGTGCAGCAGCTGAAGGGCTTGATTCGTCGCGGCGAAGCGCGCGCGGCCGGGATGCTCTGCGGCGTTCCCGAAGAGCGGCTGCACTTTCTCGATCTGCCGTTTTACGAAACGGGGCGCGTGCGCAAGAAGCCGCTGGGCGAGGAGGACGTGCGCATCACGGCTGACTTGCTGCGGGCGATCCGACCCCACCAGGTCTACGCGGCCGGCGATCTGAGCGATCCGCACGGCACGCATCGCGTATGTCTCGCGGCTGTGTTCGCTGCGATGGAGCGCTGCCGCACCGACGACTGGATGGCGCAGTGCGAAACGTGGCTGTACCGCGGCGCGTGGCAGGAGTGGGGCGTCGAGGACATCCAGATGGCTGTGCCGCTCGCGCCGGACGAAGTCGCGCGCAAGCGCGCGGCGATCTTCCGGCATCAGAGTCAGAAGGACCGTGCGATGTTCCCCGGCGCTGACGACCGCGAATTCTGGCAGCGCGCCGAACAGCGCAACCGCGCGACAGCCGAGCTGTTCGACGCGCTGGGACTCGCGGAGTACGAGGCGATCGAAGCGTTCGTGCGCTGGGACGGGACGCCGCTTGATTGATGCGGAAGCGGCGGACTACTCTGCAGCTATGACGTCCATTCCCGATCTCTCCGTCGCCGCAACACTCGAGCACGCACTTCGCGCCGTCATCGAGCACTTCCGCGCCGACACCGGAACGCTGCACGTGCTCGAAGACGGCCTGCTCGTCCTCAAGGCGTCACACGGCGACTACCCGCCGCCCGTCCTCGAAATCATCCGCCGCATCCCGATCGGCAAAGGCATGGCCGGACTCGCCGCGGAACGACGCGAGCCGATCACCGTATGCAATCTGCAAAGCGACACGAGCGGCGACGTGCGCCCCGGCGCGAAGATGACGGGCATGGAGGGCGCGATCGTCGTGCCGATGTTCGACGATCGCGGCGAACTCAAGGGCACGCTCGGCATCGCGAACCGCGCGGCGCGCACCTGGACGGAGGACGAGACGAAAGATGTGCTCGTGTGCGCCCGCAAACTCGCGGCACGTGTGGGTGCGTGAAGAAAGTAAAAAGTAAAAAGTATGCAGGAAGAAGGAGGAAGAACCAGCCAGCCCATTTTCCTTCTTGCTTCTACCTTCTTACTTCATCCTTCATCCTTCGAATTACGCGACTACTCGCACGGGAACACCGCGCCGCATGCCTCTTCACCGCAGACATTGAATGCCGTGATTGCGCAGATGTAGTCCCACGTAAGTTCGCAGCCGAAGGGATCGAGGGCACACAACTTCTCGCAGCATGCAACGTCGTCGCAGCCGGGCTGGTCGTGCGGCTCGCAGCAATCGCCCGCTCCCGGGCCGCAAAGGGGCGGCGGAGGCTGATCTGGGCACTCGCAGTGCGTATCGGCGTCAATGAAAAACTACAGAGTGCGGGCGCGTAGTGCGTGAAGGAAATAAGAAGTAAAAGGTAAGAAGGAAGAAGATCGAGCGAGCTCTTCTGCCTTCAGCCTTCGTACTTCATCCTTCCCCCACGTCCCGTCACCGCGTCCCCGCCGGCGCCTGCTCCGCCTCCGCCCCGCGGCGATTGAACGTGAACGATCGCCCTGCGTAGTCCACGACGATCGTGTCGCCGGGCTGATACTCGCCGACCAGCAGCCGCGTCGCGAGCGCGTTCTCGATCCGCTGCTGGATCACGCGCTTCAACGGCCGCGCGCCGAATTGCGGGTCGTAGCCTTCGGCCGCGAGATGCTTCTTCGCCTCGTCCGAAATCTCAAGCGCGAGCTCCCGTGCCGCGAGGCGCGTGCGCAGGTTCTTGAGCTGAATCTCGACGATGCCTCCGAGATCGTCGCGGCCGAGCTGGTGGAACACGATTGTGTCGTCGATGCGGTTGAGCAGCTCGGGACGGATCGACTTCTTCAGAATCGACATGACGTGCGCTTCGATCATCGCGTCCGGGTCGCCGCGCTCGCTCATTTCGAGAATCGCCTGCGAACCCAGGTTCGACGTCAGCACCACGATCGTGTTCGAGAAATTGACGGTGCGGCCTTGGCCGTCCGTGAGCCGGCCGTCATCGAGCACCTGCAGCAGCACGTTGCTGACGTCAGGGTGCGCCTTCTCGAATTCATCGAACAAAATCACGCAGTACGGCCGGCGGCGTACGGCTTCCGTCAGACGGCCGCCTTCTTCGTAGCCGATGTATCCGGGCGGCGCGCCGATCAGCCGCGCGACCGCGTGCTGCTCCATGTACTCGCTCATGTCGATGCGGACCATCGCCTGCTCGGAATCAAAGAGAAACTCTGCGAGCGCCTTGCACAGTTCCGTCTTGCCGACGCCGGTCGGTCCAAGGAACAGAAACGAGCCGATCGGCCGATGCTGTTCGCCAAGTCCCGCGCGGCTGCGCCGCACCGCGTCGCTGACGGCGCGCACCGCTTCGCGCTGGCCGATGATGCGCCGCTGCAGATCCTGCTCCATGTGCACGAGCTTCGCGCGTTCGCTCTCGATGAGCTTCGACACGGGAATGCCGGTCCATTTCGCGACGACCTCGGCGATCTGCTCGGCGTCGACTTCTTCCTTCACGATCGCATTGCCTGCCGCCTGGCGGCGCATCAGCGCCGACTCGGCGGTGCCGAGCTTCGACTCCAGCTCGCGCAGCTCGCCGTACTGAATGCGTGACGCCGTTTCAAAATCGCCGCGCCGCTTCGCCTGGTCGAGTTCGACCTGCTTACGTTCGATCTCGTCGCGGATGCGCTTGACCGCGTCGAGCTCCGCCTTCTCGACTTCCCACTGGCCGGTGATTGTGCGGTTCTGTTCCGAGACTTCGGCGATCTCGCCTTCGATCGCGGCCAGCCGCTTCTTGCTTTCCTGGTCGCTCTCGAGCTTCAGCGCCTCGCGCTCGATCTCAAGCTGCATGAGCCGGCGCCGGACTTCGTCGAGCTCCGCAGGCATCGAATCGTTCTCGATGCGCAGCCGCGACGCGGCTTCATCCAGCAGATCGATCGCCTTGTCGGGCAGAAAGCGATCGGCGATGTAGCGCTGCGAGAGCGTCGCTGCAGTGATGAGCGCCGCGTCCTGAATGCGCACGCCGTGATGCGCTTCGTAGCGACCTTTGAGGCCGCGCAGAATCGCGATCGTGTCTTCGACACTCGGCTCGCCGACATACACCGGCTGAAAGCGCCGCTCGAATGCCGGATCCTTCTCGATGTGCTTGCGATACTCGTCGAGCGTCGTTGCACCGATGCAGCGCAGCTCGCCGCGCGCGAGCGCGGGTTTCAGCAGATTGCCGGCGCTGACCGCGCCTTCCGCCTGCCCCGCGCCGACGATCGTGTGCAGCTCGTCGATGAACAGAATGACGCGACCCTCGCTTGCCGTCACTTCACGCAAGACCGCCTTGAGCCGCTCTTCGAATTCACCGCGAAACTTCGCGCCCGCGAGCAGCTGCCCGACGTCGAGCCCGACGATGCGCGACTCACGCATGCTCTCTGGACAGTCGCCGTCGACGATGCGGATCGCGAGTCCTTCAGCAATGGCCGTCTTGCCGACGCCCGGTTCGCCGATCAGCACAGGATTGTTCTTCGTGCGCCGCGAGAGCACCTGCATGCAGCGGCGGATCTCTTCATCGCGTCCGATCACGGGATCGAGCTTGCCCGCAGCGGCGCGCTCGCAGAGATCGATGCCGTACTTCTTCAGCGCTTCCATCGTGCTCTCGGCGTTCGGATCGTTCACGTTCGTCACGCCGGACGCTTTGCGGATCGCTTCAATGGCCGTGAGCAGACGCTTGCGATCGAGTCCGACAATTTGCAGAACATCGCGTGCGGGAGTCTTGACATCGGCGAGTGCGAGCAGCAGGTGCTCGGTCGAGACGTAGCCGTCTTTCAGGCCGTTCGCTTCCTTCTCCGCCTGCGTCAGGACCTGCAGCAGCGCCGGGCTCGACTGACCGGTCTGCGTGCCGCTCACCGTCGGAAGTCGTTTCAGCTCCGCATCGACGACCTGCCGCACGCGGGTCGCGTCGACGCCGGACTTGGCCAAGATCGAGGCCGTGACCGGGGATTGGCCGGAGTCGGCCGGCGTGAGGAGCGCGCTGAGCAGATGGAGGGGGGAGAACTCGGAGTGGCCGGCCGCGGCGGCGAGCGACTGCGCTGTCGCCAGCGCCTCTTGAGCGAGCGTCGTGAATCGATCCATGCGCATGGTGAAGATCCTTGTAATCCGTCGATGGCCATCGAAGCCGTCCTTGACGGCGAAGAGGGACGCGGCAACGCAAGTCCCGCGCCACGACGGAAGGAAGCGTACGAGCAATCGTGCGCACTTCTTCCTGCCACTCGGGCAGGAGGAGCACTCGCCAGCACATCAGCGGGGCAGAGCGATGGCGGGGAAGTCCGGCGGAATCAACTCCGGTCGATCGTTGATCCACCCCACCAGCCATTCGAACGCGTCGACCAGTCGGGGCCCCGGCCGATTGAACATTCGATTGCCGTCGACGATCGCCACCGAAGCCGATTCGCCGTTCATCACCGCGGGAAGCAGCGGCCACCAGCGCTGTGCGCGAAGAGCCGGCAGTTCGCGCTGGATCGCGGCGATGTCGTAACCGCACGGGCAAATGATGACTCGCTCCGGCGCGGATTCCAGCAGCTCTTCCGGCGTGATCTGCCGGCTCTTGGCCTTCGGGAGATTCAGCGAATGCCGCCCTCCCGCCGCTTCGATGAGTTGCGGCGTCCAGTGGCCTCCGACAAAGATCGGATCCATCCACTCGAGGAAAGCGATCTCGGGTCCGGTCACGTACGGATTCACACAATCGACCGCCCGCCAGTAGCGATCGCGCAGCGCCACCATCGCCGTTTCCGCGCTCCGCTCCAGCCCGATCGCCGCTCCCACGGTGAGGAGGTCGTCCAGCACCTGAAAGACATCATGCGGATCAAGGCTGACGATGCGCGGTTCGCGCGGCATGCCGGCGGCGATTCGACGCACCGTCTGCAGGTCGATCGAACAGACCGCGCACAGATCCTGCGTGAGAATGACGTCAGGTCTGAGCTCCGCCAGCAGCTTCGCGTCGAGCGTGTACAGCGACGCGTTGTCATTGAGACTCGCGCGAACCTCTTCGTCGATGGAACGCGAATCGGTCGCATGGGTGCGCTGACCCGTGAGCACCGGCCGGTCCCGAATGCTTGCCGGGACGTCGCACTCATGGCTGCGACCGACGAGCATGGCTTCACCGCCGGCGGCGCACAGCAGCTCGGTGGCCGAAGGGAGAAGGCTCACGACGCGCAAGGCGGGCATGCGACGGGCAGCATAGCGAGCGATAACGCGCCCTTTGGATCGGGCATCGAGCCTTGCGCCGCCCCGATAAACCGCATGCGCCGCACCAACGGAGCGCGCGATCGTCCAGAAGTGACCGAAGCGTGGCGGCAGCGCGGAGCCGTGGCACAGTAGGGAGATCACCGCCGCATCGGATGCAGCGGAGAGGTGGGGGGCGGACCGCGTCGCCTGGCGCGCCGATCGACGAAAGGGAATCAAAGAGATGACTCGCAGAAACGCCACGAAGGCCCGCGCGATCGCCGCGCTCACTGTTTCGATTTCGATGCCGACGGTACTCACGGCTGTCGCGTCGGCCGAAACCATCGAGGTCGGCACGATTCTGCAGCTCGGTCCACCAGCCATCGCGTACAGCGGCAACTATCTCAGCAGCGTCTCGTCGTCGCTCGTGCAGAACCCCGTCAATCGCACGCTCGTCACCGTCGATCTGTACGCCATCATGCAGTCCGCGGGACTCAACTACCTCGAGAGCGTGCAAGTGCTCGACGGCGCCGGCAATTCCTACGGCGGCAGTCCCGGCGCGGACATCGATTACTTTCAGCTTGAAGGACTGGGCGCCGGGGTGACCACGTCATTTGCTTATACCGGCACGAATCCGGTGCATGCGGGCGAGTCGAGCGCGCTGCTCCAGTCGCGGCTCGGCGCGATGGACGCCATATCGGGCGATCAGGATTGGAACAGCC
>JAWXBD010000244.1:0-36199 GCA_034439815.1 Phycisphaerae bacterium
CCTGCAGCGGTTTGTCGCCGGCCGAACGGTGCATCTTGCGGCGCTGCACGGACAGACGGTGTATCACGCGCCACCCGTGTCGTGGCAGCTGCTGCAGGCTGCGCCTGTCGTCGCGGCGCTGCGATGCGCAGTGGTGTGTGATCTCCGGCAGGCGGATCTCGCCGCGGGTGGCCAAGGCGCGCCGATCACGCCGCTTGCTGACTGGATGCTGTTTCGCGCCGAACGCGATCGCGCGATCGTGAACCTCGGCGGGTTCTGCAACGCCACCGTACTGCCTGCGGCATGCGCGGTGACTGACGTGCGCGGATGCGATGTGTGCGCATGCAATCAGGTGCTCGATGCCGTGGCGCGCACCGTGCTCCACTGTCCGTTCGATGCTAACGGAAAGAGCGCGCGGCGCGGGACAGTCAACGGAGCGATCGCGGCGGAACTGCGCGCGATTCTCGAGACACAGCGCTCCGCGCGCCGCTCACTCGGCACGGGCGACGAAGCGATCGCATGGGTCGCGGCCCATCGTGCGACGGTCGCTGCGGATGATCTCGCAGCGAGCGCCGTCTCGGCGGTCGGCACGATCATCGGTGTGGCCGTGCGTCAGGAAGGGATGACGACCGATGGCGAGATTCTGCTCGCAGGCGGCGGTGCGCGTCATCCGGTGCTCGCCGAGACGATCGCTGCCGCATCGGGCCTTCGCACACGATTGCTGAACGAAGCCGGCGTGCCGCTCGAAGCGCGGGAAGCGATGGAAATCGCCGTGCTCGGGGCGCTCGCGGCGGACGGCATTCCGATATCTCTTGCCGCCGCGACGGGTCGCGGCCAGCCTGCGGCGGCGGATGGGGTATGGATCTACCCCGCCGGCGTTGCTGACACACTGCGGGTCAGAACGCAGTGTTAGCGCGTTCTTCACGCTATCACTGCGGCATCCGGGAGGCGAAGCGATACCCTGCACGCCAACGAAACGGAGATCCCTCACGTGCAGCGAGCGGAAGTACTGATTGTCGAGGACGAAGTCGAGATCGCGGAACTGGTGCAGTTTCACGTCGAGCGCGAAGGGCTCCGCGCCTCGGTCGTCCACAGCGGGCGTCTGGCGCTTGATGTCATTCGGCGACAGAAACCTGATCTGGTAATTCTGGACTTGATGCTTCCAGATCTGGACGGACTGGAGATCTGCCGACGACTCAAACAGACCGACGACACCCGTCGCATTCCGATTCTCATGTTGTCCGCAAAGGGAGAGGAAGCGGACATCGTGACGGGAATCGAGCTGGGCGCCGAAGACTATGTAACGAAGCCGTTCAGCCCGAGAGTGCTGATGGCCCGTGTGCGGAACGTGCTCCGGCGGCGCGAGAGTGAATCGGACGGCGGTGAAGACGACCCGCGCATCGTGCTAATCGACGGCCGCGTCATCATCGATTCCGAACGCCATCTCGTCACCGTTGACTCGCAGCTCATTGATGTGACGCTCACGGAGTTCGGCATTCTGCAATACATCGCGATGCGTCCGGGATTTGTTCGCACGCGCGATCAGATTATCGCGGCGGTGCACGGGAAATCGACCGTGCTGTCAAGCCGCACCGTTGACGTCCACATCACCGCGCTGCGTCGAAAACTCGGCGCGCTTGCCGATTGCATTGAGACCGTCCGCGGCGTCGGTTACCGTTTCGGCGAGGGCAAGACTGCTCTCGCCGACGCATGATCGACACTTCCGTCACGCTCTTCCACCGAACTGTCCTGATCGCAGTGCCAAATGCGCACGCCGCGCCGGTGTGGATCTGGTCGGCTGCTGCGGCGCTCGGCGGAGTGCTGGCGGGCGCGATCGTGGCGCGGCTGGTGGCAGCGGCATATATCAGGCGAACAGCGGCGATGATCGAAAGCCTCGCGCAACGAGGCGTGAACGAATCGGTCTTGCGCGACGCGGACTCACTGCCTCGGTCATGGTCGCGCGTCGTGCATGCCCTGCGGCGGACGTCACGGTCCCTTGACCAGCGCGATCAGGCGCTTGCCGCCCGCCTGCGGGATCTTGAAGGAATCCTGTACTCGGCAACGACCGGGTTTATTGCGATGGATCCGCAGCAGCGGGTCATTGAACTGAATCCCGCCGCGACGGCGCTGCTCGGCATTCTGGTGCCGACGGTCCGCGGCCGACTCCTGCAGGAGATCACGCGTCACGCTGAACTCAATCGATTTGTCACCCAGGCGTTCGAGGCCGCGCACAGCATCGAGGCTGACTGCGCGCTGCAGACGGCACCGCAACGGCAAGTGCATGCGCTGAGCGAGCCGCTGCGCGATCGAGCTGGTCGCACCATCGGCATGCTGGTGTCACTGCAGGATGTCACCAGACTTCGGAGGCTCGAGACGCTTCGCAGCGAGTTCGTCGCGAACGTAAGCCATGAACTGCGCACGCCCATCACGTCAATCAAGGGTTACGTCGAGACGCTCCTGCAGGTCGGCGCGAGCGATCCGGCCCAGGTCCGCAAGTTCCTGGAAATCGTGCATCGCAACACGACCCGGCTGTCGAGCCTCGTGGAAGATCTGCTGTCTCTGGCGTCGCTCGAACAGTCCGAGTTCAGCGATGACGCGCATCGTGTGACCCTTAATGCACCCGCCATTGACCCCAACATCGTTGTCGACGCAGTCGTCGAGCTGCTGTCGCCGGCCGCGGCGGACCGTGGAATCCGCATCGACGTGGCGTCGACTCCTTTGTTGGAGATCGCGGCAAATCGAGTGCTTGCGGAACAGGCCCTTGCGAATCTCGTCGCCAACGCGATTCGCTACGCTCCGGAACGATCCACGATCACAATCGAGACCCGCGCCCGCGACAGCTCGGTCGTTCTCTCGGTGCGCGACGAAGGCCCCGGGATCGCTGCATCGCACGTGGAGCGGATCTTCGAACGCTTCTACCGTGTGGACCGAGCCCGCTCGAGCGCCCGCGGGGGCACCGGGCTTGGTCTCGCGATCGTCAAGCACATTGCCCAAGCCCACGGCGGATCTGTCGAGGTCGACAGCGAGCTCGGCGTGGGCAGCACGTTCCGTCTGATTCTTCCGCAGCCGCCGGTCGTTCCAATCGCAACCCCAACTGCAACCCCCACTGCGACGCCAACTGCGCCCAAACATGTCGTGTAGTCCACACCGAGTCTTCACCTGTTCTTAACATGGGACGGCGACTGTGTGTGGGCCATCCCGAGCCAAAGGTTGTCGACCGCGAATGAACGTCCGTTGACAGTGCCCTGTTCACATGTTCACTGTTCACTGTTCACATGTTCACTGTTCACATGTTCAGGGGTGGCGCCAACCGAAAAGGACTTCTCCATGCTCACACGACCGTTTGCTCGCCGTGCCCTCATGGGCGGAATCGCCCTCGCCGCCGGCATTTCACTCCTCGCCGCAGCAGCTCCGCAAGACGTAAAACACATGAAGGGTTCGGTCCGCGCTGACGGATCATCGACCGTGTACCCGCTGGCGGAAGCCGTCGCTGAAGAGTTCCGCAAGGAAGCGCCCGGCATCCGCGTCACGGTCGGGCTTTCCGGCACCGGCGGCGGATTCAAGCGCTTCACCACCGGCGAAGTCGACATCTCGAACGCGTCACGTCCGATCAAGAAATCGGAAGCCGATGTCGCCACCAAGAACAACATCGAATACATCGAGCTGCCGGTGTGCTACGACGGGCTCTCGATCGTCGTCCATCCGAAGAACACGTGGGTGAAGTCGCTCACCGTGCCGCAGCTGAAGAAGATCTTCTCGGCCACGGGCTCCGCCAAGACCTGGAAGGATGTCGATCCTTCGTGGCCTGCTACTGCCATCAAGATTTATGCCCCCGGGACGGACTCCGGCACCTTCGACTATTTCAAGGAAACGGTCGTCGAGAAGGACGGCAAGATCCGTGCTGATCTGACGGCGAGCGAGGACGACAACACGCTGGTGAGCGGTGTCTCCGGCGACGAGAACGCCATCGGTTTCTTCGGATGCGCGTATTACTTTGAAAACAAGAGCAAGCTGAAGATCGTGCCGATCGACGGTGGCAAGGGCCCCGTGACGCCGACCCACGAGACGATCGAGAACGGCACGTACGCTCCGTTCAGCCGTCCGCTCTTCATCTACGTGAACAAGAAGACCGCGACGGAGAAGCCGGAACTCCGCGCGTACATCGACTTCTTCCTGAACAACGCAGGGAAGCTTGCTAACGAAGTCGGCTACGTCGCGCTGCCTGATACGGTCTATGCCACGGCCAAGAAGAACTTCAAAGATATGCGCACGGGCACGCAGTTCATGACCGCGAGCGGCGAGGACGTGTCGGGCCGCGTCACGGACATCTACAAGTAAGCTGCCAGCGCCCCGCACCGGTCACACGCCGGCGCGATTGCTGCGATCATTCCCGCCGCAACGGTGGAAGCCGTTGCGGCGGATTACGACCTGATGACGACGCTCCCCGTTTCGAACGCCCCGTCGGAAGATCCGATCCATCGGAGTGGTCCGGAGGTGAACCAGGGCGCGCGCGCCGCTGCGGCGGCGTTGCGCGGACGGCCCCGGTCGGCAGCGTTGCGCAAAACGGTCGAGCGCGTCATTCGAGGCGCGCTCTTCACCTGCGCCGCACTCTCGGTCGTCACGACCTTTTCCATCCTGATCATTTTGGCGCGCGAAACGCTGGGCTTCTTTGGGATGTCGGAAGTCTCGGTCACCGACTTCTGGTTCGGCACGGTGTGGGCGCCAAAGCTCGGTGAATCGCAGCATTTCGGCATCTGGCCGCTCGTCACGGGAACACTCATGGTGAGTCTCGTGGCCGCGGTCTTCGCCCTGCCGCTTGGCCTCATCGCGGCGATCTACCTAAGCGAGTACGCACCGTCACGCGTGCGCTCGACGCTGAAGCCTGTGCTCGAGATCCTCGCGGGCATTCCGACAGTCGTGTACGGGTTTTTCGCACTGACCGTGATTACACCGGGGCTGCAGTGGTTCAGCGGAGCGTTTGGCAGCTTCAATGCGACGAGCGCCGGACTTGCTGTCGGCATCATGATTCTGCCCATTGTGTGTTCGCTCTCGGAGGACGCGCTCCGTGCCGTGCCCCGCAGTTTGCGCGATGGCGCGTACGCGCTCGGATCGACGCGATTTGACGTGTCGGTGCGCGTGGTTGTTCCCGCGGCGCTGTCCGGCATTGTCGCTGCATTTCTCCTGGCGATCACCCGCGCGATCGGCGAGACCATGATCGTCGCCCTCGCTGCCGGCGGACTCGCGCATATGACGTGGAATCCGGCGAACGAAACGCAGACGATGACCGCGTACATGGTGTCGATGTTTACCGGTGATGCCCCAGCCGGCAGTGTCGAGTATCGATCGAGCTACGCCGTGGCGTTTGTGCTCTTCATTCTGACCTTGGGACTGACACTCGCCGGCAACGTCATCCTCCGCCGATTCCGCGAGGAGTACGAATGATCGACGCTGGCGCCGATGCTCCCACCGCGTTGAATGCCGAGCGCGGGCAACCCGCCTCGAGGCGCACGCGGACGCTCCTGAATCGCGGGTTTCTGCTGCTTTGTCTCTTCGCGACCAGTATGGCAGTCGTGCTGTTGGCGATCCTGCTGTTCAGCATCACGATCAAGGGACTTCCCTGGATCGTCGACTTCTCGAACCTCAAGGCGAGCTTCGTGGACGGAGGCGACGGTTTCGCGGGATGGAAGCATTGGGTGCGCTGGGAGTTCTTCACCGAATACACCAGCCGCAAACCGAAGGACGCGGGGATCCGCGCGCCGCTGTGGGGATCCATCTGGGTCTGCGCCATCTGCGCAGCCGCGGCGCTGCCGATCGGCGTCGGGACCGCGATCTATATGGAAGAGTTCGCGACCAGCAACCGGTTCACGCGATTCATCCAGACGAACATCCGCAATCTCGCCGGTGTGCCATCGATCGTCTACGGCATTCTCGCGCTCACCGCTTTCGCACGGATGTTCGGCCTCTTCGGCACATCGAACGATCCGTCGCTGTTCTTCGGTTACGCGTTTCACAATGAATACCGCACCGTCGCCGGTCATCTCGTGACGGTTCCAGTGTCGACGGTCGGCGATCGCGTCATGGTCGCGGGCGAGGATGGAATACCGCACGAGCAGGTTGTGGAGAGTGCGAGCGGCGGGCTGCGGAACGGCCTGGCTCGCTGGTCGATCTGGACGGCACCCCCTGCGCCACCGCGACCGTTGCGAGACGGGGACGCAGCGTTGCTGCACGTGATCGAGCCAGACGGACGCGAGGTGGTGACAGCAGTCACGGTCCGCGTGCTAGCGGACGATCTGGCGGCGCCGTCGATCGACGGACCTCCGGCGACCGTTTCGGCGAAGAATGCTTCAAGTCCAACCCGGACATCCTCAACGTCCTGGTGGTCGATGGCGCTGCCCTTCGGAGGAAGCGTGCTCGCCGGCGGACTGACGCTGATGCTGGTGATTCTGCCGATCATCATCATCTCTTCCCAGGAAGCATTCCGCGCGGTGCCGAGTTCGCTGCGCCAAGCCTCGCTTGCGATGGGCGCCACCACATGGCAAACCGTGCGGAGGGTGACGCTGCCCGCCGCGATCCCGATGATCATGACGGGCTCGATCCTGGCGATCAGCCGCGCCATCGGTGAAGCGGCACCGCTGCTCGTCCTTGGCGTGCCGCTGTTCATTTCTGATACGCCCGTGAATCTCATGAGCGAATTCACCGTGTTGCCACTGCAGATCTACAACTGGGCGGGGCGTCCCCAAGCCGACTTTCACGCGATTGCCGCCGCTGCGATTATCGTGCTGCTCGCAGTGCTGCTCACGTTTAACGCGCTCGCCGTGATCATCCGTCAGAAACTCCACACGCCTCTTACATGAACTGAATCAGGAAGCCTGGCGTGCATGCATGCGTGCGTGCCTCCTGACGGAGAGTGATCCGCTTCGATGGCTATACGATCTGACATCACGCAGCAGCATTCGAAGGTTTCGCTCAACACGTCCCACGACGCCCGCGACCACTCCATGACCACGCCGAACTCAACACCTCCTGCAGACGCGCATGGACACGCTGCGCCCGCGTTTGCCGTCGCGCGGCCCGAGGTGGCGCGGCCTGCCGGACACCCGGCGCCGGGCGAGGCGATTCCGCCGACCGCGATCACGGTGCGAAATTTCAGCAGCTGGTACGGATCGTTTCAGGCGCTCCACAATCTCGAGCTCGACGTTCCCTTCGGTGAAGTGACCGCGCTCATCGGCCCTTCGGGCTGCGGCAAGAGCACGTTTCTCCGGTGGATGAACCGGATGAATGACACGATTGTCAGCGCGCGGGCCGAGGGGACGCTCGATCTGCATGGCACCGATCTGCTTGCCAAGGCGACCGACGTGGTCGAACTGCGCCGCCGCGTCGGGATGGTGTTCCAGAAGCCCAATCCATTTCCCAAGTCCATTCATGACAATGTGGCGTTCGGCCCGCGCCTGCACCGCTCCATGTCGAGCGGTGATCTCGAGGACCTGGTGGAACAGTCGCTTCGCGCCGCAGCCCTCTGGAACGAGGTCAAGGACCGTCTGAAGGCGTCCGCGCTCGGACTGTCGGGCGGGCAGCAGCAGCGGCTGTGCATCGCCCGGGCGATCGCTGTGGGACCGGAAGTGCTGCTGATGGACGAGCCTTGCTCAGCCCTTGACCCGCGCTCCACCGCCGCGATCGAAGACCTGATTTCCCAGCTCGCGGAAACCTACACCATCGTCATCGTGACCCACAACATGCAGCAGGCGGCACGGGTGTCCGATCGCACGGCCTTCTTTTTCGAGGGCAGGCTAGTGGAATGTGACGAGACAGAGCGTATCTTCACACGCCCGGCGAACAAGCAGACCGAAGATTACATCACCGGCCGCTTCGGCTGATTCCGCCTCTCGCTCCCCGCGGTCCGCTAGCGACACGATGTCCGTAAACCTTCAGACCCGCATCGTTGATCTCCGCCGCAACCTTCTTGCTATGGGTGCCGAGGTCGAGCAGCGCGTCGGCGATGTCGTGCAGGCCATGCAGACCGGGGACACCGAACTCGCGATGAAGGTCCGCACCGGTGACGAGGCGATCGATCGGATGCAGCTCGCAATTGAGAATGACTGCATGCGCCTGCTCGCGCTTGGACAGCCGGTGGCGTCCGACCTCCGCACGATTCTCACGGTGATCCGCATGTCCGGTGAACTGGAGCGCATTGCGGATCTCGCGAAAGGTGTGGCGAAGCGCATCCTCAAGCTCTCGCAAGGCACCGTCGTGCGGCTCCCCGAATCACTGCTCGACATGGCCGTGGCGACGAAGGGAATGGTCACCGACGCGATTTCACTGGTCGCCACGCCGGACCTTCCGCGCTGCCTGCAGCTGCGCCGCGATGACAAACGCATCGATCAGCTCAACAAGGAAGTGCTGGTCTGGAGCCGCGACGAGATTCACCGCAACGTCGATCACACCCAGGCGGCGATCGATATTCTCGCCATCGCGCAGCGCATCGAGCGAATTGCGGACATCGCGACCAACATTGCGGAAGATCTCATCTTCCTCATCGAAGGGCGCATCGTCCGACACGGCGCAGAATGAGCCGTGCCGATAACGCTGCAGAGCGCGCGATCGGCCCACAATCTTTCAAGGTGGCTGGCATTTCACGATGCGACGCATAGACTCCGCGCGTTGTCTCCCGTGTGTGTCGCTTGGCCCGCGATCGATGTATGGTCAGCCGCTCCGATCAAACCCCGCCCCTTCATCCCGCTGCCGCGCGCTCGGCATTGGGCGGGATTCGCCAGCCGTTGCGGCTGGTGGGCGTAGGTGATTCCCCGGCTGGACCGCGACTGAACGCGCCGCATGCCGTCCAGCGTGACGAGGCTGCGGCGCGGCGCGGGATAGCGCACGCGAACCTCGACGCTGCCATCAATCACACGCTTGACCCGCAGGATCCGCGGTGGCAGGTGGCGCTTGAGACAGCGTCGAGCCTCGAAGGCTCGCTTCTGACCTTTGAACGACGGCGCAAGGTCCTTGCGTTCGCCCATCGAGTCGGCGTGCGCCCGTTCGACGCGAATCTCATCATCGCTGCAGTGCAGGACCGGGCTCGACGTGGTGAGTCGCCGGACCTTGCAATGGAAACGGTGGCGCTCACCGCGCTGCCCGCGCGACCGCGATCGACACGCCAGTGGTGGCCGTACGCGACGACGGCGGTGGTCGCCATCGCTGTGCACGCCGGCGGCGCGTGGTTCCTGCTGCGGTATCTGTCGCACTGACAGCCTTACTCGGGCGAAGTCGCACGCTCCTCGGCCTGCTGCGCGGGCGGAGGAATGCCCTCGCCGTCTTCGATCCGCCGGATCAGAACATCACCGTCCTCGGAGGTCGTCGCAAAGCCGAGCTCAAGCAGCGCCGTGAGCGCGGCTTGCTGCTCGGCTGTTTTCTTCGACGTGCCCCAGCATCCGGGGAAGCGCCGGCCGTCAACCTCGACCGCTATCTCAAAGCACTTCGAGTGATCGGGGCCGCGCTCGTCGACAATGACGTACGCAGGATTGCAGGAACCGCTGCGTTGCAGCGCCTGCTGCAGCACACTCTTGAAGTTGTGCTGGTGGCCAAGGCGCGCGGCTCGCTCAATGCGCTCGGACAGGTGCTTCAGAACGAACGGTGCCGCGCTCTCAAGGCCGCCGTCGAGATAGATCGCGCCGATCACCGCCTCAAACGCCGCGGCTGCTAGTGACTGCGGGAGGTTTTCCCGCGTCCCCATGCCTTTGCCAAGCAGCAGTCCCTCGTCGAGTCCGATCGAGAGCGCGATCTCGGCGCACGTGCGCCGGCTCACCACGCTCGACTTGATCTTCGTGAGTTCCCCTTCGAGCGCGTTCGGATAGCTGCGGAAGAGATAGTCGCAGATCACCATGCCCAGGATCGCATCGCCAAGGAACTCCATCCGCTCGTTGCTTTCAAGACGCGATGTGGCGATCGATGCGTGGACCATCGCTTTCGCCAGCAGCGATCGGTCGTGAAACGCGTAACCGATCATGCGTTCGATCACCGCTTCGGGCGAGTCTTCGGTTGGCATGGCGAGCGTCGTGCGGCGCTCCGGATTGGAGAGTGCCTGCGCGGCGGCGTGGGCGAGCGCCCTCGAGGCAACGAGTTCGGCGGTGGTCTCAGACGGACCTGTATTCATTGGTACCGACATCACATCCCGTTCCGCGGGAATTGCGGACCGCGCGACGCGATCGCGCGCGGACCTCGTATGAGCTGTCGGCGGGTGCTCCAGTCATCGCGACGACGCAACGGCTGGAGGACTCGCCCGTGGGACACGATCCCCGCTGGCTATCGGCAATGCAAGCGCTTCGCTGCAGCCGAGCCACGGTGCGGCGTTGGCCGACAGTTCCCGGAACCGCCAACGCGCCCCCAAACACCACGCTTGCTCTCCCCGGCGGGCTGTGTTACCTTTCCCGGTCCGCTTCTGGCACCCCCCGCCCGCGAGTTTTTTTCCTATGCATTACCCCCACAAGGTCAGTCGCATCAAGAAGGTGCGCAAGGTCGGCTTCCGCAGGCGCATGAAGTCCGGTGCCGGCCGCAGGATTCTGAATCGCCAGCGCCGCATCGGCCGCCGCATCCGCACCCGCTGATCGCGCTGCCGGCACACGCGCTGATCGCGCTTTGGGCAAAAGCCTCCCTCTCACCTGCCGCGGGAGATTTCGTTGAACGAGTTTCCCGCGCACCCCACGGTGCCGACCGCGCCGGGCGCGCCCCATTGTTGTCTCATTGGCCTGCGTGGCGCGGGGAAGACGACCATCGGCCAGCTGCTCGCGCAGCGGCTTGGCATCGAATTCTTCGATCTCGACGACCTCGCGCTGCGACGGCTCGGACACACGTCGGTGACGGCGGTCTTTTCACTGGGCGAGCCAATCTGGCGCGCCGCGGAAGCAGCCGCTGCCAAAGCATTCTTTCAAGCGCCGCTCGCGCCTGCGGTTCTCGCCTTGGGTGGAGGTGCCCCGCTCGTTCCCTCTATCGCCGCGTTGCTCAAAGAACGGCGAGATGCCGCGCGTGTGATCATGCTTGATTGCGGTCCAGCGACAGCGGAGGCACGACTTCATGCCGGTCCCGGGGACCGCACGAGCATCACCGGCCTCGGTGTCCTTGAAGAATTACAGGTGCTGGCGCTGGCGCGAAGGCCTCGCTATCTGGAGCTCGCTGATGCCGTCGTCGATGTGAACGCAGGGACGCCCGGTGAGATCGCGGATCGCGTCGCGAGCGCGTTCCGTCAGGCCGCGCGCTCTTCCTCAAGCCAGCCTTCTCCGAGATAACGGCTCAGTGCGCGCTTGCTCGCTTCATCAACGAAGCTGTCGAAGCGGAGGGCCATGCGGCGCGGACCGGGGTCGTCCTCGCGGTCGTTGACTCGAACAATCTTGCCGTATGCCTTGATGAGCTTCTGACAGCCGGGAAGATCGATCTCGACCGTGACCCGCTCCCCTTCCGGCAACGGCTCGTCGAGCTCAAACCGCAGGCCGCCTTCGCTGATGTCGTACACGTGCCCGTCAAGGGGCAGGGCATCATCGGCGGGACCGCGGACTTGCAGGCGCGTGTACATCGGCACGACCTTGAATCGCGCATGGCGCCGACGTTCACGACCGTCGCTGTTCTGATCTGGTGCCATCTGATGCTCCCGGCAGTCTGTGGAGTGGAGGAACCGAGGCCGTCCTGTCCCGTCGCGCTGTCCCGTCGCGCTGGGGCGAAGCGTCCCCCCTCGCACATCGGCCGCACAGACGGACCACTTGAGCCTGGGACCGGCGATCGCTGCACAAAGCCATTGCAATCCTTGCACCAGCCAGTGGTCCTTCGCAGGACAGGTATCCTGAAGCGATGCGCGTCCTTCGCGGCGATGCCGATGCACCCCGAACTCCGCTTGAAGGCCGTCGTGTCGCGCTCCTGGGCTTCGGCAACCAAGGGCGGGCTCACGCGCTGAACCTGCGCGACAGCGGCATCAATGTCCTCATCGGCGGGCGACCGAACGGCAACGGCTGCCGCGAGGCGGACGGCCTTGGATTCCGCACGGCGGACTTGGACGGCGCTGCGGCGGAGGCCGATCTTCTGATCGTCAGCCTTCCCGACGAAGTGCACGCCGAGGTGTACGGACGCCACATCGCCCCCCATCTTCGGCAGGGCGCGACCGTCGGCTTTCTGCACGGCTTCTCGATCCGTTACCAGCAGGTGCGGCCGCGCGACGATCTCGGCGTCGTCCTCGTGGCGCCGAAAGGTCCCGGGACCACGCTGCGCGAACGCTTTGTGCTTGGTCAGGGCATCCCGGGCCTCGTGGCTGTCGCCCACGAATCGCCGGCCGGCGATGCACGCGCATTGGCCCTCGCGTGGGCGAGCGGAATCGGTTGCGCCCGAGCGGGGATCTTGGAGACGACGTTCGCCGACGAGACCGAAACCGATCTTTTCGGCGAGCAGGCGGTGCTGTGCGGCGGACTGAGCGGGCTCATCGTCGCTGCGTACGAGGCGCTCGTTGCCGCCGGATATCCGCCGGAGCTTGCGTACATCGAATGCTGCCACGAGGCCAAGCAGGTCGCAGACCTCGTGTACAGCCGGGGCCTCGCAGGCATGCGCGCCGCGATCTCGAATACGGCGGAATTCGGGGCGTTCGAAGCGGCGGAACGGATCGCGGGCCCCGGACTCCGCGCCGAGTTCGACCGCATCCTCGCGGAGATCCGCAGCGGCGGGTTCGCGAAGCGGCTCGTCGACGATCACGCGAACGGCGACGGTTGGCTCAACGCGCAACGCCAACTGAGCCGACAACATCCCATCGAAGACACGGGTGCACGCGTGCGCGCGTTGATGCCCTGGCTGCAGACACCTCCCGACGCGCCTTCATGAACATCCTGCAAGCGATCCTGCTCGGCCTCGTCGAAGGCATCACCGAATACCTTCCGGTGAGTTCCACGGGCCACCTCAGTCTCACGGCGTGGCTGCTCGGACTCGGCCAGACGCCCGAATCGAAACAGTCCATTGACGCATTCATCATCATCATTCAGGGCGGCGCGATCCTCGCGGTGCTCGGTCTGTACCGCGCCCGCGTGCAGAGCATGCTGCGCGGCGTCGGCGGAACGGACGCGGCGGGACGACGGCTACTGATGCTGCTCGTCGTCGCGTTCCTGCCGGCCGCGGTGTTCGGACTGTTGCTCGACGATCTCATCGATGCATATCTGCTCAGACCGATTCCTGTGATCGTGATGTTGTTCGCCGGCGGTGTGCTGCTCATCGCGATCAAGCCGTGGCAGGACGGCCTGCGCCGGCGGCAGGAGTCCGGCGAGGGCCGGCCGTTTCGGAACATCGAGGATCTCACGGTCAAGGACGCGCTGATCATCGGACTCATGCAATGCGTGGCGATGATTCCTGGCACGAGCCGTTCGATGATGACGATTCTCGGCGGACTGACCGCTGGCTTGCCGCCGGCGAAAGCTGCGGAGTTCTCATTCCTGCTCGGCCTGCCGACCTTGAGCGCGGCATGCGCGTACAAGCTGATGAAGCAGATCAAAGATCACGGACTCGATTTTGTCGTGCCGCTCGGCGGATGGCTGCCGGTCGTCGTCGGAATCGCTGTCGCGGCGCTGAGCGCAGCGCTCGCTGTGAAGTGGCTCGTGCGATACCTCGAGACACACTCGTTCGTCATCTTCGGCGTGTGGCGCATCGCGGTCGCGCTGGTGCTGGCAGTCGCGATCTTCCAGGGGGCGCTGACGCTTTGAGCGGCTAGGCTCAGGGCAGACGGATGGTTCGCTCGCTGTCTTCGAGCTCCGGCGCCAGGGTTTCGTAGGAGCCGCTGATCGGTTCTCCAAGAATCGGCGCGAACTGCTCTCGGAGGTGCGCGACCATCATGCGGCACTCGACAACGTCATGGCGTGCGGAAACGACTGCTTCGAACTCGATAAACAGACCGAGCTGATCCACGTCATCAAGATGAATGCGGACGTTGTCAACGAGCCAGAGCTCGCGGCTCTTGCGCACGACCTTCCACGGGATGAGCGTCGCTGTGCCATACCGCACGCGCGCCTGTGCGTCGGTGAAGATCGTGTATTGCGAGATGCGGGCGAGGAGCGAATCCGGCCGCTGGTAGAAGATCCACTCGACGCTCCCAAGCGGCCGTTCCGCGGGATGTTCGTTCAGCAGCAGCTCTGTCGACTCGCGCCGTTTCAACCGGCCCTCGGCGATGCGAAAGTACATGTCGATCTGCGCGACGCGGCCGGCGCGACGCGCGCCGATGAGGGCGCATTGCCGACGCGCCACTTCGAGGTCGCGGATCTCGGCTTTGAATTCGACGTTCTGCATCGTGTGCGTGTCTCACCGAGATCAGGGCCGTGCATCCGGCGCCTGCAGAGGAAGTCCGTTCCGCACGCGGTTCAACTGCCGCTCCACTTCCAGCCGATCGGGCAGCACCGTTGACTCGAACCCCGCGTCCCTGATCGTGAAGAGCGTCCACTCCGTGGCGTCTCGAGAGCGGAACGCCACGTACAGCGCGCCCTCTGTCGCGAGCGGACCTGCAGCCTCAGCGAATCGGTCGAGCGGACGGTCGTCCGGCCAGGCCTGCGCCGTCTCACTGTCCCGCTGCCGCATGAGCGACCACCGGAGGACGCCTGGCTGATCGCCGCCGAGCGACGCGCGGAGGTGCCACTTCGCGCCATTCCAGGCCACGGCGGGTCCGTCGGAGGTGACGGCCCGGGGAAACAGCGTCCCGCCGAGCAGCCACGCCAGCAGTGCCGCCAGCAGGACGAAGATCGCCGCTTTGATCAGAAGACTGCGGAGGCCGAGAGTGAATTGACCCATGTGGACGCGAATTCTACGGGAAGCGCCGGATCGGAATCGCGGGGGCAAGATCAGGCGGAGTCGAGGGCCGCGATGGCCTGCGCCTCGTCCCAGACTTCGACCCCAAGACCGCGCGCTTTCGCGAGCTTGGAACCGGCTTCCGCTCCGGCGATCAGCACATCCGTCTTCTTCGACACGCTGCCTGAGACCTTCGCCCCCAGGGACTCCAGCAGCTCTTCAATCTCGCCGCGCGACCATCGCTCGAGGGTGCCCGTCACCACGATCGTTTTTCCCGCGACAGGGCTCGCGATCACGACGGCTTCTTCACGCGCGCGGTACAGCGGGCTGGCGAGGTCGACGCCGGCTTGCTTCAGACGGTCGAACGTTTCCCGAATCCGTTCCGTGCTGAGATCGTGCGCCAGGCTCGCGGCGGTGATCGCGCCGAAGTCCTCGAGTTCAGCGAGTTGTTCCTCGCGCGCGGCCAGCAGCGCATCGGCATCGGGAAATGCCTTCGCCAGCGTCTTCGACGCGCTCGTCCCGATGTGCCGCAGCCCGATGCCGGCGAGGACGCGCGCCAGCCCGCGCCCGCGCGCGGCGTCAATCCCCGCGAGCAGATTGTCGGCGCTCTTCTCGCCCATACGATCCAGCGAAATCAGCTGCGCGCGCGTGAGCATGAACAGGTCCGCGAAGTGCGTCACGAGCTTCGCCTCGACGAGCTGATCAACGAGCTTCTCGCCGAGGCCATCGATGTCCATCTGATCGCGGGCTACGAACCACTTGAGCCGCTCGCGGAACTGCGCTGGACACTCAGGATTCACGCAGTAGAGCTTCGGCCCCTCCTGCTCGACCGCGCCGCCGCAGGCCGGGCATGCCGTCGGGGGCTCGATCACGCGCTCGGTGCCGATGCGCTTCTCGAGCACGGGCTGCACCACTTGCGGAATGACTTCCCCAGCCTTCTCGACGATGATTGTGTCGCCGATGCGCACATCCCGCCGGCGGATCTCTTCAATGTTGTGCAGCGTCGCATGCTTCACCGTCGTGCCCGCAAGCACCACAGGTTCCATCGTCGCGCGCGGCGTGAGTGTGCCGCCTTTCCCGACCTGCCAGTTCACTTCGCGCAGGGTCGTCACGCCTTGTTCAGCGGGATACTTGAACGCGATCGCCCAGCGCGGCGCCTTGCTCGTCGAGCCCAGCGCGGTTTGAAACTCCAGCCGATCGACGCGCACGACCATGCCGTCGACCGCGTACGGCAGCGAGCGGCGCGGCGCCGCGAACGCTTCGATCGCGGCGAGCACATCATTCAGCGTCACACAGCGCTGCGCGTGCGGATTGGTCGGAATGCCCAACGCGCGCAGATATGCGAGCCATTCCCACCACGAGTCCGGCACGGCACCCGCTGCTTCGCCGCGACCATGCGCACAGAATCGCAGGCCGCGCCGCGCCACAATGCGCGGATCCAGATTCTTCAGTGTTCCCGCGGTGCTGTTGCGCGGATTCGCGAACAGCAGCTCCCCCGCTTCCGCGCGCTCGGCATTGATCTTCTCGAACATGTCGCTCGGCATGTAGATCTCGCCACGGACTTCGAGGACGTGCGGCACGCGAAGTCCGCCCGGAGCATGCAGCCGCGTCGGAATCGAACGGATCGCCTTCGCGTTACGCGTGACGACGTCGCCCTTCTCGCCATCGCCGCGCGTCACAGCGCTCGCGAGGACTCCGTCTTCATAGCGCAGACTGATTGCCAGGCCGTCGACCTTCGGATCGCACACCATCGGCAGCGGGTCGTCAGCGCCCAGCAGCTCGGCCTCGACCAGCGCTGCACGACACCGATCGTGCCACGTCCGCACATCCTCGACGGAGTAACTGTTGTCGACGGACTGCATCGGCACGCGATGCGTCGCGACGGCGAATCCGCCGGTGGTCGCGTCGCCGATGCGCTGCGACGGACTGGAGGGGTCCGCGAACTCGGGATGCTGGCGTTCAAGCTCGACGAGCTCGCTCAGCAATCGGTCGTACTCGCTGTCCGCAAGAAATGGATTGGCGTCGACGTAATACGCGCGGTTGGCGCGGTCGAGGTGCTCGCGCAGCTGCTCGATCCGCTCGCGTGGCGATGGTGCGTGCTTGGCGGCCGTCACGAGTTAGTCCGCGGCGATCGAGTCGGGACCGGCACCCGCCCGCTTTTCGAACCGGCCGTCTCCGGCATTCTGATACTTCGCGAACCCGAGCCGTTCGAGATTCTTGTCGCTCAGCTTGTCCTTGCTCGCGCCTTCGCTCCACTGCAGCGACAGGTTCGGCGCCGTCACGAGACGGCGCACAGGCTTGCCCGTTGTGGGGTGCTTCGTGAGCGTTGCCTCACTCATCATTTGCATTATCTCGAACACCTCACCATCGGTGCCATCGGGCTGAATCACTGCATAGACATACGTTGGCATGCGAGCATCCTACGGCGCGTGCGCCGCGTGTTCGTCACTCACGGGTCAAACGGGCGATGAGTTCCCGAGCCAGCACGATGTCCGCGACCCGCGACGGTCCCGCCTCCCGCTCAATGACCAGCGGCGGACGCTGCGGGCACCGTGCGACGGCCGCCAGGAATGCGGGCCACGCGACGTCGCCAGTGCCGGCGGGCACCTCCCTCCCCCAGACGCCCGCGACGCCGCTCGCGACCGCGTCCTTCACATGCACCTGCTTGACCCACGGTGCGAGCATCCCGATCGCCTCGACCGGATCGCCCGACCCGTACAGCAGCATGTTGGCAGGATCGAAGTTGACGCCGACGGACGGGTGCCCCAGGTCCTGGAGCGCGTCGACGAGCACCGACGCGGGCTCCTGACCGGTTTCAAACGCGATCTGCATTCCGAAGTCGCCGAACATCGCCGCGATGGCGCGCAGGCGTGCGAGCATCGTGTCGCGCTCCGGATCGCCGCGGTCATGCGGTATGAACCCGGCATGAAACGTGACAAGGCGGATACCTAACCGCCGCGCCGCAGCGGCGACTTGGGCGGCGCGTTCGCGCGTCGCCGGCCACGTGGCATCAGGCCGCACGCCACCCGTGCGGGCGATAGCGTCGATGCTGGAGTAGTCCTCGCCGACTGTCGCCAGCATGCCGGAAATCACGCGGATGCCTGCATCGCGCAGCACGCTTCCCGCAGCGCCCCACACGGTCGGCGCCTCGACGAGCGGCGTCAATGCCAGTTGCACAGCATCACACCCGCACGCCCGTAGCTGCGCCACGAGCTCATGCGGATCGGCCGGGCGCAGCGACCATGAACACACGCCGCACACGCCGCACACGCCGCCGCGATCCAAGTCCGAACGTGTGGTCAGGCTGTGCATGGATGCCGACAGAATCATGGAAAGAGCCATCGAGTGCAACTCGGCGCTGGAACCCTCGCCCCGGCTGCACGTACGATGTCACCCCCCGCACACCGCACACCGCCCCTCATCGACCGCCGTCCCCGCTGCGTGAACTGCCACCCGTGTCTTCGTCGAACCCCATCAGTCCCTCCGCTGCGGCCGAACCGCTCGCCGACACTGCCCTCGCGCGTCCCCAGACCAAGCGTTCCCTCACGCAGCGGGCCGAAGCCTGGCTGTCGCGGCTCTCGACGAAAAACACATTCTTTCAGCGCGCCTTCTCGCTCGTCTATCTTCCATTCGCATTTCGCTCCGGAATCTCGGTCAAGCGCGACGGCACGAGCCGCTTCGTCGCGATCCTGCCGTTCACCCGATTCAATCGCAACTGGTACAACGCGATGGCCGGCGCGGCACTCCTCGGCAACTCGGAAGTCGCCGGCGGCATGTACCTGTTCGGCAAGTGCGGCGGTGACTTCACGGTCGTCTGCAAGACGATGAATTATCGCTTCCTGCGGCCGTGCTTCGGTCCTGCGATCTACGAGATCGTGCAGAGCGAAGACCTCGACAACAAGATCAAGGCGGGCGGCGAGTTCAATATCGATCTGGAGATGGAAATCCGTCAGCAGCTGAAGAAGCGCGGCCGCGAAATGCTCGTCGGCCGCTGTGCCATCACGTTCCACTGCACGCCGAAGTCGATGGCGCAGGCGCGGCGCGATCGGCGGAAGAAGACGAAGTAGCTGGGCTGGAGTGTGCGGACGACCCTTCCGCGCCGCACGCTCCTCTACACTCCCCCGCATGCTTGCCCGCATCGGCAATCCCCTTGGATGGGGGCTTTTCTGCACTGCCAGCTGGACGTGGTGCATCGGGATGTATCTCCCGATCATCATGCTGCGCCACTGGGGCTGGTGGGGCTTCGCGGTGTTTGCCGTGCCGAACGTCCTCGGTTGCGCCGGTTTCGGCTACCTCTGCAGCAAGGCGACCAGTGAACGACTGTGCCGCGACCATGCCGGCGCGATGGTTGTGTTCTCGGCGATCACGGTGGCCTATCAGATGTTCTTTCTCGCGTGGCTTGCCGGCGCGCTCGTTTCGGCGCACGGCGAGCCTGTGTCATCACCGCTGCCGATGGGCTGGCTCGTGCCGGCAGGCTGCATTGTCGTCGCCATCCTCCTGAGTCTCGCGCCCGAGCGGGCTTGGCCGTGGCTGGGTGTGCTGATCACGGGCGTCTCGTTTTTCGCCTGGACGCAGGTCGGATTCGCGCCGCTCGGCACGATTCCAATGGGTGGACACCCGAACATGCCGACGGCGCAGTCGCTGTGGTTCGCCGCGCCGATCATCGTGTTCGGATTTCTTCTCTGTCCCTGGCTCGACCGCACCTTTCATCGGGCGCGGCAGCGAACATCGAGCGTCCATGCATTCGGCGTGTTCGGGATCTCGTTCTTCGTCGTCATTCTCCTGACGGCTGCCTACGGCGCGACAGGCGGACTGCGGATCGAGACGCTGCTGACCGCCGTGCTCGCGCACCTCGTCACGCAGCTCATCTTCACGATTGCCGTGCATGTCCGCGAACTGCGACGCGCACCGGTTCCTCACACGCAGCGCGCCCGCCAGATGGTGATTCTCGTGCCGGCGATAGGAGGCGTGCTCGCGGTCGAGGCGTCTTCGCTGTTCGGCATCGATGCAGAAACGACCTACCTGCTCTTCCTCGGCTGCTACGGACTGCTGTTTCCCGCGTACGTCGCGCTCTTCATGCCACCGGGCCCGCGCCGCTGGCCGGTGACGCGCGGGCGCGTGGTCCTCTTCGGCGTGGTCGTGCTGGCCCTCGCGCCGCTGGCCGCCCGCGGCTTCATTGCGCTCGACACCTGGCTCCTGCCGATTCCTCTCGCCCTGATTGCCCTCCTTCACTTCGCACTGCCCCCGCCGCGCGGTGGAACATCGACAATCCGCGAAAACTCGGGAATCTCGGGCGCGCCGAGTCCAGAAGGTCGATAGAACAGAACGAAGCATCGCATGGCGCCTCCTCCGCTCCGTCCACTGCCCGCCGCGAAGTTTGATTACTGGAAGGCCCACCATCTCCTGCACCGCGCGGGATTCGGCGGCGCTCCGGAGGATGTGCGTTCACTCGCAAATCTGGGACTGGACAAGGCGGTCGACGCGTTCATCGAACCCGCGGCGCCGGGCGCGCAGGCGCCGTTGTGGAATGCCGACATCATGCGCCCACCGACACCGGCAGAGGCGCAGGCCGCTCAGGAAGCGCGGCGCATGAATGATGAAGCGGCGCTCGAACAGATCCAGCGCGAGCGGCAGCGGCGCGAAGGGCTGGACCGCGAACAGATGCGCGCCGCGCAAACCTGGTGGCTGACGCGGATGATCGAAACGAGCCGGCCGCTCGAAGAGAAGATGACGCTGTTCTGGCATGGCCACTGCGCGACCGGCTATCGCACGATCGAAGACAGCTATCACATGATCGCGCAGAACGAGTTGTTCCGCCGCCACGCGCTCGGCAACGTCGCCGATCTCATGTTCGCGATCATTCGTGATCCGGCGATGCTCGAGTATCTCGACAACGACGAGAACCGCCGGCAGCGTCCCAACGAAAACCTCGCCCGCGAACTCATGGAACTGTTCGTGCTCGGCGAAGGCAACGGCTACAGCGAGCGGGACATCAAAGAGGGCGCGCGGGCGCTCACCGGTTTCACGTTTGACGACGACGCGTTCGTCTTCCGCGCGAACGATCACGACGCGACACCAAAGATGCTCTTCGGCAAGCGCGGCAACTGGTCGGGCGACGATCTCGTGCGATTCCTGCTAGAGAAGCCGGTCGCGAGCGAGTTTCTGTGCTGGAAGCTGTTTCGCTATTTTGTGAACGACGCGCCCGGCGACCCGACCGCGGACGGCAGGGCGTTCGTGCGGGCGCTGGCGAAGCAGCTGCGCGACGGACGCTACGAACTCAAGCCGGTGCTGCGCACGATGTTTCGCAGCGCGTACTTTTACGATGCAGTCAATGCTGCCGCCGTCATCAAAAGTCCCATGCAGTTGATCGTGCAGGCCGTCCGCTCCTATCGCACACCGGTGCGCTCAATGAGCGCACTCGTCAGCGCGGCGGATCTCATGGGGCAAAGCCTCTTTCAGCCGCCGAGTGTCAAAGGGTGGGACGGCGGCCGCGCGTGGATCAACACGTCGACGCTCTTCGTCCGGCAAAACGTCCTGATCTATCTCCTCACCGGCCGGCGGCCGCAGCAGTACGACTGGCCGGTGACCGACGACGCGTACGACGCCAGGCACCTCATTGCTGATGTGAAGGCTGGCGCGACACAAACGGAGGGTGAGCCGCCCCCAGCCTTCCTTGATGCGGAACAAGTCGCCCGCTTTCTGCTTCGCTTCAGTCTGGCCGCCAGACCGCATCAGAGTCGCGTCGACGCACTGAGCGCGTTTCTGCGTCAGAATGATGGCGCCGCCGAAAACGACCGGCTGATCGCCGCACTTGCCCTGATTTCCGCGATGCCTGAGTTTCAGCTTTGCTGAGAGACGAGGTTCTCATGTCCGACACGTCGCACACTTCATCGCCCGGGTTTGCCGGAACACCGTTTTCGCGGCGCCTCTTTCTGGAGCGCGGACTCACGCTCGCGTCGATGGCCGCGACGGTCCCGCAGTTCATCCAGCAGTCGGCGCTCGGCATGCTGATGTCGACGCCGTACTCCGGCAACGGTGTGCCGACCGACCGCATCCTCGTCATCGTGCAGCTCGGCGGCGGCAACGACGGCCTGAACACGGTGATTCCATATGGCGATGCGGCGTACTACAACGCGCGGCCGTCGCTCGGCATCGGCGCGCCAGGATCCGGCGCCGGGCGCGCGCTTGAACTCGATCAGCAGCGCGGCATCGGCCTGCATCCGAATCTCACGGGCCTGAAGTCGCTGCTTGATGACGGCTGCGCGTCGGTCATTCAGGGCGTCGGCTACCCGAATCCGAATCGATCGCACTTCACGTCGATGGACATCTGGCAGACCGCGCGCACCGACGGTCAGGGCAACGGCTGGCTCGGCCGATACTTCGACAACACGTGCAACGGAACACCGCTTCCCGAAGGCTCGATCGCAATCGGCCGCAACGCGCCGCTCGCGCTGGTCGGCGATATTCAGAAGCCGATCGCATTCGAATCGGCGGACCTCTTCCGCTGGCTCGGCGAAGACCTGCACGCCTCACTCAAACAGCCGTATGACGCAATCAACCGCGCCGGCGCCCTCGAAGGAACCGGCGCCGGTACGCAGACGAGCTTTCTCATGCGGACCGCGCTCGACGCGCAGGTCGCGAGCGAACGCATCCGCAGCGCGGTGGCACGGGCGCCGCTCGCGCCGTTTCCCAACAGCGACCTCGCCCGGCAGCTGCGCACGATCAGCGCGATGATCCGCGACGAAATGACGACGCGCGTGTACTACGCGACCATGTCCGGCTTCGACACGCACGCGGGTCAGGGAGGGCCGCACGGCAATCTCATGCAGCAGCTCGGCGATGCCCTCCGCGCATTCCAGAACGACCTCACGGCGCAGGGCAACGACGGCCGCGTGCTCACGCTGTGCTTCAGCGAGTTCGGCCGGCGCGTGCGGCAGAACGCGAGCGGCGGCACCGATCACGGCACGGCGGCGCCGCTGTTCCTCGTCGGCCCGATGGTCCGCAGCGGCGTTTTCAGCGAACACCCATCGCTCGTTGATCTGGACCAGGGCGATCTCAAGTTCACCGTCGATTTCCGCTCGATCTATGCCGGCATCCTCGCGGACTGGCTGAAGGCGCCGGCCGACGCGATCCTCGAAGGCACGTTTCGGAAAGCGGCGCTGTTTCGGCCGGGGGTGTAGCGGCTACCATCGATGCATCTAATGCCCAACCTGCGATCAATCATTCTCATAGCTGCCGTTGCCGTTGTTCCGGTCGGCGCTGTCGCGTATCTCGCGACGCGTCCCGTGCCTGACGCGCCGTCTGCCTCGATTCCCGCTGCGCTGCACTGCACGGTGAAGGGCATGCATTGCGAAGGATGCGTCGCCGCGATCACATCGAAGGTGACGAAGATCAACGGTGTCAGCGCGTGCACCGTCACGATCGCCGCGGAAACGGCCGACATCGACATCACCGACCGCACGCGCACCATCGAGCTCCAGTCGCAGATCACCGAAGCCGTCACCGGTCTTGGTTACACCATCGAGTGGCCCGCGAAGTAATCGATCGCGTCACGCGAGCGGTTTCCCGTGACTGACCGTGGCGGCATCGTGCTCCCGAATCAGAGCGGCAACCGTCGGTTCGACGTAGGCGGGCCCGCGCGTCTCGACCAGCTCGCACACCGCGTGGCGGGCGCTGATGGCCTCGTACTCGCGCACCCATGCAGCGTGCCGCGCTTCCGCGTCAGCATTCGCGAAGGGGAACTGCGCGGGCGGCCTCTGCAGTCCGCACCGCCACGGCTTCGGCGTGAGGCGCGCCCGGAAACTGCGCTGGACGCGGCACAGCGCGGTGTAGCGCGGATCGCATCCGAATGCCGCCAACAGCTCCGCCGTCGCAGTGGCCACCGGATCGAGCAGACCGCTCGTGAGGAGACAGCGAAATCCGCCGGCGGTGCGGTAGATCCGGATACCGAGCGTGCGATGCACTTCGCTCGCAGCCTGAATGCGTCCGAGCGCCGCTCCTTCCGCGACACCCGTGCGCCGCCGAAGGCGGTCCATCAGACCCGCGACGAGTCCTCGTTTCGGCACGTCAACATCGATGAACGCGACGTTGGCCGTGTTGAGGACGAGCGCGCCTGACTGATTGCGCGTGCTCGCGGCGACACGGCTCGCATCGCTTCCGAATTCGCGCACGACCATCTCCCGCAGCGGCCGGTTTCCGCCGTATTCGTAGCGGTCAAGGTCCTCCGCGCGATCGTTCCGCAGCCACTGCGCGACGCGCTGCGCCCGCTCAATCGCGCTGCGCGTGGCGTCGGCGATGCTCACGTCCGACCAGCCGTACGCGCTGGCCTCGTGCAGCTCACCCGTCGCTGGATCCTTCTCGGAAGCTTCGCCGCGCGCCCAATGCCGTGGGATGTTCATGTCGCCACTATCGGCTCAACAATGGCTGCGCGTACGGCTCTTTCCGCATCGGGAAGTGTCCCGCGAAACCGGGCGCCGGCCGCGTGCACGTGCCCGCCTCCGTCGAAGCGGCTTGCGAGTTCGTTGACATCGATAAAGCGACCGTCATCATCGCGCGGCTTCGAACGAAACGACAGCTTGACAAGGCCCGGCTCGGTCTCGACGAGCAGTACGGCGGCACGCACGGCGCCGATCGCCATCGGCGCGTTCACAATGCCGGACGTCTCCTCGACCGTCGCGGCGGTCTTCTGCAGATCACTCATCGCGATCCGCATCACTGCCACACTGCCGCGCGTTCCGAGATCCACAAATGTCACGCCGCCCAGCGCGAGCGCCTCGATCACGAGCCGCTCGGGACGGTGGCTGTTCTCGACCGTCTCGACAAGCCGGTCCTTGTCCACACCGGCCGCGAGCAGCCGTGACGCGAGTTCAAACTCCGCCGGCTTCGCGTTCTGAAAACGAAACCACCCGGTGTCCGTGGCGAGGCCTAGGAAGAGCGCTTCCGCAATGCTGCCGCGCCCCTTGCGGTCCGTGGGCGATGACAACGGGGCGTGCAGCGGGACGTGGAGAGCGTCGATGAGTCTGGCGATGATCGCTGTCGCCGAGCCGCACGTCACGTCGATGACCCGCTGCCGCGCCACCTCGTCACCGCGCGTATGGTGATCGATGCCGATCGCGTTCGCCACGCGCGCTCGCAGCCACGGCGCGAGCGTTTCGAGCTGCGACCACGCACCGGTGTCAACAATCACGATGAGGTCGTACTCGGTTGTCGGGAGGCGCGGCGCCTTCGGATCCACGCATTCGAGCGCGGTCGGCGCGGCGAGCGACATCAGATTCGGTTCGAACGGTCCGACCATCCATCCCTCGGCGTGAATGCCGAGCGCCTGCGCGGCACGGACGACAGCGAGGACGGAACCGAGCGCGTCGCCGTCGGGCTTGGCGTGTGTCGTGACGAATATGCGCTTCGCCGTTCGGATGCGTGCGGCGAGCTCTTCGATCGAGGTGTTTGAGACGTACGGAAACGCGTCCGTCATGATGTGATATTCGCCGAGGAGGTGGACGCTGCGACGTGCGCGCCGCGCAGCGGTGGAAGTCGTTCACGGATTTCCCGAATGTCGGCACGGATGCGCTCGAGCAGCCCCTCGCTCCCGTCGAGTGACGCGAAGCTGCGCTGCTCGCGAATCCACGTCAGGAACGAAAACGCCATCTCCGCGCCGTACCAGTCGAGGGGAAGATGCGTGTCGACGAGATGCGCCTCGCATGTGCGCGCGGACTGTCCGAACGTCGGCTTGGTTCCCACCGAGAGCGCGGCGAGCGCGCTGCTTCCATCGGGCAACCGTGCGAAGCCCCCGTAGACGCCGTCCATCGGCAGCTGCTGCTCCGTCGGCCCGAGATTGAGCGTGGGGAACCCGATCGCCCGGCCGCGCCGATCGCCGGGAATACTCACACCCGTCATGGTGTACGGTCGTCCGAGGAGTGCCGCCGCATCGCGCACGCGCCCCTGCGAGACCAGCCAGCGGATCACACTGGAACTGGCGCACACCAGCGTGCGATCATTGAGCGCGATGTCGATCGGAGGAACTTCGACGAACGTGAATCCGAGGCGCGCGCCGAGTTCGCGCAGCGTCTCGACCGATCCGGCACGCTGGCGGCCGAATCGGAAATCGGAACCTTCCACGACGACATCAAACGGCAGCTGCCTGCGCAGGTTCGCGATGAACGCGTGCGGGTCGAGCGCGAGCAGCTCCGGCGATGGATCCATCTCGATCACATCGTCGCAGCCGGCGTCCATGAGAAGCGAACGGCGCACGTCGGCGCGTGTGAGCCGCGGCGGCGCAGACTGGGGACGGAGTCGCACCATGGGGTGCGGTTCAAATGTCACAGCCACGACGGTGCCGGTCGTTCCAACCGCGCGCCGCGCGGCTGCGACGAGCGCTGCATGGCCGCGGTGCACTCCGTCGAAGTTGCCAATTGTCATCGAAAGCATCGATTGTAAACTACTGTCACGATTGGCGTTGCTGACATATCCCGAGGTCCGACACCCGACCGCCACACCAGTGTTTGCCTGCCGACCAAAGTCGGCACCCGTTTGCTTGACACCGCGTCCAACGAGTATTTATACGTGATGCGCGCTACGCCTGCCCCCGCTCCTGACATGCCCGATCCCGCCGCCTGCTCCGAGGTCATGGATGAGCTGGCCCGCTCATTCCGTGATGCGGCGGAATCGGTCGTCCCCTGGTTCCTGAGCCAGATGCCGACGATGTATTTTCAGGACACCGATCGTGCGGCGCAGCTCAGCCACCTTCGCGCCATCATTGCGGCGAAGTCGAGCGGCCGGCCCATCGAGATGACGCTCCGGAGCGAGGACAACCGGCAGTGGACGATGCTCCGCCCCGGCAATCGGCCGGGCGTGCTCGCGGAACTCGTCGGCAGCCTTCCCACCGACCTCTCGCTGCGCGCCGCGAAGATTCATTCGTCGCGCGACGGCCAGCTCGTGCTCGACACGTTTGAATTCGGCGAACAGCTCCCGTTTGATCCGAGCGATGCACGCCAGACCGACAAAGTCAAGGCGACGATCGAGTATGCCGCGCGCCACGGCGCCGACTGGCGAGCGAGCGAGATCGAAGCGTTCTTCCGGAACTGCACGCAGGATTACACGCTGACGCTCACGCCCTTGCGCATCTGCAAGCACAACGCACTGTACCGCAGCGTTTCTGGAACGGACGGCGCTGTGGTGGAACTCGAGCCGGAAGCGGATCCGACCGTGTCGCGCGTGACGATCGCGTTTTCAAACGCCCGCACGCGCACGATGCTGGAGCGCGTCACGCGCCTGCTCGCGCGGCACAAGATCTCGGTCAACCGCGCGTATCTCGACGTGATCAAGGATCCGCCACACGGGTCCGTCACGCTGCTCGGATTTGTCATCCAAAGCGCCGAGGGAACCGCGATCGACCCGCGCAGCGAACTATGGAAGAGCGCGAGTCGCGACCTTGCCCGCATAAAGTGGATTGATGACGCAACACTTCTGCTCGCCGATCGGCATCCGAATCTTGAGCTGATGCGTGCCGAGGCGCTCATGGGCCTCGGTCACCTCGTGCATCAGGTGCTGTGCCCGAGCAATCCGTACGCGTATACGCACGATCGCATTCATGCGGCGACGGAAGAGTATTTCGCGCTCAGCCTCGCCGTCGTCGATCTGCTGATCGCGCGGTTCGATCCGGCACAGCCGCTCGCCGATGCCGCGTTCGCGCAGCGTGCGGCCGGGGTGCACGCCGACATCGAAGCGAAAGTCCCTGTCGAACCGGCACGCACCATCCTGCACACACTGCTGCAGGCCGTTGAGCACACGTATCGCACGAACTACTTCTTGCCGCAGCGCTGCGGCTTCGGACTGCGCATCGATCCCCGCTTCCTCAAGAACGAGAAGCGACCGGAACTTCCGTACGGCACGTTCTTCGTGCATGGCCGCGGCTTCGACGGCTTCCACAACCGCTTTCAGGACATCGCGCGCGGCGGCCTGCGTGTCATCAAGACGACAAGCTCGGTGCAGTGGGCGCGCGAGGCGGAGCGGTTGTTCGACGAGGTGTATCAGCTGTCGTGGGCCCAGCACCAGAAGAACAAGGACATCCCGGAGGGCGGTTCGAAGTGCGCGATCCTCGTCCGTCCTGGCGAAGACCTGAACCGCTGCGTCAAGGCGTTCGTCGACTGCATTCTTGATCTCATCACGCCCGACCCTTCGACAACGTCACTGGTGATCGACCGATTTGGCAAACCGGAGTTCATCTATCTGGGACCGGATGAGAACATCACGCCTGATCACATCGAGTGGATCGTCGCGCGTGCGAAGCGGCGCAAGTACGGCATGCCGACCGCATTCATGTCGAGCAAGCCGAACGCCGGCATCAATCACAAGACGTATGGAGTCACGAGCGAAGGCGTCAACGTCTTCCTTGAAGTGGCGCTCCTCGCGCGCGGCATTGATCCGCGCACCGGACCGTTCACGGTCAAGCTCACGGGAGGGCCCGACGGTGATGTCGCCGGCAACATGATCAAGATTCTCGACCGTGACTACGGCGCGAATGCCAAGATCGTCGGCATCGCCGACGGCTCTGGATCCGGTGAGGATCCGGACGGACTCAGTCATCAGGAGTTGCTTCGCCTCTTCCAGGCGGCACTGCCGATCGCGAGTTTCGATCGCAGCAAGCTCGGACCGCGCGGGCGCATTGTCAGTGTGGATGAACCCGATGGCGTCAAGATCCGCAACACGCTGCACAACCGCGTGCAGGCCGACGCATTCGTTCCCGGCGGAGGTCGCCCCGCGACAATGCACGAAGGAAACTGGCGCGACTTTCTCACCGCGGACGGCAAGCCGTCAAGCGGCATCATCGTCGAGGGGGCGAATCTGTTCCTCACGCCCGAAGCACGCAAGCGGCTCAGTGACGAAGGCGTCCTGATCATCAAGGACTCCTCTGCCAACAAATGCGGGGTGATCTGCTCCAGTTTCGAGATCGATGCATGCATGGTGCTCAGCGAGGCGGAGTTCCTGCAGATCAAGGATCGATACGTGAACGATGTTCTCCACCGGCTGCGCCTGCTGGCGCGGCAGGAGGCGATGCTGCTGATGGCCGAAGGTCGTCGTCATCCGCACGTCTCACTGCCGGAGATCTCGACGCAGCTCTCGAAGATCATGAACGGCGCGGCCGTGGCCATTGCCGAGGCACTTCCGAAGTGGCCTGCGGCGTGCCGAGAGACGGCGAAGTCGCTGGTTCTCGAGCACCTGCCGGCGACACTGCTTGAGTTTGCCGGTGATCGCATCTGGAAGGCGATCCCGGAGGCATACCTCACCTGGCTCATGGCCAAGCGGCTCGCCGCCAACATCGTGTATCGCGAGGGTGTCGACTTCTTCGCGTCGATGGATCCCGATGCGATCGGTGAACTCTCACGTCATTACCTCGAAAAGGACCTGGAGAACCGCCAGCTGATCGAGTCCGTTGCGAAGAGCAGCATCTCCAACAAGAGTCGAGTGGTGACGCTGCTTGAGCGGAGCGGCACGCGGGGAGCGCTGCAGGACTTCTGAGCGCGATGATTGTCGGAGTCTTTGGATTGCAAGCTTGTCAGGCGCACGGGATTCGTGATACACACCGTCACGCATGCCGAGCGGACCATGGATCGTTGATCGTCGACCGGACACGACGCTCGTCGTGAGTGGCGGGGCCGGATCGCCTGAACCGATGGACTGGGCCGCGGCGTTGACCCGGGCAGGTGTGCGCCACGGACCCGATGCGGTCATCGTGACGAAACGCATTACTCCCGAGGGCACGCTGTCCGCGATGGGCGAGTACGTGGTCCACCCCAAGGGACTGCATTCCGTGGGTCACGGTCTCGACGCGTGCACGTATCGGTTTCCGAAGGAAGTGGACGGTGCGCTGACTGGCGCGGCGGTGTTTCCCTCGGCGGTCGTTGCCGACTTCGATGAGCCGCGCGGCGCGTTCGGCCTGCTCGAGTGGTGCCTTCGCGCCCGCGTGCGCGGGGCGCGCATCGTCGCCGTTCCTGAAGTGGTCTGGATTGCCGGCGAGCAGCCGATGCGCATCAACAGCGCGGACATCGACGCCTTCGCCGAGCGGTTCGGCTTTCATCCGTTTGCCCCGGATATCGATGCGATCGCGGCGCGCTCGGACCTCGCGCGGCTGCGCTGGAACGTACGGTTCTGGGGGACCGCGCAGCCGTTTGAAAAATATGCGGAGCGCGGTGCATTTCACTGGACGGCGTATCAGGACCATCCGCAGTTCCGGAGCCGTGCCGATTTTCTGCTGAAGCTCGCGCTGGAGGCATTCAGCAGCGGCAGCGGACCGCTGCTTGATGTCGGTTGCGGCGACGGACTGTACGGCCAGCTCATCGTGGAGCGCAGTGCCGGCGCCATCCCGGCCATCGGCATCGACGACGACTGCATCGCCATCGAGGAAGCGCAGCGCGTCACCGCGGATCGCGCGCCGCAGGCCCGGTTCGTGCGCGGCAGCGTGTACGCGCTGCCCGCTGATCCCGCGAGCGCCCGCGGCGTGCTGCTGCTCGACGTGCTCGAGCATCTGCATAACCCTGCGAAGGCGCTTCGTGAACTCGCGCGGGTCATTGCACCGGACGGTGTGCTGCTCGCGTCGACACCCGAGTGGCAGTTCGGGCATGCGAGCGACCCGACCTATCACAGCTTCGAGTTCACGAGCGCCGAGCTGCATCGTCTGCTGACGGCCGAAGGGCAGTTCCGCATCGAGCGCACCGCGCGGATCGGCGGCGCCTACCGCGATCTCGTGGTGCTGGCGCGGCGCACGTGAGGCGCGCTTTGATCAACGGGTGAGGCCGCACTCGGGGCACGTCGTCTGCGCCTCAAGAAGCTGATGCCAACAGCGCTCGCAACGGCCTCGTCGGCGCCGGAGCCATGCGGGCGCCCGGACCATGAATCGAATGAACGTGAGCGGCAGCACACCGAAGAGCGCGGCATTCAGCGCGAGTCCATGCCAGATCGGCCGCAGCGGAATGCCGCGCTGCTGCGCACGGCTGGACGCGCCGCCGGATGAATCGGGCTGCGCGGCGCGGCGCAGCACGTACAGGCAATTGACTTCAACCTCGACCTGACGATGGATGCGGCCGGGAAACTCGGCCGCGTAAATGTCGCCGCTGAATGCGAACAACGGCCAGCCCAGGGCAAGCGTGAAGAACTCGCCGGAGTCGGCGGGCGCCGGTTCGCCCGCGCCAGACTGCGCTGCAGCAGTCGCCCGCGCCCGCAACGACGGCGGGATCACCATCCACGGCTGCTCGGTCACCATGGTGTCGATGAGCTGCGATGGAGTCGTGGAGGGCGGCGCATTGGGCAATGGTCGCGTCGGTCGAGCTGAGCGCTGAAATGCGATGCGGACGCGCATCGCGCCGCGCGCCTTCTCCACCGATGAGCTCCACAGCCGGCCATCGGCGCCCCAGGCGGACCGCTGCAGCCAGCTGCGCTGCCGAATGTCGTACAGCGCGAGGATGCGGCCGCAGATCGCACACTCGACGCCAATACCGATGATGAGCCCGATGAGCAGCCACCGCGCCTCGCGCAACAGGCGTCCCGCCCGGTTCGCGCGCATCACGTCCACCAGGGGTGTGCTGACGGCTCTTCGATGATCGCGTCATTCAGGAAGTGCACCGCGCGGAGCAGTCCTTCCTCGATCGACATGTACGCGTCTTCGTGCTCGATCGAGAGCACGTGGTCGTAGCCGTAGCGGCGCAGCATCGATACGAACGGCTTCCAGAATTCGTGGCCATGCCCGTAGCCGCAGGTCCGGAAGCTCCATGATCGATGCTTGAGATCGCCGTAGGGACGCGCGTCGAGATAGCCATTGATGGCGCCCTGATGACGATCGAGCTCGGTGTCCTTCGCGTGACAGTAGAAAAGCAGTCCTGCCTCGCCGAGCTCGCGCGCAGCGGCCACGGGATCGATCCCCTGCCAGAAGAAATGACTGGGATCGAGATTCGCTCCGAGGACCACTTTCTTGGTCCCTGCGGCTTTCGACGCGCGCTCACTGAGTCGAATGAGTGTGTCCGGGTTGTAGACGCAGAAGCCGGGATGCGCTTCCCACGCGACCTTGACGCCATGCTTCGCGCACAACTTCGCCTGTGCAGCCCAATAGGGCACGAGCACATCGTCCCACTGATACGCGAGCACCTTCCTGTAATCGCCGGGCCAGGGACACGTCACCCAGTTCGGTGTCTTCTCGCCCTTCGCCCCGCCCGGACATCCGGAGAACGTGATGACAATGTCCGTACCCAGCTTCGGTGCCAGCTGCACCGCGATCTCGAACGCCTTGTGATCCTTCGCGGCCTGCCTGCTGTCCGGGTGCACAGGATTGCCGTGCACCGCAAGACCCGACAGCATCACGTCGTTGTCCCGCAGCACGCCTTTGATCCGGTCCCGCTCTTTCGTACTGGCAAGCACCTTCGCGGCATCAAAGAACGGTGAACCGGGATACGCGCCGACCGGAAGTTCAATCGCATCGATACCGACCTCCGAGCAGAATTCGGCGGCCTCGTCGAGCGTACGGTCTGCGAACACTGCTGCCATCACGCCAAGTTTCATAAGAGTTTCCCGTGTCCGAAGTCCGTTGGTCGGCGCGATGCGCACGCCTGCACGGATGCGCCCCGTTGCCCTCCCGCGCCTGAAGAGGGGGACGCAGCGTACCGGGAAGCCGGGAAGCACTCGCTGGACCGACTTCGTGGATGCCGCTTGGGGTTTCTGACGATGCCCGTACAATCGGCCGAATGCGCAACCTGCGGCTTCAGGCGATGTTGGCGTCGTTCGCGGTTCTCTCGACCGTCGCCGTGATAGTGACGTCATCCGCTGCGCGCGGCGATGCAGCACGTGTCCCGCCAGTGGCGCCGCCCGAACCCACGCCGTCTCCAGCCCAACCTCCGCAACTCACCCCTCCTCCGGAGGGGAGCGAGATCACGCGCGACCTGTTGCCCGAACCGCCGCTCGTGAACGGCAAGAAGAAGCGCGTCCACATCATCGAAGATCGCTTCAACGAGTGGAGCGGCACGGTCGAGGCGGAGAGTGGCGATTACATCGTCATCGAGACGAAGGGCAAACTCAAAGGCTTCTACAAAGCGCGCATCAGCGAACTGATTCCACTCGTCGAACCCGAACCGGGACAGCCCGGCATCGTCCAGATGCGCGACGGCATGCGCTACCGCGGTGTCATCATCGCTGATCTCTTCGAGTACGTCGATATCGATATCGAAGGCATCAAGCAGCGGCTGCCGCGCGCGTCCGTGCAGCGCACCGTGCTCACACTCACACCGAAGCAGAGGTACGAGAAGCTTCGTCGCGAGATCAAGGCAGATCAGTTCACCGAGCGGATGATGCTCTGCCGGTATCTGTTTAAGGAGAAGCTCTACCACGAAGCCCGCGAAGAACTGGTCTCTCTCCTCGAAGCGGTCGAGCTGTACGAGGCGAAGGAATTGCTGCGTGTGATCGAAGCGCAGATTGCTCTGGAGGCGCCAGTCGACCCGGACAACGGAGCACGCGACGCGCTGTTCGATGAGGACGACCCTGAAGGCCGACGGCCGTCGTCGAGGCCACCCCCGCCGACCCGCCTCCTGTCACCGGAAGATGTCAATCTCATCCGCGTGTACGAGATCGATTTTCGCAAGCCGCCGAAGGTCGTGATTTCCAACGACACCGTGCGCTCCATGATCGAGAAGTACTCCGCGAGCGCGATGATCCCCGCGTCAGCGGAGGGACGGGCGGCGCTCTTCCGCGAGGATCCGATCCGGCTCGTGCGCCTGTTGTTCGATCTGAAAGCGCGCGATCTTTATGGCGAGATCGAGGTGATGGGCGAGCCATGGTCGCTCAATCTCTACCGCCAGAAAGTTCACAATACGTGGCTCATCAGCAACTGCGCCACCAGCAAGTGTCACGGCGGGATGGACGCGGGGCGCTTCTTCCTTCATCAGCGCAACCATGCGTCAGCGCAAGTGCGATATACGAATCTCCTCCTCCTTGAGCGGACGAAACTGCCCGACCGCCCGCCGCTGATCGACTGGCAGAAGCCCCGTGACAGCCTCGTGGTTCAGTTCGGGCTTCCGCGCTCCGAAGCGCGGTACCCGCATCCGGAAGTGAAAGGCTGGCGACCCGTTTTCAACAATTCCAATCGCCAGCTTCTTGACGACTTTGAGCGGTGGGTGCGATCGATGTACCAGCCGCGTCCTGAATACCCGGTCGATCTTGAGCCGCCGGACATGTCCGCGCCCGACCGCCCGACTCCGGTCGACGCCCCAAGCGTGCCCCGCTGAGCGCGCGATAAAGGATCCATCGGGCAGTGACATTCGGTACACTCCGCCGCTCTTCGTTGCGCCGGGTTTTTGCTTCAACTTCCTGCTTTGAGGTCTATCGATGAGGTCTATCGATGAGGTCTATCGATCCATGACATCCCGCGCCTCGCTCCGGTCCGTCCGCCGTGCGCCGATCGCCCTGCTCCTGCTCGCAGGCGCGGCCAGCCTCTTGCCCTTCCTGCAAGGCTGCAAGGATGCGGACACGGAGGCGCGTGCAAACGTGCAGCAGCAGCTCGACTCGATTGCGTCGAGTTACAGCACCGCTGTGACGATCCGCACCCCGCTGACCACTGACCAGAGTCTGGTCAAAGTTGAAGAACTGCTGAACCGGACCGGCTCGCTGTCCGGCGGAAGTCCCGAGCAGCAGGCGGCGGCGAGCGTGATGTCGGCGTCGATGGCGCAGACGATCGCCGAAATGCACATGGAGAAGGCTCGCGAGTTGGCCCGCGAGATCGCCCGTGATCGCTCGCTCGCGTCCGCGAACGCGGATGCTGCAGCGGCGCTCAAGTCCCTCGCAGACGCGACATCCAACGTCTCACTGAGCAAAGACCGCGATCTGCTCAAGGAGCAGCAGCAGCTCGCCGAGGCCACGCTGAAGAAGGTACAGGAAGCGTACAAAGAGCTCGCGAAGCCGATCGCCACGCTGAGGACCGGCGTCGAGGCGGCCCGCAGCGAGCTTGCGACACTGCAGGCCCAGGCCGATGACTTGCGGCGGCAGGCCATCGAAGCGGGGGCGAGCGCGGGATTCCCGCTGATCGAAGAGGCGGCTGAAGTGAAGGGCGAGGCCCGGGGCGTGCGCACGAGCGTCGCGCTCAACGAAATCGAGCTCTCGGAACTCGAACCCGAGCTTGCATTCACCAATGCGTCACTGGTGGCCGCTGAGGCCCTCAAGTCGGCTGCTGAGTCCGCGCTCGGCGATCTTGAGAACTACGCAGCCACGCTGTCGAGCGATGCGACGGCCACGTCGAAGGTCGCTGACGATTTCCGCAAGTCAACGGAAGCGCTGCTTGCGCAGATTGCCGACAGAAGCAAGGCACTCACTGAGGTGTTCGAGAGAGTCGAGTCCAGCCTGACGCGGGCAGAGTCCGCAGCCGGCCGCGGAGCCTCGGCATCGCGGGAGCTTGCGAACACCGCCCGCCAGGCGAAGCTCGCGGCCCAAACCACGCTCGGCGCCTTGCTCGCGGAGCGCGCCTCCGTCTCTGCCGCCCAGATGCAGCTCCACGAGACACTCGCGAGCAGCGGTCAGCTGTTCGGCGGCAGCGCGAAGCAGAAGGAAGCGATCGACGCGCTCAGTGCGGAGCGCGAAGAGTTCACGACGCGCGCCAAGGACAAACTCATCGAAGCGCTGGCCGCGATCGGTGAACCGGGCGAGAACGACAATCCCGCTACGCGGGCGACGCGCAATGCCATCAACAGGATGGTGACGTCACTCGAGGGCAAGCCCGCAGTAGCAAATCCGGACGCGCCCGGCGCGCCCGCATCGACTCCTCTCAGCGGCGGTGCGACGCCAGCAGACAGCGTTGCGGGATTCGAGTCGCCCGAGGCGCTCGTCAGCGCGCTCACGGCGAACGACGTGTCGATGACCCTGAAGACCCTGAACGCGACTCGCGCCACGTCCGCAGAAGCGCGGCAGCTGGTTCGCTTCCTGCAGGGAGCCACAGAAGTCTCCGCGAATCTTGTGGAGGCGGCCACTCAAAAATGGGGCACCGAAGCTCTCACCGCGATCGCCGCCGCCGTTCCCGGAGGCGGCTTGGTGACGAGCGCGAAGGTGGTGGACCAGACTGCGGACTCCGCAACGGTCGAAGCCGTGGGAGCCAACGGCACCACACAGAACCTCTCGCTCGTCAAGGAGAACAATGGGTGGCGCGTCGACGGCGATGCGATGCTCGCCGCCATGACCGATCAAGAGCGAGCCGGGCTGAAGATGATGGCGGGAGTGATGAGCACGACACGGCCCGCGATAAAGCGGGCGCTCGATGCGGTCGCTGCGAAGATCCGTTCCGGCGAGATTGCGTCGGCCGATCAGATCGGACCGGCAATTGAGGCGGCGATGATGGCTGAAATGGGCGCACCGCAGTAAGCGGGCGGTTCCACGCCGATCGCGGGCGCAACCACATGGCGGACTTCTCATACAC
>JAWXBD010000245.1:0-3023 GCA_034439815.1 Phycisphaerae bacterium
GGGCCGTTGGGGAGGCGGGCGGAGTGGTCGGCGAGTCCTGCGGATCGCGCGCGAAGAGTCCGCCCAGCATGCCCGGACTCGCGCCGGGCGCATCCGGCGGAGCCGGGGACGCTGGCGGTGAACCGGGCTCAAGCTTTTCGATGAGCTCGTTGATGTCCACCGTCGGCACGTCGCGGCGTGAGTCCTGCGATGCCGGATCGTCCGGGTTGGAATCCGTGACGCCGCGATCGTGAAAGGTCGGATTGACCTTGTCGTCGAGCGGCTGCGAACGGATCAGGTAGATCCGCTGAGTCGAACTGACCGTGCCGCCGGCGAGCGCCAGCGCTTCCAGCAACCGGAAGTCGGGCTTCGCCAGTCCGTACACGCCGGTACCGGCGACTGCGCCGTAAATGACGAATGTGAATCCTTGGCCGCGCTCAAGGACGACGCTGACCAGCGGATCGTTCACGAGCGAGCGGAGCCGATCTTCGATGACGCGCTGGACTTGGGCGATCGTCCGGCCTCCCACTGGAACCTCGCCGAGCGTCGGCAATCGGATGTTGCCGCTCGGATCCACGCTGCGAAGCATGATCTCGGTCTGGCCGGCGGCCACGAGGTCGAAGATTTCGACGCGGATCTCGTCGCCGGCAGCGAGCCGGTACTGAAGCTCGCCAGGTTCAAGATCGTCGGGCGTGGGGGCGCTGACCTGACCCCAGCCCGTCGTCTCGCGCTCGACGATGTCGAGGCGATTCAAGATCGGCAGGACGGTCGGCGTGGTTTCCCAATAGCCGGCAACACTCGGATTCAGGAACGAGTCCGTTTCGCATCCCGTGAGTACGAGACTGGAAAGCACCAGAAGACTCGCGCAGGTTCGAGTACCGATCGTTTCTGCGATTGACCTGCTCAGACGAAGCTTGCGCACGCCGCTCTCCTTCTTTGAATCTCATTCGCTGCGATTGCACCCGCGCCGACGCGACGTCGGCGGTGAACGCGCAGCGACGCGTTACCGGCCTCTCGATCGGTTATGCCCTTGATCGGTTATGCGAAGAGTGCAAGTTGAGGAAACAGGGTGTAAGGGTACCCGAAGTCTTGGGCGGCCCCCGCCCGGGATACCGCCCCAGCAGTGCGAGGGCTACGCAAGGATCCGCTTCAGCACGGCCATCCGCGTCGCCACTCCGGCCGTCACCTGCGGCAGAATCCGGCTCGCCCGCGGATCGTCGGCGACCGCGTCGTCGATCTCCACCCCGCGGTTCACCGGACCCGGATGCAGGATCGCGCATCGTTCCGGCAGGCGGCTCGCGCGCGACTCCGTCATGCCAAACAGGCTGCGATAATCCGGAGCGACCCCCGACCCAGCAGATCGCTCGGTCTGGATGCGGAGCATCATGACCGCATCGAGGCGGTCGAGCGCTTTGTCGAGATCATGGCTGACCTCGATCGTGCCGGGTCCGCTCGCCAGCTCGTCAAAGTCGTTCGTAACGAGGGCCGGCGGACCGATCAGGAGCACCGTGGCACCGAGACCAACCAGACCGTGCGCTGCGGAGCGGGCGACGCGGCTGTTGACGATGTCGCCGACGATCGCAATCGTCCGGCCGGAGAAGACCGACCCCGCTGCCGGGAACACGCCGCCTGCGTTCCCGCCCCGGTTCGCCGGCCCGCCGGGCATGTGGGGCATGTGGGTCAAGTGGCGCCGCAGCGTGAGCAGATCCAGAATGCCTTGCGTCGGATGCTCATGCCGTCCATCGCCGGCGTTGATCACCGGGACGCTCAACCGCTTGGCGAGCATGTGCGCGCCGCCTGAGATGGATGAGCGGACGACCACCGCGTCGACACCCATCGCTTCGATGTTTCGAGCAGTGTCGAGCAGCGTTTCGCCCTTGCTGGCGCTCGAGCCGGTCGCGCCAAGATTCGTCACCTCGCCGCCGAGCCGTTTCGTCGCAACCTCGAACGACACGCGGGTGCGCGTCGAGTCTTCAAAGAAGATGTTGGCGACGATTTTGCCCGCGAGGGGCAGCGGCTCTGGCACGCGCTTCTCCCCCGACGCAAACGGCAGCATCGCCTCGGCTTCGTCGAGCCAGCGTGTCAAGTCGTCGGCGGAGCGTCCTTCGATCCCGAGAAAGTCGGGGCGTTCAGAAGACATGGCCTCATGCTAGCAGCCGCACGTCGCCGCGACGGTCAGCGCCCCGCGAGCGCCGGATCGGCGACGATCGAGAACTCGATGCTCTTTTCGGCGACCGCGCCGCTCACGTCGTCGCGGACAGTGGTTTTCATCAGGTAGGTGCCGACGGTGAGGAGCTCGCTCAACGTGATCTTCTCGCAGATGAAGAAATCATTGCGGCGCACTTCACTCACATCGCTGACCGCTTGCCAGTCCCTGGTCCAGACCTCGGTTCCATCATGCTTCGCCAGAATCGACACCTTGGTCGCGAGTGTCGTCACCCAACCGGTGCCATTGGCCGTGCTCGTGCCCCGCTCGCCGGCGCGGGTGCTGGAAAAGCCCTGAATTTCGCTGTAAACAATGACCTGCGTCGAACGGCCGGGCAGAAATCGCCGCTGGTCGATCACACTCAGACGGCCGAAGCCGTCGACTTTCGTGGCAAACTCCGCTCGGCTCACCGTGAGCATCGGCTCAGGTTCAAGCGTGGCGACCAGCGATCCGATCGCGCGGGCGATTTCGGCCGTCGGTTTCCCGGCGATGAGATCGCGACCGAGTGCCGCACACGCTGCCTGGAATTTCGTGACGATCTGCCGCTCTTCGACATTGAGTCCGCTGTACTGCGTCCCATCGAAAGGTCGATCAGGATCAGCGATCGAGAGCGCTCCTTCGGCCAGCGCCACAGCGATCGGTCGGCCCCCGCTGCTCTTGTCGAGCTGGGTTCGCAGCGTCCGCGCGAGCACTTCCGCAAGCGCGTGGGAGTCACCGGGGGCTGCGGGCGACGAGATCGCCGGCACCGAGGCGTTCGCTGATGCTTGACCTCGAGCGTCCGGCCATGCGGGGAGCGCACCGTGAGCGGGATCCAGCACCGGCGAAGCGAGGACCGGTA
>JAWXBD010000246.1:0-19301 GCA_034439815.1 Phycisphaerae bacterium
GACGATCGCGTCGCTGTCGATCACGGACGGGATGGGGCTCGATACGGCAAACTCGCAATTGATCGTGGCGGGTCCGGGGACGATCAGCGGCCAAAACCAGGTACCCCCCCTGTGGCCGTCGCGCCTGATCGTGGCCGACGGACCGGCGCTGTACGACGCCGTCATCGGAGCGCTCACCGTCAGCGACGGAGGATGGATCGAGATGGACGGCGGGACCCTCGTCGTCAACAACGTCTTCACGCTCGGGGAATCTGCGCGACTGCGAGGCACCGGGACAATCATCGTGGACGGCGATCAGCCGGTCGCGCTGGTCTTTGATGGGATGCTCGACTCCAGCATCGACGACCTCACCCTCATCCAGAACGGCACGGGACGCATCGACCTCGATGGCACCGTCGCAGGCGACGTGCTCCCTCTCATCCACGGAGGTGCCTTCGGGTTCGACGCGCTCGAGATCCAGGGCGTCGGACTCGCCGATGCAATGGACGATTTCATCTGGCTGTCCGAGGGCAACCAACTCACGATGCTCCTGGACGAGGGTTGGACGCTCGGCCCGTCCGCGGCGTTGCGAGTCATCCCCTCCTCCTTCACCGAGTTGCCGGCATTCGTGAACGGGGGGCACCTCACCGTCAACGGCTCGATCTTCTCGCAGAGCGCGGGGGACTCGGGAGTGCATCTCATCGTGACGGCGCCGGTCACGCTGAACGCGTCGGCCTCCATCCACGTCGACGCTGCCGACGAGATCGATTTCGACGGCGCAACGACCATCGACGGTGCCGATCACGAAATCGACGAGGGCGCCAAGCTTCGCTTCAACGGGGCCACCGATGTCCTCGGCGGAACCTTCACCACCTTCAGCTCGTCGCTCAACGACGGCGGCGTCGAATTCAACGGCAACACCGACTACAACGGCGACGTCACGATCGACGGCGCCGCGCGGCAGAACGGCGACGTCTACATCTTCGGCCAGACCACCATCAGCGCGGACACGTTCGACATGGACGGCTCGTCTGGGAACACTGCGTGGTCGATCGCCACCCCACTCGTCATCAACGCGAACTCGGTCGATGCGGTCGCCGGGCAGCCGTTCGACGGCGAGCTCGACCTCACCGGAACGTTCCTGGGCAAGCTCACGATCAACCTGGCCAATCCGAACGCGCACTGGACGATGGCGGGCACGCTTGACGTCGGCGGCGTCGGCGCGCTCATGATCACGCGCGTCGCCGGCTCGCCCATGTGGGTCTCGGGCGAGATCAACGTCACGAACGCGGTGAGCATCACCGCAGACGCGTCGCTTTTGATCTCGTGCGACGTCCAGTTCGCGAGCGCGAGCGCGCGGCTGCGCTTCGGCGGCACGACGACCGTCCACGAGACCGCCTCATTCCTCGGCGGCGGACGGCTCGAGAACTCCGCGAGCGGCGACATGACGCTGGGATCCACGCTGAACCTCACCGGCAGCGATCTCCTGAATGCCGGCACGCTGCGCGTGGGCTCGTCGCCGGGCTTGGCGATCGTCGCTGATCTCACGTTCGAACCGACGTCGACGTGGGTCGTCGAAATCGGCGGCCCGACGTTCGGCACGCAGTTCGATCAGCTCAATGCGTCCGGGCCAGCGCAGGTCGCCGGCGCGCTCGATGTACATCTCATCGATCTCGGCGGCGGCGTCTATCAGCCCATCGTCGGCGAGGCGTTCACGATCCTGAATGCGGCGCCGGGTCAGCTGTCGGGCGCCTTCGCGAACCCGCCCGTGAGCTTCACCCCGAACAAGGTGTACAAGTGGACAGTGAGCTACGCACAGGGAGGTCCCAGCAGCAGCGCGACGCTGATCGTCGAGCAGATCGTTCCCTGTCCGGGCGATGTCAGTGGCGACGGAACCGTCGATGCCACCGATCTGGCGATCGTGCTCGGCGCCTGGGGACCGTGTCCGACGTAGGCCTCGCGTTCACTTCGCTCGGGAACCCAAACGGAGGGCCGCCGTAATCGCCGCCGTAATGCGCCGCCGTAACGCTGTAATGAACGCTGTAATGGACACACCTTTTCGCCGCAGGCTGCAGAGCGGAGTCGACGCCGTGGGTGCTGGCGATGCTGGACGCGGAGCTTGCTGCATGCGTCGCGGAGGAGACAAGGACCTCGACGCTGACGCAGACGGCAACGGGCGATGGTCACGCAAATCGACGAGCTCATCACGCATGGCTGAAGTCCAGCCAGCACAGCGTCATTCGTCAGCGGCTGAGCACGTTCGCCAAGACGGCGGACGCGAGAAGCAAACTCTGGCAGCCGATCGACGACGAAAGGGGTCCGGCAGCGCGCGGCAGATCGGGCGCGCAGCGCAGCACGATCAACCCAACGAAGCCGATCGGCAGTTGCGCAGGCGGCACAGCAGCGCTGCTGCTTCGCGCCCGCGATCCTCTGGGCAACGATCTCCGATCGTTTCTCGTCGTCTACCTGATCGGACATCCGCGCGGCATTCGAATGCGACTCGTCCAGCAATGGACCGCATACTCCTATCGGAGCATCTCGGAGGCCGCAGTCGGGTGGGAGCGGGCCGGCGTGGTGCGGATTCAGCACGGTCACTGCGTGCTCACGAACCCGGCGCCATGGTGCCAGCTGCTCGGGTGCCGCAGCGACCCCGTGGTCGTCGTCAATTGGGTCGCGGCGTACGAGGCCTCCGTCGTGCTGCTGCGGACTCTCCGCAAAGCGCGGGAGAAGAAGCTCGCGCTCGAGCATCCGCTCATCGTGGCAGCGATCGCGAACGCCGCGGAGACGCTGGCAAGCGCTTCTGCTGGTGAGGATGACGCTGCGGTCCGCGCCCTCGCTCACGTTCGGTCGGGACTGTCGACCAGGTCATGAAGCCGATCGCATTGAGCTGCGGGTGATGCCGGACCCCTTCGCGGCGAACCGACCATTTCGTCGCCACTGTCTCGCATTCGTGCGCTTGGGTGTTATGGCGGCTTTATATGGAGGCTTTCTCGCCATCATGCCGCTCGACCCTGCCGTGCTGAACGAAAGCAAAGCCGGAACGAGCCGATGTGCCACATCGGCCCGTTCCGGTCGGTAGAGCAGTCCTTGGCGAGAGCGCCGTGTTACTCGCAAGCCCCCCATACGCCGAGGACGAGAGCGAGGTCCGCCGCATTCACCACTCCGTTGGCATCGATGTCCTCGATAGAGAGCCGGGGTGCGGGCCCCCATGCGCCGAGAACCAGTGCCAGGTCCGCCGCATCGACAAGCGCGTTTCCGTCGACGTCGCCGACGCAGGTGGCCACGGGCACGCCCGGCCAAAATCCGCCCGACAGAGACCACACGCCACCGACGCTCTCGCCGGCATCGCACTGTCCCACACTGCCGTCGATCGACCACGCCGCCGCTTCGAGCGTGCCGCCGCCTCCGTCCATGCTGTGCCAAGTGAGTTGAAGGTCCGGACCTGCAACGCTGAGTATCACGATTGCGAGAACGGTCACGTTCATCGGCGCACCTCCTGATGACTGGCGGCGCGTTCGAGCTGCTCAAGCCGCGCCTCGAGCCGTTCGATGATCGCCTGTTGTTCCTGGATGGCCTTCGTCAGAACGGGGACGAGCGTCGTGTACGACATCGCGAGCGTGCGCTCGGCATCGTCGCCCTCGATGATCGCTTCGGGAACGAGTTCGCGTACCTCCTGGGCGATGAGTCCGAGCTGGCGACCGGCCGACGCGTCGTCCGTCCACTCATACGATACGGGGCGCATCGCCAGCACTTCGGCAAGTCCGTAGTCAAGCGTGCGCACCGCCTGCTTGCACCGCGCGTCCGAGGTCTGAATCACGCCGTTCAGCGCCCACACCGACGCCCACTTGGCGCTCGAGTTGCCAAGCGTGAACGTGTTCGTGTTCAGAGGCAACACATCGCCGCGCATGACGAAGTCGAATCCCGCGGCGCTCTCCGTGACGGTCATGGCACTCAATGCGATGTCCTCGTTGAACAGAACGAAGTCCTGTGCCGAAGAGTCCGCGAAGAGACTCCAGGTCGCGGTGCCGTTCTCAGCGAAATAGATCGTGGCGTCCTGGCCCGACAGCGCATCGATGGAGAGTGCGGTCCCCTCGCCCGATCCGGATTGCCGGAACCTCGCGACGACGTTGTCCTCGGACGGATCACCGCCGGTCGGACTTCCGAGACCGTTCACGTGCAGCAGCGACGTGGGTGCCGTCGTGCCAAGACCAAGTCCGCCGCTGAGGTAGTTGCGGGCCGCCGTCACATGGATGCCGAAGCTGTTGGATCCGTTGGCCTGGGCGCGCAATGCCACGCCGTTCGTCGCTGCGGTCACGACATCAAGGCATTCGGCGCTGGACGTAGGCCCGTTGTTCGTGCAGACGATGCGAATGCCGTCACCGCCGAGCGTGGGATTGGTCATGAAAATGCCGTATGGGCTGAGGCTGCCGGGAACGATCTGGAGCGGCGTGCCGTTCGAGCCGTTGCCGAGCGTCGCTTGAATCGCGCCCAGGTTCCCGCTGACATCCAACGTGTACTGCGGGTCCGTCGTACCGATGCCGACGCGCAGGCTGTCACTGAAGTACATGAGCGGATTGTCGAAGTATTCGCTGTCGGTGTTGTAGGAGACGCGCAGCCCGCCTCCACCGGCGGTCGTCTCGCGAGCGAGCGACCACTTGCTCGCCAGCACTCCGCCGTTGACTTCGCCTAACACCAGCGTAGAGCCTGCAACTCCTGCCGCATTGCTGTACAGGCCGAGGATCGCATCGATGTCCTCGAGGACGGCGTCGTCGCCGTTCAGCGCGCCCACGGCGAGCGACACCCCCGCGGCGCGAACATGCAGTCGCGCAAGCGGCGAGCTTGGTCCGATGCCCACCGAACCGCTTGCGTAGTAGGTTGCGGAACCGTTGATCGACCAATGCGAGTCGCCGGGCGCACCGACGGGACCCTGCGGGCCGATCGAACCAGCGACGCCGGTCGCACCCTGCGGTCCGGCCGGACCTTCGTTGCCGTTCATCGCAAAGAGCGCGTACGGCGTGGCGTGAAGCGCCTGTCGCGGCGCCAGCGTGACGCCATCGATCGCGATTTCGATGAAGCGAGGCGAACCGTCGAAGACGCCCGCGCCGAAGTCGAGGTCAGCCGTCACGAGGCCGTCGATGATCTCGGCGTCGCTGATCACGAGTTCAGACGCGAGCGCCGGGCCCCCGATCGACGTTTCGAACAGTCGAAAGGTCAGCTGGGCGGTGCCGGTGAACGGCGCGCCGTCGGATCGCAGTACGCCCTGATAGGTGAACGTGTCGCCGAACGCGTCGGATGCGAGCGCAACGATGGCGCTCGCGGCCACAATGGCCGTCACAGTGCGAAACATGCAGGATCTCCTCAGATAGGTAGCCAAGCCCCGGAATCAGAACACGATGTCGCCGCACGTCGGCGCGGCTGCGTGGCGTATCGCGTCGTCCGCCGCCACCCTCCGACACGAAATCCGGCAACTTCGCCAACGAATGTGTTTGCCCTGACTCGGACGCTCTGCTCGAATCCATGCATGTCCGACGCTGACCTCACGGCAATACTGCTCGACGCCCGGGTCGATCGGGCCCGCGCCGCAGATCACCTGCTGCCTCCCGTCTACGACGCATTGCGTCGACTTGCCCAGCATCGGCTGCGAGGCGAGCCGGTGGATCAGACGTTGCAGGCGACGGCTCTCGTTCATGAGGCGTATCTCAAGCTTGTCGATCAGAGCCGGGTGGATTGGCGCGATCGAACCCACTTCTTCGCCGTCGCCGCAACCGCCATGCGCCGCATTCTCGTCGATAGGGCGCGAGCTCGCGGACGTCTGCGTCGGGGGGGGGGCAAACGTGCGCGTGTGCCGCTCGACGCGGCCCGCGACGCGGCCGCACCTGTCCTCGAAACGGAGAGCCCGGTCGACCTCATCGATCTCGACGAGGCTCTCGTAGCCTTCGGCGCCGCGCATCCAGACGAGGCGCGTCTCGTCGAGCTCCGCTTCTTCGCCGGACTGGACCTGCCCGAAGCGGCCGAATCGCTGGGCATCTCGACCCGGACTGCGGAGCGATGGTGGGCGTTCAGCCGCGCGTGGCTCCTTCGCACTCTCAACGGCCCGAACGCCGAGAGCGGGCATGGCACCGAATGACGGACCCGCGGCAACAATCGGTCGCGAGCGCGGCGCGAACGCTGTTTGACGCGGCGCTCGACGCCGACCCGAACGAGCGACGACGGCTCCTTGACGCCGCCTCCGACGATGTCGCGCGCGAAGCCGCTGGGCTCCTTGATGCATGGCACCGTTCGTCCGGCTTCCTCGAGACGGGCTGTGCGGCGCGTCGCGTCGGGCCATGGCAGGTGCTGGGGTCACTCGGTGTCGGCGGGATGGGCGACGTCTCGCTGGTTCGACGCGGCGAGGACTTCGAGCAGATCGGTGCCCTCAAGAGAGTTCGCGCCGACCTCGTGACGCCGGAGGTACTGGCTCGCTTCCGCGTCGAGCGTTCTGCCCTCGCGCGCCTCGATCACCCGAACATCGCCAGGCTGATCGATGGAGGCGAGACGACCGACGGCGAGCCCTATCTCGTGATGGAGTTCGTCGACGGCGAACCGATCGATCGATGGTGCGACGACAGGCGCCTGGACGTGGCCGGCCGAATCCGCCTGATCCTTCCGGTGATGGAGGCACTCAGGTCGGCACACGCACGCCTCGTGGTGCATCGCGATCTCAAACCCAGCAACATGCTCGTCTCCATGGACGGGACGCCGAAACTGCTGGACTTCGGGATCGCGCGGCTGCTGGACCCGGACGGCGGCTCTTCCCCGACGCTTCCCGCCATGACACCTCGGTACGCCAGCCCGGAACAGCTCCTCGCCGAGCCGGTGACGACGTCGACCGATGTGTACGGCATCGGCGTCCTCGTGTATGAACTCCTGACAGGCGTCCATCCTCATGGGGATGCGGACGCCTCGGTCGCGGAGATTCAGGAAACGATCCTGCGTCGTCCCCCCGCGCGGGCGAGCGATGCTCTGCGTGGCCGCACCGACAGCGCCGCAATTGCAGCGGCTCGCGGAACGACGGCGCCCCGCCTCTCGGCCACTCTTCACGGCGACCTCGACATCGTGCTGGCTACGGCTCTGCGCAAGGAACCTGAACGACGCTATGCGACGGTCGATGCGTTCGCCGACGACTTGCGGCGCTATCTCGAAGCCCGCCCGGTCACCGCACATGCGGACTCCTGGCAGTATCGGGCCAGCCGGTTCATCCGACGCAATCGCGTCGCTTCCGCTGCGGCATTCCTGCTTGCTGCCGGTGCAATCGTGACCAGTTCGCTCTCCGTCGCCGCCTAGCGAGCGGCCTCGGTCGCGCGAGACGAAACCGACAACCAGCTCGAAACGTCCCGTGCCGTAGTCGACTTCCTGGCGAGGGACATCATTGGATCCGCCGATCCGGCAGCGGGCGGTGCCAAACGAACGATGAGCGAGGTGCTGGACGAGGCTGCTCGTTCGTTGCCGATCAGGCTCGCCGCTCAGCCTCGCGCGCTGGCGAGCGTGGAGTCGATCATCGGTCAGGCGTATCGCCGGCTCGGACGCCACGATGAGGCACGATTTCATCTGGAGCGTGCGATCGAATCCGGCGGTGATCCGCGATCTCGCCTCGAGGCACGTCGCGAACTGGCGATCCTCGAGTCCGATCTCGGTGACCGCGCTCTCGCCGAGAGCGACCTGCGGACCGTCGCGGCGGACGCGGAGATGGAGCTTGGTCCGGCGCACACCACGACGATCGGCACCATCAACTCGTTAGGCGAGGTTCTGCATGACCTCGGCCGATTCGAGGAGGCGCTCGCCGCGTTCGCCGAGTGCGTCGCCCGCGCCGACACCGCGCCCGCTCCGATGCCCGATGACCTGCTCGCCATCAGAGGAAACGTCGCGCGAACGCTGCATGCGGCCGGACGTTTCGTGGAGGCCGAGGCCGCGACGCGCGCGCAGCTTCGCGCGGCCGAGGCGCGATTTGGGAGCGACCACGCGGAGACCGTCGCCGTTCGGTCCAACCTCGGACTTCTGTTGGCGGACGCCGGTCGGCCCGACGAGGCCATGCCGCTTCTCGAGCAGGCGCTGTCCGACGCCGCCGAGATCTACGGTGCCGAGGCCACGAGCACGCTCGTCATCAAGAGCAATCTTGTGCTGCTGGCCTTCAACCGGGGCGACTTCGACACCGCACGGCGGTTCGGACGAGAGGTCTACGACGTTCGCCTCCGGGTCTTGGGCAAGGAGCATCCCGACACGCTGATCTCGCTCAACGCGCTGGCCATGGTCGCCCTGAATCTCGGCGAACCTGAAGCGATCGAGCTGATCACGAGGGTGCGCGACGTTCGACGGCGGACGTTGGGAGAGCGGCATCCGCACACCATGAACTCCGGACACAATCTCGGTACGGCGCTGGCGATGAACGGTCGTCTCACCGATGCGCTCGCGACTCTGGAGGACGTGTACGTCGCGAGATCCGAAGAGCTCGGTGCCGATCATCCGTCGACGCTGCTCACGGCCCTTCACCTCGCGCGATCGCTCTCACGTGACGGGCAGACCGCGGATGCCGAACGGCTTCTCCGTGACGGACTCGAGCGAGGCGAGCGAACGCTCGGCGCGAACGCCGAACTGTGCAAGGTCTATCGACAGCAACTCCTCATCGTGACCGCACCGGACGTCGGCTCCGAACCGGCGCGGTGAAAGTGCGTGGCGGTGCGGTGTTGAGGGTGTGTGTCAGTTAGGGCTTTCTGACTTACGAAAATGCCAGTATGTCCGCCCTTGAAATCCAGCAAGAGCTAAATGCGGCACTTTCCTGCCGCCGTAATGGACACACCCTTTCGCCGTCCCCGGAACGTCCCCGCAACAGGGGCCGTCGGCCGCCTTGTCCGCCGATCAACCCGTGCTCTGCATCGCCGCAGCGACGGCGTTCACGCTCAGGAGGATCACGGCGCGCAGGGCGGGATCCTCCTCGGACGAATCGCGCCAGCGGCGGAGCAGCTCGACCTGGAGCGCGTTGATCAGGTCCGTGTCGGGATTCCGATCCCGGATCGAGCGCTGGATCACCGGGTTATTGTCGAGCAGAGCGTCCTGGCCGGTCAGCGCGAGCACGGCCCGCTCGGCGCGGGAGAACTCCGCAGCGATGCTGGCATGAATCGCCTCGGCCGCGCCGTCGGAGTACCAGCGGGCCACCTGGAGCCGGGCGCGGGCCATCTCCTGCTGGGCGTTGTCGATCACGGCGCGGAACAGCCCGTTCTCGCGATAGGCGGTGCGGCAGCGAGCGACCTCAGCCGGATCGTGGAGGACGATCTCGTCGAACGCGGCACCAAGTCCGTACCAGCCGGGCACCCCCGCGCGCATTTGCGTCCAGGCGAAGACCCAGGGGATGGCGCGGAGGCTGTCGAATCGCAGCGCACCGCCGCGGCGCGAGACCGGGCGTGACGCGATCGGAAGCTCGCCGATGTGCTGCACTGGCGAGCGCTCGACGAACCAGGGCCAGAACGCCGGGTCGTCGATCAGGGCGCGGTACTCGATGCGCGAGCGGGCGGCGAGGGCTTCCATCAGCTCGTCGAACCCTGAACCGACCGGCCCTGAAGAGACCGCATCCCCAGCCTCTATTCGCGCCGTCGCCTGGAGCACGGCGTTGACGATCTGCTCGAGGTGGCGATGCGCCAAGGCCGGCGTGGCGTAGCGGAACGAGATCACCTCGCCCTGCTCGGTGAAGCGGATCCGACCGTTGCGGCTGGCGGCCGGGGCCGCCATGATCGCGCGGTGCGCCCGGCCCCCGCCTCGCGCCACCGTGCCGCCGCGACCGTGAAAGAAGCGGAAGGAGAGGCCCGCGTCGGTGCAGACTCGGGCGAGTTCGTCCTGGGCGCAAGCCAGCCGACGGTTGGCGGCCAGGTAACCGCCGTCCTTGTTGCTGTCGGAATACCCCAGCATGATCTCTTGAAAGCGCCCGCGCGCGGCAAGATGAGCCCGATACGCAGGGTCTGCAAAGAGCGAGCGCAGCACCGACGGCGCGGTGGCCAGGTCGTCCACCGTCTCAAAGAGCGGCACCACGTCGATCGGGCAGGTCGCGACACCGTCCGCGATCCGCCACAGTCCGACCTCGCGAAGGAGCACGAGCACCTCCAGCAGGTCGCTCGGTTCGCACGCCATGCTGACGACGTACGCCCCAATCGCTTCGGGCCGGGTGTTCCATGTCTCGGCGAGCACGGCGAGCGTGTCCAGCAGCTCGCGCGCCTCGGGGGAGACCGAGAGACCGGATCCCAGCAGGGGTCCCAGCAGAGGTCCCAGCAGAGGCCGGGACGTCCGGAGCTCGCGCTCAAGAAGTTCGTGCCGCTGCGCCTCGTCGAGCGCCTCGTATGCGGCGTGCGCTCCGCCGATGCGGAGCAGCTCGGCGACGACCGCTTCATGCACGCGGCTGTGCTGGCGAATGTCCAGCGCCGCGAGATGGAAGCCGAACGTCCGCGCCCGGAGTAGCGCATCGGCGAGGAGGCCGCGCGACGCCACCTCCTCGAGGCCGGCGGTGCGGACGGTGCCCTGAAGCATGGCGAGATCCTCGACGAAACGCGGCGCGGAATACGCCACGTCGCCGATCCGCGCCTGCATGTGACGCAGCTTGAGTCGGAACGGTTCGTGTCGCAGGTGTCGCATCAGGTCAGGGTCGAGCGGCTGCTCCTCCTCGTCCCGGGCGATCGACTCGAGCAGAGTCGGGTCGATCGCGATGCGCCGATCCGAGAGGCTCAGGTCGCGACGGAGCTGCTCGAGAGTGGCCGCATGCCGCTCGACGGTTGCGGCGCGCATCTCCGCCAGCGCCTCGCGCGTGTGGGCAGCGGTCACGTTGGGATTGCCATCGCGGTCACCGCCGATCCACGTGCGGTAGCGGACCAGGACGGGAGGCTCGATGGTCTCGCCGTACGTCGTCTGCACCGCGTCGACGAGATCGCGCGCCAGCGACGGAATCGCATCCCAGATGACTCCCGCCAGGTGCTGCACGCCGTTGCGGACCTCGTCGATCACGTCGAGGCGCCGACCCCGCACCTCGTCCGTCGCCATCAGCATCGCCAGCGCCTGCCGGACCTCGCTCCCAGCCCGCGCCCGCTCCGCATCGGTCACGTCATCCCGATTCTGGATCTCGAGCAGGTCGCCGATCCGGCGCTGCTTCTCGAGGACGCTGCGGCGGCGCGACTCCGTCGGATGGGCGGTGAGCGTCGGGGCGACGTCGAGACGAGCGATCACCTCGCGGAGGTGCGGAAGCGTGCAGCCTGAGGCCGCGAGCGCCGTCACGGCCTCCTGGAGCGACTCGGGTCGCGGACGATCGGGACGCGCCTCGCGCTCACGTCGACGGTTGACGCGTGCGATGTGCACCTGCTCAGCCTTGTTGCGCAGATGGAAGCGGATCGCCAGGAACTTCAGGATTGACCGAATCCGCTCCAGCTCGAGAGTCTCGAGTTCCGGGTCGACCGTTCCGGAGTCCAGCATCCGCGCCACCACCGCACGCAGGGACGCGAGCTCGCTCCCGCCCTCGGAGTGCGCCACCTCGTCCAGCCGCGTGTACAGCCACTCGATGTCGCGCGGAAGCGCCGTCTCTTCCATAGGGACGATCCTAACCGGGTGGGCTTCCCACCGCCGTAATGGACACCCCTTTTTGCCGCACGAACAAGCCGTCGGCGCCGAGGCGCCGCATCATGGAGCACTTCGAGATCATGTCCCGCGTCGACGCGTGGCTCGGCGGTGACGCGGCGGTCGGCCGCAAGCCGGATCCCGCACCGCTTCTGGCGCTCGCCGCGAACGTTGGGGGCATCGGGCGCGAGACGCCCGACCCGGCAACGATCTGGATGATCGGCGACTCAGTCACCGACATCGCCACGGCCAGGAACGCGGGTGCGGTGGCGATCGCCGTGCGCGGCGGCTACGACGACGCGGCGCCGATCGACCGCTGCACGCCGCGGCCGGACCGCACGATCCACCGGCTTTCGGAGCTTGGCCGGCTGATCGAAACGTTCGCGCCGCTGGCGCGAGGGGCGGCGTAATAGCCTCAACGAGGATTGAACACGGTCACGCCCGAAGCCTTCGCCGCGCGCACAAGCCCTGCATCGAGTGTCGCCAAGGAAAGACTCTTGCGCTGAGCAAGCTCAAGGTAGGCGGCGTCGTACACCGTCAAGGCATGCTTCCGAGCCATCTCCAGCAACGCGGCTTCAGGTGGACGTTCGTCTACTTGAAAAGGCAGGAGTGCCAGATCGGAAAGAAATGCGATGGTTCGGTCGGGCGCGATGCGATTACGCCGTTCGGCGACCAGAAGCGCGTTGCGAATCTCAAACCAAAACAGCGTGGGAACAATCGCTTCGTCGCCAGCGATGGCGTCGATGACAGATTCTGCATATGAGGCGTCTTCGTCGTCGAACGCTTGACTGAGGATCGCTGACACATCAGGAACGAGAGCCATCAGAAACGGTGCCCTTCGTGTGCCATCGAGCGAAGGTCCGCGACACTCATGCCCTTCAGCTGGCCGCGAAACCGACGTAACCGTTGTACCGCTTCCAAGATCGCTTGCTGATCCCGAGCGCCGTCGGGGGGAACGAGCTTGCCGACGGGCCGTCCGTGTTTCGTGATCTGGAAGGTTTCGCCCTTCGCGGCTCGGTCAAGCAGCTCACTCAGGCGGGTCTTGGCATCAAAGGCAGGGATAATCTCCATGAGAACAGCTCCAACTGGTTGACAACCAGTTTAGTATTCCACTTGTCGCGACCGGAGTCAAGCAGAATGTCACGCCGCCGCAGCCTCACGAAGACTCGTTTTCGGACTCGCTGCGTCGAGGGATCGAGCCTCGCGGCGTGCGTCGCCTAGGTGACGAAGACCTCGACGCCGATGCAGACGGCGCGGCGATCGTGGCGCAGATCGACGAACTGATCAGAATCGAGAGCTTCATGATCTGGGGCAACTTCAGCGGGAGCGCGAAGTCGGTCGCGAAGCATGCGCGGAAGATGAAGAAGCGGTTTACGCCGGCGGTCGCAGGCCGGCCGGGCGGCGGCGGGCGGAGAATCCGTGCTGCGCCGGAGAGCCCGAAGACAAGACGCCGAATCCCCCAAAGGCGCGTTGGGCGGCATGCAGGTGTCACCAGACTTGGCCAATGTGGCTTCGGCTCCTCTATCCTCGCCGGGCGTGACGGCTATCACCACGCAGCACCGACTGACCGCTTCCCGCTGCGGCCAGACCGCACAATCACCGGATCTCGGACCTCAGCCCGCTCATTGAAGCATTCGCGCCGCTTGCTTGCGCCGCCGCGATACGCCACGCTAAGCAGCCGTGACTGCCTTTCGTAGCGACCCCGCCCTTGTCGAAGCCTGCCTTCGTGGCGATCGCGCGGCGTGGGACGAACTCGTCCACCGGTATTCGCGGCTCGTGTGGTCGATCCCGCGCAAGTACGGCCTGGACGGCAACGACAGCGAAGACGTTCACCAGTCCACGTTCGCGTCCCTCATCCATCATCTGGGTGATCTGCGCGACCGCGAACGGCTTTCGTCATGGATCATCACCACCGCGACGCGGGAGTGCTGGCGATTGCGCAAGCGGCAGTCGCAGCGCGGCACGGTGTCGATCGACAGCGCCCAGGAAGTTCCCTTGCCCGAGACCGATCGCGCCGACGAGCAGCGGCAGCTGGTCCGCGAAGGATTCGAGCGCCTGAACGAACGGTGTCGCAGCCTCCTGCAGGTCCTGTTCGCATCCGACGGTGAGCCGCACTACCCCACCGTCGCAGAGCAGCTGGGCATGCCGGTCGGGAGCATCGGCCCGACCCGGGCGCGGTGCCTCGCCAAACTCGAGGCGATTCTCCGCGGCATGGGTGTGGGGCCCGAAGCAGCGGAGCGGAGCAGCGCCGAGGTGTAGCGGCGGCGTGTCTCTGGTCTCGCGGGACCGATATCTGCAGACTGATTCCGTGCGCTGTATCTGGGAACGTGTGGCGGACTCCGCTTCCCGACCGGTTCTCCGGTTCTGCTTCACACTGGACTTTGGACGCTCACATGGACGTTTCCCTCGATGACATTGCGGCACTGATCACCGGCACGCTCCCCGCCCAGCGGGAGGCCGCCGTGCGAGCGACCGTGATGGCCTCGAGCGATGCACGGGGCATCTTTGAACGGCTGTCGCTCGCCGCCACGACCCTGCAGGACGACGGCCGCGATCCGGTTCCGGCCGTGGTCGTTGCAGCAGCGCGGGAACTCAGCACACGACTCGACCGCTATCGAACGCCGTCGCTGCTCGATCAGGCGGCGGCGTCACTCGGTGCCATCGCCGGCGCCATCCGAGCCCATCTCGTCTTTGACAGCCGGCTCCAGGGATCACTCGCGGGTCTCCGCGGCGGGACCGGTTTCGCCGTGACGTATGCGATCGACGGCATCGATGTCGACATCGAGTGCACGACCGCCGGCGGCGACGTGTTCGAGGTGATCGGCCAGCTTGCGACTGCTGACGAGTCATCGTTCGGACCGGGGAGCGTGACGTTCACCGAGACGAACGGATCGGACCCGCGCGCGATCACCGTGCCGATCGACAGCGACAGCATGTTCCGCGCCCGACTCACGGCCGGCACCTACAGCGTTCAATTCGTCAGCGCCAATTCGAAGCGACGGGGCTTCTACGCGATGCCTCTTGAGATTCCGTGAATGACGTTGATCCATGACTGCGAACTCACCGCAATTTCCGCCGCCGCCCGCGCCGCCACTTGAGGCGTGGCTCGCGCTCTCCGCCGATGATCGCGTCGCGTACATCGTGCGCGCCGAGGATCCGGACGGCACGCTGCTCGCGTTCGGGGACGCGAGCGAGGCCCTTGCACAGAAGTCCGTCGCAGCTGCGATCGCCGCTGCCGAGACATTGGTGGAAGCTGCCGAGTCCGCGCAGCGCTCAGCGCCGCGTTCGCGCCTGCTGCGCGCACTTGTGACAGCGCTGGCGTACGCGGGTCGGTCATCCGATGCGCTGCGCGCTGCAGAGGCGTCAGTCTCCGCTGCGCGCGCCGCGCAACAGCCCGTCGACGCATGCCGCGCGCAGGTCGCGAGCCTTCATCCGTTGACGGCGCTCGGTCGCATCGCTGATGCACTGGCGACGGGTGAACTCGCCCGCACCGAGCTCCTCGCGCTCGGCATGCCGAAGCTGGCCGCGCGCGCAGACATCAATCTCGGCAATATCCAGAAGGCCGCAGGCGATCCGAATGCCGCTCGCCTCCATCTTGAGCGGGCGCGAACTGCACTCGCCGACGAACCGGTGATGGTGGCGCATCTTCAGAATGCGCTCGGCGAAGTGCATCTGCTTCGCGACGATCTTCGTGCGAGCCGTTCGGCGTTCGAGTCGTCGCTCGCGCACTTTCAGGCCTCGGACGATCGATTCGCCGTCGCCATGCTGCAGGGCAATCTGGCTGACCTGGCCGCGCGCGAAGGCCGGCTGCAGGAGTCACTCAGTCACTTTGAAACTGCCCGCCGTGCGCTGGAGCGCGACGTGGCGTCGGCCCACCTCGCGCGGATCGCTGCAGAAGAGGCGGAAGTGCTCGAGGTCTTGGGTGTTCCCGGAGAGGCCGAAGCGGCGCTGAGCGCCAGCATCGCGTGGCTCGAACCGCATGGATTTCCGATCGAAGCAGCGCGGGCCCGCTTGGCGCGAGCGTCGGCACTGGCGCGGCTCGGACGGATCGGCGAGGCGCAGCGCGATGTCGCCAGCGTCACCGCAACAGCGCGCGAGCGTGAACAACGGCGTCTGCTGTTGCGGGCAGAACTTCTCGGTGCCGAGCTCGCGCTGGCCAAGAACGAGTTTCAAGCGGCGCGCGACCTCGCGCGTGCCGTGCGCTCCGATCCCATCGGCACGCAGATCGACCGCATGATCGCCTGGCACCATCTTGCCCGGGCCTGCGCCGCACTCGACGAACCAGATGAAGCGCTCTTGGACGCCGACGAAATGATTCGAGAGTGCCGCGCGATGGATCTCGCGCCCCTTCTCTCCGATCTTCTGCTCGCCCGCGCCCAGCTGCGGCAAGGGCATCCTGATGCGGTCCTCGATCAGGAGGAAGCGGTCGCAGCCATCGAGCGCTACCGCGCGACGTTGCGGGCCGAGCGGCTCCGCGCCGCGTGGCTCGGCAGCCGTACCCGGGCGTACGAAGCGCTGGCGCTCACGCGCCTGTCCGAAGGAACTCCAGCCGCGCTCGATGCTGCATTTGACGCGGTCGAACGCTCCAAATCGCGGGCGCTCCTTGATCTTGTCCAGCGCGCAGTCGATCAATCTAGCGCGCCCTCGAACGACGCCGATGATGACGACCGCCGACTCGCGCAGGAGCTTGAATCACTGCGGCGACGCTTGAGCGCGCTGTACGCACGATGGGACGGCGAACGCTCCAACGGCGAGCGGTTTGCGCCGTCATCCACGCTTGGTGCTTCGCTGTCGCGCGCCATGCACGATGAGGAACTGGCGCTCAATCGCGTCACGAATCGCCTGGCCGCGATCCGCGGCGAGCGATCGATCCTCGCGATCCCCCCGTCGGCTGCGGAAGTGCGGCGTCGGTTGCCGGCGTCGACAGCGCTTGTCGAATACTTCTTCGCTCACGACGAACTCATTGCGCTGGTGGTGCGCGCTGATGGCATGCGCGCGCATCGCCACCTTGGTCATCGCACCACGATCGACGATCTCACCACCCGTATTCTGTTCCAGATGCGCCGCGCGACGCGCCTCGGTGCCGCGGGATACACGCGCGGAATCAACGTCGCGGTGGAGCCGCTCCAGCGCATGTTCGCGCAGATTGTCGCGCCGCTGCTCGCGAGTATCGGCGATGCCGCAGACCTGGTGATTGTGCCCCACGGTCCCCTGCACGGCGTGCCGTTTCACGCGTTGCACGACGGATCGCGATACGCCATCGAACGATGGAACATGCGAACCGCGCCGAGCGCCGCGATCGCGCTGGCCAAGGGAACGCACCGCGCTCATCCCGCTGAAGACACGGTGATCGTCGGAGTGCCCGACGCGTCGGCGCCCTTCATTGATGATGAAGTGCTCGCGATTGCCAGGCTGCGACCTGATGCGCGGATCCTTCGCGGCAACGAGGCTACTGCGGAGGCGTTCCTGCGCACAGCTGGCAACTGCAGGGTGCTGCACCTCGCGTGTCATGGACGGTTCGCAGATGGATTGCCGCAGGCGTCTGGGCTTCGCCTCGCTGACCGCTGGGTCTCGGTCCGTGAACTGCTCGCGCTGCGACTCGCGGCCGATGTGGTGATTCTCGCCGGCTGCGAAACCGGACGTTCCGCGATCGAGCCGGGCGATGAAGCGGTCGGCCTCGCACGCTCATGCATTGCCGCAGGCGCGGCAGCGGTCATCGTGAGCCAATGGCCCGTGCATGATGCCGCTGCAGGCGCGTTCATGACCGAGCTGCATCGTCAGCTTGTGCTCGCCCGGAGCATGGAGCGCGGGTGCGACGATGCGGACGATAGGACGCAATTGACCTTCCCAGCACTTGCCTCCGTGCTCCGCGCGACCATGCTGGCAACAATGCGAGCCCGACCGCACCCGGCGTTCTGGGCCGCGTTCACGTTGATCGGTGCCGAATCTGACATCGATTCTGCAGTCCGAACGTCGCGGCTCCCGGCGTTGACAGAGTCAGCATCATGAAGACCATTTCCATGCAGCATCGTGCGTTCATTGCTTCCAGCGTTGCAGCCGTCTGCAGTTTCGTCCTCGCGCTCGGTGTCACGGTGCCCGCAGCTGCTTTGGGTGGCGGAGGGCCGGAAGATCCGGCGATTGCGGGCGAGGTGACGATCCGGGTCGCCGGCCCTGCGCAGCGGAAGCTGGCGATCGCGGCGCTGAGCAAGGAGTACGCGGGCGTTGCGCAAGTCGACGAGATTCCAGGGCGCAACACCTACCTCCTGTCGTACACGCTGCTTCCTGGCCAGACGCTGATTCAGGTTGAGAACTCGCTCAACACGCTGCAGGCAAACGGCGTGATCGCGATGGGCGAACTGAACTACGGAGCGCAGGCGGCGGAAGGCAAAACGGGAAGCCTTTGGGTGAGTCAAGTCACGCTCGGCGAGCCCCAGTACGTCCAGCAATATGCGTGGGACTTGCTCGGACTGACCGAGGCTCACAAACGATCGACTGGATACGGCACGATCGTCGCAGTGCTCGACACCGGAATTGATGCAACGCACCCGATCCTTGTGAACCGCGTGCTCGGAGCGGGCGTGAGCTTCGTAGGGGAGGCCTCTGCAAACACGGAGATCACTGACGGCATTGATTCCGACAACGATGGCCAGTTCGACGAGATGTTCGGCCATGGCACGTTCGTCGCGGGGCTTATCACGCTCGTCGCTCCTGATGCGAAGCTCATGTCTGTCCGCGTGCTCGATGATGATGGTCATGGCGACCTGTTCAGCATCGCGAAAGCAATGTACTGGTCGATCGATGCAGGGGCCGATGTCATCAACATGAGTCTTGGCTCGACCTATCACGCGTTCGCCATGGAGGAAGCGTCAGCAGAAGCGCTGAGCAAAGGCATTCTGGTGGTCGGCGCCGCAGGCAATGTCAACACCGATGACCCGCGCGAGTTCCCCGCATGTGACAGCGCATCGGTCGGCGTCGCCGCGACGGATCGCTTCGATGTCAAAGCACCGTTCTCGAACTTTGAAGAAAAGCTCGACTTCTCGGCGCCGGGGCACAGCGAGCCACTCGCTGGAAACCCCGATCTGTACGACCCGACCAAGTCGATCATCTCGATTGTCCCCTACGGCGGATACGCAGCGTGGAAGGGCACGAGCATGTCGACCGCGCTCGTGAGTGGCAGCATCGCACTCGTCCGCGCGCAGCATCCGGAGTGGCCGTCGCGCACCGTGCCGATCGAGATCGTGGCGCCGACGATTCTTGGTGTTCTCACCAGCACGGCGGAAGACATCGATCAGAACAATCCGGCGTACGAGGATGCGCTCGGGAAAGGTCGAATCGACTGCGCCGCCGCGACCGCCGCAGGACCACTGCAGCCGAAGCCGGGTGATGTGAACTTCGACGGCTCGGTCGGCGCGGCGGATCTCTCGATCCTGCTCGGTGCGTGGGGCAAATGTGCGGGCAGCTGCCTGGCCGATCTCGATTTCGACGGCATGGTCGGGTCGGCGGACCTGGCGATTCTGCTGGGCGCGTGGGACTGAAAGTAGAAGGAAGAAGGCAGAAGGAAGAAGTACGAAGCGCGCGCTGGGCACCATCCCTCATCCCTCTTATACGGATCACAGTTGACCTTCGCGCGAGGCATTCACGCCTGCAGCGGCGACTCCCGGCGGAGATCACACGGCGTGCGCACGAATCAACTGCGGCCC
>JAWXBD010000247.1:0-22890 GCA_034439815.1 Phycisphaerae bacterium
CGCATTGCGGAAGATTCGTTACTGCAGCCTCCCGTAGGAGTCCGAGCAGTGTCTCAGTCTCGATGCGGCGGGCCGTGCTCTCACACCCGCTACCCGTCTAAGGCTTGGTAGGCCATTACCCTACCAACTACCTGATAGGAAATTCCCCGCTCCAGAGGCAGTAAACCTTTGATCGTTGTAGACCACATCGGGTATTGTCCCGGATTTCTCCGGGGTATCCCCGACCTCTGGGTACGTAGGAATTTATTCCTCGCCCTTTCGCCACTCTACTAGGGGTTGCCCCCGTTCGCGTTCGACTTGCATGTTTTAGCCATGCCGCCAGCGTTCAATCTGAGCCAGGATCAAACTCTTCAATTAAGTATTACATCCGGCAAGCCGGAAGAATTCTGAAGGTTTGCCCGGCGGTCCGACCCCTAAAGGTCAGACCGGTCTACATCTGTTGAGAAACAGATGTGGCAGGTCGGCCACCTGCCATTTTTTGCAAACATCATTTACCCCTCTCAGTTAAGAGAGGCGTCTAAGTCTATTCTCGAATTGACTAGATTTGGCATCACGAAGGATGTCTGCTGTCGCTGCTGTGGCAGCAACAGAGTTCTGTCTGCCTGAATCCGTCGTAAACGGATTCAAACCGACCACATCCTCGCGGCATTCCCAACTGTTTACTTGTCAAAGATTCGCACGCCATGAACAGGCAGTGCTCCCGTTGGCCCTCACGCCCCGCAAGAAACTTGCGAGACACGAAGTCAGTTGGGATCGCGGATGATAGCGACCCTCAAGATGGTGTCAACCACCTTGGATGAGTTTTTGGGCCTCACAGCCAATTTCAGAAGCCGTCGCCTACTTGGCGCGGGTCCGGTCTTGTCTGCAGGGTCACTGAACACCCCGAAACGGCGTTCGACCGCCTTGTCGGACGTACGTCCTACCCTTTATCTGGTCACTGGAGAGGGGTCAAGTTGACTCGCGGATTCGAGCGGCACTTTCCTCAAATCGTCGCACGACTTATCCCGAGCCGATCCCCTGAACATCTACTAACTGAGGCCGAGACCCCCTTTCCGTTCGGCGTCGCCGCGAAGGATCCGGCGCGACTGCGATCACCAGCGCGACGACACGCCGGGCACCTGCCGCGCGAAGAAGCCGCGCGGCCTGTTCCAGCGTCGCTCCGGTCGTCCTCACATCGTCAACCAGTCCGATTGACCGGAAGCTCCCTAGGCGCCGAGGGAACCACCCCCGTCCGTCCATCAGGCGCAGCAGCCCGCCGGGCCGAAGCTCAGGCTGCGTCCAACTGGGCCGCAGCGCGAATCGTCCGGCCGCGCGACGCCGCTCGGTCGGACTGCGGCTCACTTGCGTCTGCCCTTGCCGCTGACGGAGGGGCCGGACGATCTGCGCGTGCGTGACAGATGCGACGCCGCGGGCGATCTCGTCCGCGTGATCAATGCCCCGATGCCATCGCCGGATCCACGGCATCGGGATCGCGACGAGCATGTCGAGCTTCAGCTCCGGAGGCAGCAGTTCGACTGAACGCGTGCCGAGCCGACGCCCGAACTCGAACGCCAACGCGTGCCACCTCGCGTGCTTCACTTGGAGAATTCGCCCCGCGTAGGCGCCGCCGTACTCAGTCAGGCGAATCGTCGCGTCGATCGACGAGTGCCGCTCACGACATGCAGCGCATCGACCGTCGCGGCATTCACCGGCACCGACACTGCCGCCGCATCGCGGGCACCATTCGCTGGGATCGTCTTGCTCGAGCGATCCCTCCGCGAACACTATGTCGAGCGGCGGGAGTTCCCAGCCGAGCAAGTCTTCTTCGAGCGCGCGGGCCGCACATGACAGGACCGCGCTCCCCTTGTGCATGAGCTTCTTGACCATGGCGCGACGCTAACGCGCCCGTAACCGGGCTCTGGTGAATGCCCCCTTTTTCCTTCGAAATGCGCCAGAATCCCGTCGCAGAGCGACACGCCGATGTCACGTCACCATCATTCGACGCAGCACCGTGTTGAGAATCCCGCCGTTGCGGTAGTAGTCGACCTCGACCGGCGTATCGACTCGGCAGACTGTGCGGAACACGAGCACCGTGCCATCAGCTCTGGTCACGGTGACCGTTATGTCCTGCCGCGGCTTCAGCGTGTCTGGTACCTCGATGTCAAATCGTTCGCGTCCGTCGAGTCCGAGTACCGCCGCGGAGTCGCCAGTCAGATAGACGAGCGGCAGGACGCCCATGCCGACGAGATTTGACCGATGGATGCGCTCAAAGCTCTCGGCAATCACCGCTTTGACGCCGAGGAAGAACGTCCCTTTCGCTGCCCAGTCGCGTGAAGATCCCATGCCGTAGTCTTTGCCCGCGAGCACCACGAGCGGCGTCCCGCTTGCCTTGTAATTCACGGCGGCGTCAAAGATCGGCTTCACCTGGCCATCGGTGAAGTCAATCGTCACGCCGCCCGTCGTCCCCGCCGCGAGTTCATTCTTGATCCGCGTGTTCGCGAACGTGCCGCGCGTCATGACGCGGTCATTGCCGCGGCGCGAGCCGTAGCTGTTGAACATGGACTGGGGCACGCCTTGCTGCAGCAGATAGGCGCCTGCGGGGGAGTCCTTCGTGATGCTGCCGGCCGGCGAAATGTGGTCGGTCGTGACCGAATCGCCGAGCTTGGCGAGACAGCGCGCGCCGCGGATCGACGTGATCGGAGTGACTTCACGTTTCATCTCGACAAAGAAGGGCGGCTCCTGGATGTACGTCGACTTGGTGTCCCAGGCATACATCTCGCCGCCTTCCACCTTGATCGCTTTCCACTCGTCGCTGCCATCGAACACGTTCGCGTACTGCTTCTCGAACTGTTCGCGGGTGACGCACTTCGCCACAACCTCCTGGACCTCCTTCTCGCTCGGCCAGATGTCGCGCAGATAGACCGGCTTGCCTTCCGCGGACGTGCCGATCGGGTCGTTGATCAGATCAATGTCAACGGTGCCGGCAATCGCGTATGCGACGCAGAGCGGAGGGGACGCGAGGTAGTTCGCTTTGACGTCCTGATGCACGCGCGCTTCAAAATCGCGATTACCTGAGAGCACGCTCGCAACGACCAGATCGCCTTGCTGAATGGCGGCGGCGATGTGGTCGGGCAGCGGGCCCGAGTTCCCGATGCACGTTGTGCAGCCATATCCAACTAGGTAGAAGCCCAGCGCCTCGAGCGGCGCCGTGAGATTCGCCCGATCGAGATAATCGGTGACAACTTTCGATCCGGGAGCAAGGGACGTTTTCACCCACGGCTTGCGCTCGAGCCCGAGCGCCAGCGCTTTTTGGGCGACGAGTCCCGCAGCGACCATCACGCTCGGATTGCTGGTGTTCGTGCAGCTGGTGATAGCGGCAATGACGACGGCACCATGCGTCAGTTCAAATCCGGTCCGGCCGTCGCTCACCGGAACAACCGCGGCGGTTCGCGATCCGGTTCCTGCAGTGACCGTAGACACCGAGACTGCCGGCCTGTTGTACACCGTCGACAGATCCCGGCGCCAATTCGTCTGCATTGCCGACAATGCCACGCGATCCTGCGGGCGCGAAGGACCGGCAAGGGACGGTTCGATCGTGGCCTGGTCCAGTTCGATGGTGCTCGTGTAGGAAAGTTGAAGCGTGTCGTCGCGCCAGAAGCCGTTCGCCTTGGTATAGGCCTCGACAGTCTTGACGAGTCCTTCGGCGCGGCCCGACAGCCGCATGTACGCGAGCGTCTGTTCGTCGATGGGGAAGTACCCGATGGTGGCGCCGTACTCTGGCGCCATGTTCGCGATGGTCGCGCGATTGGCGACAGGCATGTCCGCGAGGCCGGGCCCGTAGAACTCCACGAACTTGTTCACGACGCCGTGCTTTCGCAGCAGTTCGGTGACGCGGAGGACGAGGTCAGTCGCCGTGACGCCCTCAGAGAGCTTGCCGGTGATCTTCACGCCGACCACTTCCGGAATCAGCATGTAAATCGGCTGTCCCAGCATGACTGCTTCCGCTTCAATCCCGCCGACTCCCCAGCCCACCACACCGAGTCCGTTGATCATCGTGGTGTGCGAGTCGGTGCCGACGAGCGAGTCGGGGTAGAGCACGCCATCCTTCTCCCACACCACTTTCGCGAGGTATTCGAGATTGACCTGGTGGACGATGCCGGTGGCCGGCGGGACCACCGAGAAGTTCGAGAACGCAGACTGTCCCCACTTGAGGAACTCGTAGCGCTCGTTGTTGCGCTCAAACTCTTTCTGCGCGTTGATCGTCAGAGCGACGCGCGAGTTGAACGCATCGACCTGCACGGAGTGATCGATCACAAGATCGCACGGGACGAGAGGATTGACAAGTTTCGGATCACCACCGAGGCGCTTTATCGCGCCGCGCATCGCCGCAAGATCGACGATGCATGGAACGCCTGTGAAGTCCTGCAGCACGACGCGTCCCGGCATGAAGGGGATCTCGTCGTCGGCTGGTTTGCGCGGGTCGTACTGACATAGGCTGCGCACGTGCTCTTCTGTGAACACTCGACCGTCCAGATTGCGCAGGCAACTCTCCAGCAGCACCTTGATGGAGTACGGGAGGCGCTCGATCGGGCCCAGGCTCTTGAGCGCATCGAGCCGTGCGTAGGTCTTCGGTCCGTACGGCGTGTCGAGCGAGGCGCGGGCGTTGAACGGATCGTGCGTAGTTGCCATTGGGGTGGTCGCGTCCTGAGGCGAAAAGATCGCGATTATAGAGAGCAACAGTCAACGCTGCGGATCTTGCTCTGCTGCGCGGAAGCTGGAGTCCCTGGTGAGGCAGCGGACCGCGGAATACACGAGCACCGCGCCGGGCACACCGGCAACGGCGGTCCATGCGAAGTATGCCGGCCAGTCGTTGAGGAAGTTTGCGAGATGCCCGCTCCGTTCGCTCGCGATGGCGCCGGCGAACGCCATCACACCCGTGAGCAGCGCGTACTGCGTTGCGGCATAGCGCGGTGTGCACAGCGTCGCCAAGTATGCGACGAACGCTGTGCCCACAAAGCCGCCGCACAGGTTTTCGATTCCGGACACCAGCGTCAGTGCCTGCATGGGCCAGGACAGCCACGGCTGGACGTTGCCATGCAGCGGTACAACGACCTGCGCGAGCCACGCGAAGCCGAGATTGCTCAGCGCCTGCAGCATCGCGCCGATCAGCAACGTGCGCAGCAGACCGAATCGCGCGACAAAACCGCCGCCGAGAAACGCGCCGAGCAGCATCGCGCCGAGGCCGACCGCGTTTCTGAAGACTCCGTACTGTTCCTTCTCATAGCCAAGCGTGTCGAGCAGCAGCGACTTCTGCATCGGATTGCCGAGCTGATCGGGAAGTCGATAGACCAGCACGAACAACGTGACGATGACGAGGCCAAAGCCGATGCGTCGCGCAAGATCAATGATCGGTGCACGGAACGCCCGCATCAAGGGTTGCGGCGGCGGTGTCTCAACGGCAGGTTCGCGGGAGAACAGCGTCACGACCATGCCGATCGACATCATCGCTGCGAGCGCGAGGAACGCGGCGGGCCAACCGAGTCGCTTCGCAATCGATAGGGCGAAGAGCCCTCCCACCAATAGCGCGATTCGATATCCGGCGACAGTCATGGCGCTGCCGATCCCGAGTTCACGCTTCGGGAACGCATCAACGGTCCACGCACCGACGACGATGTCCTGCGTCGCCGAGAGCGCGCCGATGGCGAACAGCGTGATCGCCATCGGCAAGAGCGGAGAATCCTTTTCCGGCGGCATAAGCCACGCGAGCGCGGCGATCGCGATGATGAGAGGAATCTGCGTGGCGAGCAGCCAGGATCGGCGGCGGCCGAAGGACGCGAGGCCGGGGACAGGCCGGGCGTCGACGATCGCAGCCCAGAGGAATTTGAGCGAGTACACGCCCGCGATTGCACCGATCAGTCCGATCGTTGCCGGATCAATCTTGAGCTCGGCGAGTCGAACGCTTGCCGTTTCATTCGTGATCGAATACGGCAGCCCGCTTGCGAAGCCGAGTGCCGCCATCGCGGCGCATTTCGGTGACAGGAACGCGCGCAGGATTGAGGGCGGACGTTGATCAGCGACGGCGATCACGATCGTTGTGCACCAGTCGCATTAGATGTTGGTCCGCTGTTCAAGCACGCGCAGCTCGGCGCGGGCCTGCGCGACGAGATGGTTCGGCGGAACGCTCTGCGTCACGAACACGCCGCCCGCAATGACGCTTCCGCTTCCGACGACTGTGTCGCCGCCCAGAATGGTGGCGCCGGCATACACGGTCACATGATCCTCGAGCGTGGGATGCCGCTTGTAGTCCTTCCGCAGCCGGCCCGCGTTGTCACGCTCAAAGCTGCGCGCCCCGAGTGTCACCCCCTGATACAGCTTGCAGAAGTCGCCGATGGACACTGTCTCGCCGATCACAACGCCCGTGCCGTGATCGATGAAGAATCCCTTGCCGATCGTCGCACCCGGATGGATGTCGATCCCCGTCGCCGAATGCGCCCACTCCGCCATCATGCGCGGCACGAGAGGAACTCCCAATTGATGCAGTGAGTGCGCGACCCGATGAATCGTGAGCGCGTAGAACCCGGGGTAACACAGCACGACCTCGTCGACGCTCCGCGCGGCGGGGTCGCCGTCGTACGACGCCTGAGCGTCGATCGCGAGCGTTGCGCGAATGTCGCCAAGCTGCATGAGAAAGCTGTCCATCGCTTCGCTCGCCCGTTGCGACGGCGCGATGCGATCGTGGGCGAGTGCAGCGCTCGCATATGCCGCGACGATCTGTCGATAGAGCCGCGGTCGCAAGTCTGCAAGTTGATGGAGAACAAACGAGTCGAGCTCGATCGGAGTCCGTGGCTGGCTTGGAGCCACGCGCGGAAAGAGCGTGACGCGCAGCCGCCCGAGCGCCGAAATCACTTCGTCCAGCTGCGGAGGATCGGCATTGGGCGCGGGCCACGGATCCCTGGCGATGGCCTGGGTCAGAGCTCGCACAATCTCGGCGTCGGAGGCCTCCGGGCGTGGCGGCATGGTGAGGAGGATATCGGCAGGAGGTGAACACGGTTCTCGACGGATTCGCCGACAACGCCCGCAATGCCAAAAACAAAAGCGGCCGCGCGTGCTCTCACACGCGCGGCCGAGTGCTTTCAAGAGATCGGCTCAGGCGCCGCCGCGCCCACCGGCGCCGCCACGACCTCCGCCTTCACCGCCGCGACCACCCCGGCCGCCTCCGAAATCAAACCCTTCGTCGCGCAGCGCGCGGAACGCTTCATCGCGCTCGGCATCGTCAATCTGTCCGTCTTTGTTCTTGTCGAAGCGCTTCATGATCTCTTCGCGCTGCGCCGGGGGCATCGCTTCCAACATCCGTGCGGTGCCGCCGCCACCGCCACCGCCGCGTCCTCCGCGCCCTTCGCGCGCAGGTAGTGCTGCGACCTCTTCCGGTGTCAGCAGCGCCTTCAGCCGCTCGAGGTAGGTTTCGCTCATCTCGTTTCGAGCGTCGAAACTGTCGCGGACCGGATCCGGCCCACGGTCGCGACCGCGGAAGCCACCGCCCAAGCCGCTCAAGTCGCCGCTCATCGCGCCGGCCACCATGGTCACGAACCGACTCGACTCTGACACAAGCTGCGTCGGCTCGTTCTTCCGCATCAACGCCACGATCGCGCTGTTGTCCGTTCCAAGTTTGGACAGATACGCCGCCTGCAGGTCAACGACACTCGCGCGGACCGCGTCGCCAAGACTGGTCATCTCGAGCGCCGCCTCGAACGCGCGCTGTGTGCTGGTGTCGCGATAGACGTTGTCATAGGACTCGCGAAGCGTCGCCGATTCCAAGGTCTTGGCCCATTCGGAGTCGCCGAGTGCGCCGACGATGGTCGTGCGGAATTCATCGTTCACATTGCGCACGGCAGTCCGTAGCTCCACCTGCCGTTCGATAATGCGCGTTCCATCCTTCGCGTCGCCGTCCTGCAGTGCCTTGAAGAGCCTCGCCATGCTGACACCGAGGTACTCGTTCCGCGACTTGAGCGCGGCGTCGAGTCGGAGTTCATAGTCGTCCAGCGCCTTCGAGAGCTTCGCGAAATCCTCTTCGGGCATTTGCAGTTCATCGACAACGAGAAACAGATTCGTGTTCTCGCCCGCGAGTCGCCCCTTTGGCAGCGTCTTTTCGCGGCGCAGGAACCGGTCGAACGCGTCCCACTGCGTCAGCTGATCGTCGCTCAGGCTTGCCTGCAGACTCTCTACGAAGCGAACCCGCATCGCGTCTTTCTTCGCGAGCCAGGTCGACATTGCGTCGAACATCTCCCCCATCGACTTCTTCAGCACTTGATCGACGCCGTTCGCCTGTCCCTCGGCAACCGCGTCCTGCTGCATCATTTCCATGCGCTCGCGAAAGAAGGCGCGACGCGTCTCTTCATCCAGCTCCTCACCCTTCTCCTCAGCCAGCTTCTGCAGATCCTGCTGGATCGACTCCATCTGCGACGTGAATCGATCACGGATCTGCGGCGTCATGAGATTCCCCATCAACTGCTGCGAGAGATCGGTGAGCTTGCTTTGGGCTTCGGTCGCGCCGACTTTGTAGTCATCCTCATAATCTTTCATGAGCGTCTCGAGGACGACGGCTTGGCCATCTTCCAGCTTGAGCTGCTCGCGGAAGATCGGCACGTCGCGGCGCAGAAAATCCGGCTCGAACTGCTCCTGGATATCGCGCATACCTCCGCCCATGCCGCCCCGCGGTCCGCCGCGCCCGCCGCCTCCACCTCCGAAGAATCCACCCATCCCGCCGCCACGGCGCCCACGGGCTCCTTCGCCGCCGCCCTGCCGCTCGCCTGCCTGACCACCGTCCTGTGGACGCTCTCCGCCTTGAGCATCCCGATCGGGAGGCGGGGGCGTCTGCTGCCCGAGTGCCGATGGAACGATCGAGGTGGTCAGCACGGCAACGAGCGCGAGCGAGACAATTCCGAAGCGCCGGGTCGGCGCTGGCGAGGAAGACTGCATAGAAACTCCTTAGAGAGTCGAGAGGTCGCAGGCCTTACACGGCCCATTGCCCCTGCAAAACCTGCCCGGCCGCGAAGGCTTCCGCGTCGTGAAGTCTTCTGGACGAGCAAGCTCGTTGAACGCCACCACACAATACGTGTTGCTGGTGAGAAAGTACGCCGCGGGGAATCCGCAACCGACGCCTATCGCTGATTTATGGAGTCTTCAGGCCGTTTCGGTTGCGGTCTCAGCTCGCGCTCCAGGAGATATTCGGTGACACCTGCCGGTGCAAGCAGGGACGCCCGAACGGGCCGTGCGTCGTCGTCGGTCACGAGCCACGCCCAGACCGTTCCCTCGCTGTACTCCAGTCGGAAGACGCGCTCCCCCGGGTCGACCGGCACCATCGACTTCTCCGCGGTCGTTCGTACGACTCGGACGGTGCGAATACCCACCTTGATCGCGCCTCCGGACTGCACGGGTTCGACAACATCCAATGGCAGCGCATCGCCCTCGTTGAGGGGAAGCAGCCGCGGACGGGCGAGCAGCGCGAAGCTGACCGGATCGAGCAGCGGATGATCAGCGCGAGCGGGCACCACCGTCGAAACCCGAGGGTCGGTGCCGTTTCGAACTTCAGCCTCAGCCGCCACCTGATCACCAGCCCGATGGAGCCGCAGGTCGATAATTGTTCCATCGTGGTGTGCTTCCTCCCATGTGAGGCGCCAAGCGTCCGGACCCGTGACAGTGTGAGTCCAGGTCGACGTGCGATCGATCGGCCGACCCCAGAACTCCTCGCCGCGATGTGCATCCGTCGCGACTACAAGCCGTCCCACCAGAAGTCCGCTGCTCTCGATCGCGAACCGGGCCGTGGCCGGCGCACCTCCCTGATTCCCCGGCTGTGCCTTGGCCTGAGCGGCATGGTGGTCGAGCGCTTCGTCAGCCTCCCGGATCATGTTCCGATGCGTCTCCAGGGCGGCAGTGCGCATCGGCGCGCCGGCGATCAACATCTCGGTGGGTGTCTCCACCGCGGTCGGATCGTCGAACGGATCACTCGACACGATGACGAGGTCCCCGCGCGCGCCGATCGCGATGCGCCCACGATCGGCGAGTCCGAACCGCTTCGCCATGTCGCCCGTGCGCGACCGAAGCGTCTCGGCACCCCGCCCGCGCGCTGACGCTGGCTCAGACGGGGAGTTCGGAACGCCTTGGGTCGGTTCAGTGGGCGTGTCCAGAAGATCCGGCACGTGCAGCGAAGCGGTCCTGTCGATCACTCGAAACCAGCTGCGGCGCGTCGGACCGAAACGGCCGATCAGCGTCGTGACCCCACGAAGCGGTCGGCGCGCACACTCCGCATAGGTAGGTGGCGGGCCATCGACAACTTCAATGCAGCCGGGCAAAACCCAGTGATTCTTCGCGTCAACAAGCACGTCTCCAGCCTTCAGCCCGTCGTCCTGCGTCGAAGGGAAGATCTTGGTGATCAGCCCGTCCTCGACGATGACGGTTTGACCGGGCTGCGTTGCGGTCAGTGCGTCGGCTTCCAGCGGTACGAGCGTGGCGTTGCGGATGACGGTGCGGGATGTCGGCTGTGACACGCCCATCACGCCCGCGAGCAGCGTGGCAACGACCGGAGCAAACGCGAAGTGCATGCGGAGCATGTCGAACATGGTGTGCAGCCGATCGACGCATTGGAACGACGCCCGTCAGAATCGCCACAGCCTGCATCACCGCGCGTGCACGCGCCGCAGGTATTCGCCCCACCGCGCCAACTGCAAAAATAAAACCGCGGCGTCAGGCACGATGTCTCCTCCAACACCGTGACGACGCCGCAAGTTGAAGAGGAAGCTAACCAAAATTGGCGGGGAAGGGAAGTCGAAACCCCTGCTGTTGCGGAAATTTTTCGTCCGATAAATTCCTGTTAGATCAAGGTTTACTGTGCATGAAGTTGGTGCACCTTGGGAGCGTCTGACAATGCCTGAAGGTGCGGGCGGCTCGATCGCGTCGAACTCCCGAGATTGCGATGCGCGGCATTGCGGTTCGGACGGTGTGCCGGTTCAGCCCCGGTCCGGAAGGGTCGATGAACCGCGCATGCAGGATCGCGCACCAGACGAGAGGTCCCCCGGGCTCCCCCATAACGGCACGGCTGGGTCTGCGGGTGCTCCACGCGGCGCGAGCGCCAGCCCGATCCGGGGCCTCGCCCATGAACTGAATTCGATTCTCGATGGATCGCTCCGAACGCTTCGCGCCGCCCGTCGGGGCGTGAGCGCGCCAGCGGTCGCCGAACAGCTCGACACCGTCGAGCGCGCCTTGGTCTCCATGGCGAACACGCTGGAGCGGACCCTTCGCTCCCCTGACGCGCTTGGAACTTTCGCGGCGTTCCCCGTGACAGCGTTCGTCGCGCGCCAGGCGTTGGGTGACACGGTCCGCGCAGTCGTGCGGGCTCTGGCCGATTATGCGGAGGAGTCCTCCGTCGCGATTCGGATTGAATGCGATCCGGACGCGGCCCGCCTGGACGCGGGGCCGCTGGAACCTGTTCTCCGCAACGCCATCCGCAACGCGATCGAAGCGTGCAGCGGCGCGCCGCAGGAAGCCTCCACGCCGCTCGTGACCGTGTCGTTGCGCCTCCACGGCCAGCGCTTGCTCATCGATGTTGTCGACAATGGACCGGGCGTCGCCGTTGCCACGCTCAGTCGCGCCCGCCCCATCGGCCACGGCATTGGCTTGGACGTAGCGCGGGCCGTGCTGACATCGCTGGGCGGCGAACTCGAACTGTCGAACATTCCTTTCGGTCGCGGAGCTGTGCTTCGCGCCGAGATTCCTGTCGGGCGGCTGCGGCGGCCGCACGCCGCTTAGGACTTTGCATGCCTGACTCGCCGAGCAACCAAAAGATGAATGTGCCACCGACGCCCATCGCTTCGACAGCGGCAGCCACGCCGCTCACGCCACGCGATCGTCGTCGCATTCTCGTGGTGGATGATGACACCCTCGTTGCGACGTCGCTTGGCGCATTTCTGGCACAGCGTGGCTACGAGGTCAGCATCGCGAACGATGTCGACTCCGCCGCCGCACAGCTTCGTGCCGCTGAACATGAAAGCGACAGCGGACCGCGACGACCGTTCGCGGTTCTCGTCACCGACATCGCGATGCCGGGCGCAGATCGGGGCGCCATGAAAGGGCCGCGCTCGCGCGGGGTCGGCGGGCTCGAACTCATCCGCCTTGTCCGTGAGGAGCGGCTGTCACCCGCCGTGATCGCCATCACCGGATATGGAACCGTTGAATCGGCAGTTGAAGCGATCCGCGAAGGTGCAACGGACTATCTCACCAAGCCGCTCGCGGACGAGACCCTCCTCCTGTCGATCGAGCGCGCTGTGCAGCGGCAGGCGCTTCTGGCCGAGAACCGCTCGATGCGCCAGCAACTCGACCGGCGCAACGGGCTCGAGTCGATCGTCGGAACTGATCCGCGAATGCTGAAGATCTATGAGCTCGTGAACGCGGTCGCGCCGACCCGTACAACCGTGCTGATGACCGGCGAATCGGGGACAGGCAAGAGTCTGATCGCCCGCGCGATCCATCAGAACTCGCCGCGCGCCGACAAGCCGTACGTCGAGCTCTCCTGCGGTTCCATTCCCGAAACGCTGCTGGAGAGCGAACTGTTCGGCCACGTGAAGGGAGCGTTCACGGGCGCTCACGTGGACAAGAAAGGTCGCTTTCTCGCGGCGCACGGAGGCACACTGTTTCTCGATGAGATCAACAGCGCGTCACCGGGAATGCAGCTCAAGCTGCTCCGTGTGCTGCAGGAGCGCAGGTTCGAGCCGGTTGGTTCCACCGAGACGATTGAAGTGGACGTGCGCGTCGTGCTCGCGAGCAACCAGCCGCTGGAACAGCTTGTCGCAGAAGGTCACTTTCGCCAAGATCTTTATTATCGCATCAACGTCGTGGCGATTGACTTGCCGCCGCTTCGCGATCGGATCGCGGACATTCCGCATCTCGCCGACCACTTCCTTCGGCTGCAATGTCTCGAACATCATCGGCAGATTGCCGGCTTCACCGATGAGTCGATGGCGCTGCTGAATCGTTATCCGTTTCCGGGAAACGTGCGCGAGCTCGAGAACGTGATCGAACGAGCCGTGGTGCTCTCGCGCGGCGGCATGATTCAGCCGGCCGATCTGCCGACCAACGTCACCACCGGGACTGCCGCGCTTATGTGCGGCGCTCATCGGCCGAATGCAATCGGTGCCTGGGCCCCGGCTCATGTCGATGCAGCCGGACCATCGCTGCCCGCGCTGAAACTCTCCGGTCCGGCGAACGACAATGCGCCATGGGTTCCGATGACGCTCGATGAAGCGCTGCGCGATCCCGAGCGGAGCATTCTCCTGCGAGCGCTGAAGGCGAACCATTGGAATCGCCAGAAGACTGCGGATCAGCTCGGAATCAATCGCACGACGCTGTATAAGAAAATGAAGACCCTGGGCTTGGACGGACACGCTGATCAGCTCGAGCGCGCCGGTTGAGCGTCGGGGGCCGAGCGAGACGATTGAAGCCGATCGCCGCGGTCCACGCTTCCATCCAGCCGCATCTCCGGCGATGATGCATTGAGATCTGCAGCCCACTGCCCTCATGCAAGGATCAATCCATGCGCCCAATCCTGCGTCCAGTCGCCCTCCTCTGCTTCGTGCTCGCACTTCCTCTCTCGCTGGCGCTCGTCCGCGCAGATGACGCTGTGAAGCCCGCGTCCCGCACGGTCGCAGTCGTCCCGTCGCTGGATTCGCTCGGCTTCCTCGCGGGAACATGGCGCGGTGTGATGGGCGAGGACTTCGTTGAAGAGTTTTGGTCGGCCCCGCACGGCAGCAGCATGATGGGAGCGTTCCGCTGGGCCGGCGCCGATGGCGCGCCGGGGACGTTTGAATTGCTCACGATCTCGCAGGAGAAAGAGGTGACTCGCCTTCGACTCCGCCATTACTCGGCCACCCTCGTCGCGAAGGAAGCCGCGGACAAGCCACTGACGTTGAAGCTCACGCAATCGGCAGCGGCGCGCGCGGTCTTTGAGGCGGAGAAGGATGCCGGTGATCTCGCCCGGATCACGTACGAGGTTGCGGGCGATCAGCTCAGGATCACGGTGGAGTTCAACGCGTCGGAGAAGCCGCGTGAGCCGCTGCGCTTCGCCCTCAAACGGACTTGAAGGGGGCCTGACGCCCCCCATCATTCAGCCAGATTGGGCGGTCACGCCGATATGAAGTTCTTCTCGCGCCCGAAATCCCCCGCGCCAGCGGCGCCGCGCCATTTGCCCAGGATCTTCTCATGACATCCATCGCTGAACTGTGGCTTCCCATTCTTGTCAGCTCAGTGCTTGTGTTCGTTGCAAGTTCGATTATCTGGATGGCACTTCCGATTCACAAGAAGGATTACAACGAACTGCCGAACGAAGCGGGCGTCATGGCCGCGATGAAGGCGCAGAATGTGAAGCCCGGCGTCTATGTGTACCCATGGGCTCAGGGCTCCAACACCAAGGATCCGGCCGCGCTCGAGAAAGCGAAAGCCGGACCGTGGGGCCAGGTGCTCGTTGCCCCGCGTGCGGCGTCGATGGGTCCCACGCTCGTCCTGTGGTTTATCCACATTGTGGTTCTCAGTGTCTTCATCGCGTACGTCACAGGGGTCTCGTTGCAACCAGGTGCTGAGTACCTCAAGGTGTTCCAGGTCGCCGGCGCGGCCGCGTTCCTCGGATATGCCGGTGGACTGCTGCCGCGGTTTATCTGGGAAGGCAAGCCGTGGTCGTTGCTGCCCGGCGCGATATTCGATGCAGTGGTGTACACGCTGCTGACGGCGGGCGCGTTCGGTTGGCTGTGGCCAGTTCCCTCTACGATCGCAGGATGACAACGCAGCAGAACATCATCGAAGATCCGCGCCGCATTCGCGAGCTGCTGCTCGAAACGAAGACGATCGCCGTCCTGGGGATCAAGACGGAAGAGCAGTCGAGTCAACCCGCGTTCTATGTCGCACGTTATCTCGATGACGCGGGATTCGACGTGATCCCAGTGCCGGTGTACTACCCGGATGTGACGCACATCCTCGGCCACAAGGTGTATCGCACGCTCGCAGCGATTCCGATGGATGTCGATCTCGTCAATGTGTTTCGCCGCCCAAACGACATTCCGGCGCATGTCGACGACATCCTCGCGAAGAAACCGAAAGCTGTGTGGATGCAGTCAGGAATCCGCAACGACGCCGTCGCGGAGAAGCTCGCACAGGCGGGCATTCTGGTCGTGCAGGATCGATGTCTGATGGTTGAGCATCGCTCGATGCAGTGAGCGGCGAGCGCGAAAGCGAAGGCGCTCGATTCATGCGCCGCGTCGCCCGGAACGCACGAGCATGTACCACTCCACCGACGCAGATCAGGCCCAGCAGCCCGTACGCGATCTGCCACGGCAACCGCTCGGAAGCGATCGACCCGTCGAGAAGGACCACCCCGCAATGTCACGCGCCCAAATCGTTGCAGTTCTCAAGTCTCTCCTCGGATCACTGCCCTTCGCTTCCCTGGCGTCCATGGCATCAGCACAGGCCGTCCCCGGCTTCACTGTCGAGACGTTTTCGTCCCCGCCGTCCCCGAATCTTCTCGCCTTCGGCGCCGACGGAATTCTTATGCCGGCCGCGACGACAACCCGCAAGGCAGCATCACACCGGTCATGGTGACGAAGATCACGACCGAAGGCGCGGCGTTCTTCGTACGGGCTCGCGCCGATCTTCGATCCGGACGCGCTCGTCGTCGACATCACAGGTGAAGTCAGCGGCGTCGCGAACTCGGTGCTCGTCGGCGGGCTCATCACCGACACAGGTCCGGGGCGTCTCGTTCAACGGCAACACCACGTTCGCCTCTGAACGCGGTGCGATGCCGACACCGCTCTTCGCGACCGGCACATCGCCGGTCTTCCTGACCCTTGCGCCGGACGGCCGGGTCTTCACTTCCAATCAAGGGGGAACGGTGCGCATCAACGCGGCAAACGGCGATCTCATCAACGCATCGTTCGCGCAGTTCTCCGGCCGCGTCTCGATCGAGTTCGCGCAGGGCGGCGGCTTCGGCACCGACCTGCTGGCGCTTGAGCAGAGTTCGGGAACGCTCTACAGCGTGAGCGCGCTCGGCGTGAAGACGCAGATCGGCACGGCGCTTACGGGCGCCGAAGACATCGCCGACGGTCCATGCGGCGCGCTCTACGTGAGCCGTCGAGTGGCCAACGAAGTGCTCCGCATCTCGCGACCGGCTTCGCCCGACATCAACAACACGGGAATCGTCGACGCCGCTGATCTCGCGCTCCTGCTCGGCGCGTGGGGAGAGGTCCGCTTAGGTGGCGCGTATCACTACGATGCGGCGCAGGCCATTGATCCGCAGACGATACATGATCGCTTTTCCCCTTCTCGGAGGCGGCGCGACGATTGCGATCGTGGTTGCGTGCAGCATCTGGTCGCCGCCGAGTGATGGATCGATGTTCGACCTGGTGCCTGAAGAAAGCAATGTCCGATTCCAAAACCGCACCCGATTCCGCTTGAGCCGATCCTCGGCGGACTTCTCGCGAACCGCGCGCATCTTCTCCGCGACTCCTCCCGATGTCCAGAGTGCGGCGCCGCGCGTGCGTCTCGACACGCGAAGAACCATCAAGAAGGTCTGCGTCCGTCGATGAGCGCAGCGTGAAGACATTCAGTTCCATAGACTCGCGGATCGTCCGCTTGACTTCCCACACGTCGCGAAAGTGCACCCCACCCGCGAATGGCGACGACCTGCGCAGGCGCTGACCCTCATCCGTCTCAGCAAGTAGAATCGCCTGGATCTCTTCGATCGGCCGATCGAGAGTCCCGCGCGCCAGCGCTATGCGCTCGGGATGCTCCACGAGCTCGTCGGCGACTCGCCGCCCGAGTTCGAGGCTGACAGCGCCGTGTTATGCGTGCGACACGGACGGGAGTGCACGGGTGCCGCTCAGCGCGGCATATCGCCACTCCCATGCGCGAAGCAGAACTCCTCATTCGTCGATGACACCGCAAACAGCCGGTATCCCATCGATCGCACATCGGCGATCGCCTCTTTCGTCCTCGCGATGCCGACGTTCGGGAATCGATGGTGAAATTCGATGAGCAATTGGCGCGGCCGAACGCCTGAACTCTTGATGTCCTTGATCACGTCGTACTCGGCGCCCTCAATGTCCATCTTCAGAAGATCAATCGTGGAATGGCCGAGTTCCTTCATGATTGTGGAGAGTCGTTTCACCGGCACAGTGATCGAACGACCCTTCGTCGTCGGGCGCTCCAGCATGGTGTGCGACACGTGCGTCGGATCGTCGGGCGGACTGAACGTTGCATGCCCGTCGTAGTTCGCGATGCCGTATTCATACAGAACGAACTGACTTGGGAAGCCCTGCTTCTTCGCCCATTCGATCGACTTCGGCGTCGGGTCGAACGCGTGAACTGTCAGTCCGAAATGCTTGAGCAAGGCAATGTCGAAGGATGCGTCTTCACCGACGCCAAACGAGTAGACGACGGAGTCAGCGCGCAGCTGCTCGGCACGGACATTCCAGCCTCCGTAGTCGGAGCCGAAGCGCTGCGTCGCGCATTGAAGCTCGGGGCGGACGATCATGTCCTTGCCGACCAGCACCCTCGCCAGTGTCTTGACTCTTCGAACGAGCTTCTTCAAGGTAGGCCTCTGATCCATCGGACGACTGCGTCGCGCGCGGGATTCTCGCAGGTGTTGTGAATCTTCGCCCGAGCGACGTTCGTCGCGCAGTATCCGCGGTGCTCATGGATCGCCTCCTCCGAGACCGTCTGGCCCGCTTTGATCTCGACGACCGTGCGCACAAGCCCGCGCTCGACCAGTGGATCGACCTCGATGCCACGAACATCGCGATAGAAATAAAGCGGTCGGAGTTCGCCGCGGTTGAGACGGTTCTTCAGGATCTCGGTGACGACCCACGTCTCGAACAGTGCGCCGCGCAGGATCGCTTCGTCAATCGTGGAAGGAACGCGATCCGTCCGCTGCGTCTCGTTGCACGCGAAGGGCAGCAGGCGCAACACCGCGGTGCGGCCGGCGAGCGATTGACTGATGCCGGAGAGAAGTGCCAGGTTGTAGGAGCCGGTGAGAATCCAGCGCCGCGGCGTGCGATCCTTGCCGCTCTGGCAGGGACCTGTGAGCGTGACAGCCGCGAACCTGTCAGATTCAAAATCGCATTTTGAATCTGGCGCACTCGGGATCCTTGCATCCTCAAGTCTAAGAGTTCAGCGATGCAGTTGCGTCCCCGGCGACCCTCCCGCGGCGGTTCAGCGGGGCGCGGTGTTTGATGCTCGTCGCACGCTCGACTCGACCCGTAGAGAAGTTCGTGGGATCGTCCTCGCCCTTACGCACCTCATGCTGCACGGTCCCTCGCGTGACCTCGTCCTGACCCGATAGCGCCGGTGGCGCGGATTAATGGGCGTAAACCAAGCAAGCGCGATCGTCAATCGACGCATGACTTTTTTGCGCGTTCAGCGCTGGAGGAAGCGGCACGTTGTAGACATGCCCCTGTTCGGCAGCGCCCTCCGAAGACCCTCCGGAGGGCGCTGCAGTTTTGCCCGCTGCGGATCCTCGCTGCCGAACCCTGCTGCGCGTGGACAGGCAAGAGAGAAGTCTTACAGCGCCTTTCGCCCCTGCATCAAGCGAATGATGACGACGACGAGGAGCACGACCAACAGCAGGTGAATCAGGCTTCCACCAATAGGGAAGACGAGCCAGCCGAGAAGCCACAGAATGAGGATGATGACGATGAGAGTTTCGAGCATGACGAGTCGCTCCTGTGCTGTGATCGCGACGGCCGCAACCGGTCGCAGCGGTCTCTGCCCACTGCCGTCGCGCGACGGAGGGAGAGGAACGCGAGCGGAGCGTAACGCGCTCCGCGGGCAACGTTGTCGTTACGCCGCCGTGAAGCGTGACTGCACTCGTTCCAGCGGCACATTCGGGTCATCGCTTGAACCAGCGCGCCGATCGCGCAGGTGGACGTATGAAGATGCCGATCAACCCTGGCGTGCGCATTGGCCACGTGCATTTGAAGGTCGCTGACCTCGAACGAGCGCTCTCGTTCTATTGCGGCGTGCTGGGATTCGAGTTGACGCAGCGTTTCGGCGCGAGCGCCGCATTCATCTCGGCCGGCGAATACCACCACAACATCGGGCTGAACACGTGGGAGAGTCTCGGCGGGTCGCCGCCGCCGCGCAGCTGCACGGGGCTGTACCACCTCGCGATCCTCTATCCGACGCGCACGGCACTCAGTGATGCATTGCGCCGCCTGGTCATCAGTAACATTCGGCTGGACGGCGCAAGTGATCATGGTGTCAGCGGGGCGCTGTATCTCCGTGATCCTGATCAGAACGGCGTCGAGCTGTACTGGGACCGCCCGCGTGTTGAGTGGCCGCGCACCGTAGACGGGAAGCTGGCGATGTTCAATCAGCCGCTGGACGTGCCGGCATTGCTTCGCGTATCCGATGGCGCAGCAGTGCGGTGAATTGCGCTGGGATACGTAGGATGAGCACTCTTGAAACTCGTCCTGATCACGCTCGGCTCACACGGCGACGTCCACCCGTTCATCGCGATCGGCAATGCGTTGCAACGGCGCGGCCATACGCCGCTGCTCGCGACGAACCCGTACTACAGACCGCAGATCGAAGCCGCAGGCGTGCCGTTCGCCGCGCTCGGCGAACGTGAAGACCTAAAGACGGTGATCACCAACCACAAGGTGATGCATCCGACGTGGGGACCGATTGTCGTGCTGCGAAAGCTGATTCTGCCGATGGTTGCGAGCGGCGTGCAGCGCACGCGCGAGCTGATTCGCGAGCATCGTCCAGATGTCGTGGTGTATCACCCCATTGTCATGGGCGTGCCGTGGGCGTGCGAACTCGAAGGCGGAGTGCCGACCGTATCGATTGCGCCATCGCCGCTGATCTGGGCGAATCCGAACGATCAGATCGTCCTGTTCGCGGCGCGGTCGGCGCGGCCGAGCCGGCTTGCCGTGCGCTTCGATCAGTTTGTGAGCACATGGTTCCTGCGCCTCGCGCTTGATCCAGGATTGAATCGTGTTCGGCAGGCGCTCGGGCTGCCCGCACAGCGCGACAACTTTCATCGCGGTGCAGTCGGCGCCGATCTGAACCTCGGCATCTGGTCCTCCGTGCTGCGCGCCACAGTCGCTGGTGATCCGGCGAACTCCGCAGTCACGGGGTTCACGTGGCATGATCGCGATCACACGCAGGAAACACCGGATGCAGAGCTGCTCGCGTTCCTGAATGCGGGACCTGCGCCGATCGTGTTCGCGCTCGGCTCGACCGGCGTGCATGCTGCGGGGCGGTTCTATCACAACGCGGTGGAAGCGTGCACGCGGCTCGGCATGCGGGCGCTGCTCGTCGTGGGCCGCGACCAGCCGCCGCCCGTGAATCTTCCGTCGAACGGCAGCATGAAGGCCGTCGCGTACGCACCGTATTCCGTGGTATTTCCACGCGCGTCGGTCATCGTGCATCACGGCGGCGCGGGCACGACGGCACAGGCCCTGCGAGCCGGCCGGCCGACGCTGATCACGCCGATGGCGCACGATCAGTTCGACTATGCGGCGCGTGTGCAGCGCCTGGGCACGGGCGAGACGCTTCGCTTCTCGAGTGTGACCGCGACACGACTGATCCGCGCGCTGCACGTCTTGCTGACGCACGGAGAGTTCGCGCAGCGGGCCGAGGGTCTCGCCGGTCCGGTCGCGGCCGTTGACGGCGCTGCGCGGTCCGCGACGCTGATTCACGACCGTTTCTCAGCAAGATCGACCCGCGCGATGCCTTCGTGGACGGCCTGACATTGATGTCCGAAAACGGCTAGTGATACCGTTGCTGCGACGGTACTGTTTTCGACATGCCTGACCTGCTGTTGCCAACCCGTGCGATCTGCGACCGAGCGCGTATCGCGCGCGATGCGCGATTTGACGGGTCGTTCTTCACCGCGGTCCGCAGCACGAAGATCTACTGCCGCCCGGTGTGCCCGGCGCGGGCGCCCAGCGCCCGCAATATCGTGTACTACTCGACAGCAGCGGCTGCGTCGGCCGCCGGATTTCGTCCATGCCTGCGCTGCCGGCCGGAGCTCGCCCCGCACGCGCACCTCCACGGTGGCGACGACGCGACGGCACGCGCGCTCGCGCTGATCGCCGACGGTGCGCTGGAACAGGAGTCCGTCGCGGCGCTCGCGCGGCGCGTCGGCGTCAGCGATCGGCAACTGCGACGAATGCTGCTCGCCCGTGCCGGCGCAACGCCGATTGTCGTGCATGCAACGCGACGACTGCTGCTCGCAAAGCAACTGTTGACCGAAACGTCAATCCCGATCACGCAGGTCGCGCTCGCGGCAGGATTCCAAAGCGTGCGCCGGTTCAACACGGCGTTTCTCGAAGGCTGCGGCATGGCACCGTCGAAGATCCGTCGGCAGCGCGGCGCAGCGCCGCGCGGCATCATGACGCTGCGCCTCGCGTATCGACCTCCGCTGGACTTCGCGGCGATGCTGACGTTTCTCGCGCGGCGCGTGATCTCGGGCATTGAGCGTGTCGGCCCGGACAGCTATGAGCGTGTGATCGGACCGGCGAACGCCTCGACGTGGATTCGCGTGTCCGCAGACGCGACGCGCCACGAACTGAGACTTGAAATTTCGGACACGGATGCACGCGTGATTCCCGTGATTGTGCGGCGCGTGCGGCGGATGTTTGATCTTGACGCTGACGTGCGCATCGTGCACGAGTCGCTGCTCGCGCATCCGCTGCTGGCACAGGCGATCGCTGCACGGCCGGGCGTCCGCGTGTGCGGAGGTTGGGACGGATTTGAGGTGGCGGTGCGGGCTGTGCTCGGCCAGCAGATCATCGTCGCAGGGGCGGCAACGCTCGCGCGCCGTCTTGTGCACGCGTACGGCATCCAGCGCACAACTGCATTCGAGGGACTCGACCGGGCGTTTCCCGCTCCCGAGACACTCGTCGATGCGCCGCTCGAAACGCTCGGAATGCCGATGTCACGCGCGACGACGTTGCGTTCGCTGTGCCGTGCGGTGCTCAAACAACGCATCGACTTTCGCGCGGGGCAACGTCTGGATTCATTCGTGGAACGGTTCGTCGCGCTGCCCGGCATCGGTCCGTGGACCGCGCACTATGTCGCGATGCGCGCGCTGAGCCATCCGGATGCGTTTCCCGCCGGCGACCTCGTGCTGCAGCAGGTACTCGGCGGCGCGCAGCGACTCAGCGCCCGCGCGACCGAAGCCGTATCGCAGGCCTGGCGGCCGTGGCGGGCGTATGCGGTGATGCAGTTATGGCTCATGGCAAACGATCGTTCGAAGGAGAAGCGTGATGTGGTTCGATAGTTTCAGCTCACCGATCGGAACGCTGACGGTGGCGGCGGACTCCGATGCTCTATGTCATGTGCTGTTTGCAAACGACATGAGCGCGATTCCAGGGCGCGCTCACTGGAGGCGCGACGCTGCGGCGATGCAGTCGGCGCGCGAGCAGCTGCTCGCGTACTTCGCGGGAGAGCGCACGTCATTTGATCTCGTTCTGCGCCCGAGCGGCACACCATTCCAGGTGCGCGTCTGGAGCGCGCTGGCTCGGATCCCGTTCGGAGTGACATGGAGCTACGCGGAACTCGCCCGCCGCATCGGCGCACCGAAGGCCGTGCGCGCTGTTGGCGGCGCGAATGCACGCAATCCGCTTCCGATCGTGCTGCCATGCCACAGGGTCATCGGCAGTGACGGAAGTCTGACGGGGTTCGGCGGCGGCATGCCTGCAAAGCGCTTGCTATTGCATCTTGAACGGCCCGCATATCAAGTGGACGCGAAATGCATATTTTGGGTCTTCAGGCTTTCCTGTGGGTGACGCTGCCGCGTTCCGCAGCCCGGGCTCCGTCCGCAGGCCGGCGCCAGAGAAAAGGAAGGCCATCTTTCGGGCGGCTCCGCTC
>JAWXBD010000248.1:0-58493 GCA_034439815.1 Phycisphaerae bacterium
CCAGATCTGGCCCGCGTCTCTTCCGCCGGGGCCAAGCGCCGACGGGGCTTGATCTGCATCCGGGCCGGTCGGCTACCCACACGAAAGCCGGAAGCGCCCCTGCTGGCCGGATGATGCGACGAACGCTTGCGAATATGGCGTCGTTCTTCACCGAGCAGCAATCGGTCGATGTGCGTGAAGGGCTTGCAAGACGAGTCAAGGAAGGATGGTTCATCAGTCTTCCTCCGTACGGATACCTCAATGTCCGCAAAGACGGGCGAAGCATGGTCGAGCCCGATCCGCGCACCGCAGACAACGTGCGGCGGATCTTCGAGCTGTTTGCGCAAGGGACCTTCACGCTCGAAGGTCTGATTGTGCAGCTGCGGGATGAACGCCGACTGTTCCGAACGAGTGCTCCCGATTTTCCTCGCAGTTCGCTCCATCGGATTCTCAGCAACGTCGGGTACTGCGGGATCGTGAGCCCACCAAGGCGAGGTGTTCGAGGGCCGCTACGAGTCACTCGTCACACCCGGAAGCTCTTCGATCAAGTTCAAGCCGTCTTGAAACGCAAGTCAAAACCGCACACCAGAGGGCTCAAACCGTACCTCTATCGCGGCATGCTCCGATGTGGTGAGTGCGGCTGCTGTGTCACTACGGAGACCCAGAAGGGTCACAACTACCTCCATTGCACAAAGCGCGTCAAGCGAGACTGCGCGCAGCGATTTGTCTGTGAGGAAGTCGTTTCCGACCGCATCACCCAAATTCTCGGATCGGTAGGCATTCCCGCCGCCGACGCTGATTGGATGGTGAGCCAACTCGTTGCGCACCAAGGCGACGAAAACACCGCGAGCCGGACCGTCACCGATCGGCTCCACTCTTCCCTCTCGGACATCGCTGCGAAGCGACAGCGACTCGCTGACCTCTACGTGGATCGCGGCTTGCAGCTCGACGAATACTCCGCCATTTCGGTTGCTGGGTGACCGCCAGCGTGCCAAGGAGCAGCTGGCGCTAGTCACGGGAAGCTCTGGGAATCGGTTCGAACCGGCCATCCGGTTCGTAAAGTCCTGCAAACAGACCGGTTTGCTGGCCGCATCCGGCACGGCCGAGGAAGAGCGCGATCACCTGCGAAAAACCGGTTCGAACCTGTTACTTCTGAACCGCGAACTGGTTTGGGAACCGCGCGGTGCGTGGCAACTAGTTGCCGAATCCCTCGCAGATCAAGCCTGTTTTGCCCACAACACAACCGCCGCGCCCGATTCGGGCGCGGCGGTTGTGAGTGGAGAAACCAGTCTTTACTGGTTTGTCCCATCCAGTCGGGGCGACAGGATTTGAACCTGCGGCCTCTTGCTCCCGAAGCAAGCGCTCTACCAAGCTGAGCTACGCCCCGTTACGGATCGATTCTCATTCACTCCGTCATTCATCAATTCAGCCAATCATCATTCGCATTGCAAGTGGGCGAGGAGGGATTCGAACCCCCGAAGGCAAAGCCAGCAGATTTACAGTCTGCCCCCGTTGGCCACTTGGGTACCCGCCCAAATTCGGATCAGGCCTTCGCGTCGTGTTCGAGTTTGATGCTCGGGCCCGGCGCGAATCGCGGAGTATAGCCCGAGGCAGGAAAGTCGCAAGGACGCCGAGCGGCCGGTTGATGTGATGGTCCGAATCGCTGCTTGCGGCCGTGTGGGGAAACGTACGGCCGCCGCCGGAATCCAAGCGACGTGCTGCCTCGATACGCGGCGATCGTCCGAACCAGGCTTCGTGCCCGCCGGTTCCTCGTACCCTTGCTCCCAGATGTCTTCCCAGATGCCTTCTCAGATGTTTGCCAAGTCGCCCTCGCTCGACCCGCCACACAGCATGCAGTGCATGGAGATCTGGGGCGGCAACCGATCTGCAGACAACGGCGTTGTCATGCCCGGCCTCGACGTGTGGGTGTACGCGCGTCCGTACGACGAGGACGAGCGGACTGGTGACTCCGACCGCGCCGGCGGCGATGTGCACTTCGTGTCGAGCTGCGGCACCGGCCGGATCGCGCGGCTCATGCTCGCTGACGTCGCCGGCCACGGAACGAAGGTGGCCGCCGTGGCATCCGGCCTGCGCACGCTCATGCGCCGCTACATGAACTATCTCGATCAGACGACATTCGTCGAGGCGCTCAACCGCGCCTTCACCGACGCGGAGAGCGGTGGCGGTCGGTTCGCGACGTCGCTCGCAATGACGTACTTCGCGCCGACCGCACGGCTCGATGTGTGCAACGCCGGTCATCCGCGACCGCTGCGCTATCGGGCGCACGAGCGGCGATGGGAGCTGCTGGAAGCGCGTGGCGGCGTCGGAACGCCGACCGATGACATCAAGAACTTGCCACTTGGAATTCTCGAGCCCACGCGCTACGAGCAGTTCGGCGTCGGGCTGCGGAAAGGCGATCTGATTCTCGCCTACACCGATGCAGTCAACGAAGCGCGCACAGTCGACGGGAGGATGCTCGGCGAAGAAGGTCTCGTGTCGATGCTGCAGGAACTGGACGCGCGGACGCCGGATGCGCTGATCCCGACGATTCTCGAGCGGCTTGATCATTTTCGGAATCACGCGCCGGCCGACGACGATGTCACGCTGCTCCTCATGCGGCACAACGGCACCGCGGTGCAGGCGCCGCTCCTCCGTCGACTCGCTGCGAGCGTGCGATTCCTCGGTGCCATCGCGCGCAACCTGGTGCCGATCGGCACACGCCAGCCGATTCCGTGGCCGGAGTTCCGGGCGGAGAATCTGCTCGGTGCCTTCATTCCCAAGATCGGGAAGCGATGGAGCGCGAAGGACCGCTGAGCGTCATCATCCGATGCGCGCTGCGTCACCACAGTCTGCGAACAGGTGTCCGTCGCGCGGGTCGAATCCGATGGCCGTGGATTCACCTTCTGCAGGAGCGTGCTCGGGCAGCGACCGTGCGAGCAGCCGATGCGCGCCGACTCGAAGCGCGATGTCAGCGCGGTCACCAAGCCGCTCCACGGCTTCGACAATCGCTTCGCTGCGCCACGCGCACGAATGCGCCGCTGCGCCGACGTGCACGCGATCCGGACGGATGCCAAAGGTGATCGGTCCAGGAGTGGCGCCCGCCCCTTTGCCGCGCGGCAGCTCGACAACGAAGTCCTCCGCAGCAAATCGCTCACCGGCGTCGCTGCGATGCAGTCGGCCATCAACGCAGTTCATGCTCGGCATGCCGATGAACGTCGCGACGAAGCGATTGGCGGGGCGCGTGTAGACCTCGGTCGGCGTGGCGTTCTGCTGTACCGCGCCGTCGCGCAGGACGACGAGCCGGTCGCCGAGCCCCATGGCTTCCTCCTGGTCGTGCGTCACATATATCATCGTCGCTTTCAGCTGCCGGTGCAGCTGCCGCAGCTCGATGCGCAATTCGACGCGCAGCTTCGCATCCAGGTTCGACAGCGGCTCATCGAAGAGAAACACTTTCGGATTGCGCACGATCGCGCGGCCGACGGCGACCCGCTGACGCTGGCCGCCCGACAGCTCGCGCGGCAGCCGATCGAGCAGCGGAACGAGATCGAGCGTCTCTGCCGCAGCCTGGACATCGTCGTCGATGCGCCGGGACTCTGCTGTGCGCGCGGCGCGGTAGGTCGGCGACACCATGGCCCGCATGCGGCTTGGGTACTGTCGCCGTCGGTGCAATCCGAACGCCATGTTCGCGCGGACGGACAGATGGGGATACAGGGCGTAGTTCTGAAACACCATCGCGATGTCGCGATCCCGCGCCGGGATGTCATTGACTGTGCGTCCATCGATCGCGAGCGAACCCTCCGTGATCGATTCGAGCCCGGCAATCATGCGCAGCAGCGTGCTCTTGCCGCATCCGGATGGTCCCACCAGTACGACAAACTCGCCGTCGCGCACCGCGATGTCGACACCGCGCACTGCGCGCACCCCTTCCGGCGCCCGCGTGGACTCGTAGGTTTTGCCGATGTTCTTGAGCTCGACGGTCGCCATGGCTTTGATTATCCCTTCACAGCTCCTCGGCCGAGCCCTTCCACAAACTGCTTCTGCGCCACGATGAAGATCAGCACGCATGGAAGCATCGTGACGACGCTTGCTGCCATGAGGAGATGCACGTTATTGACGCCGCCGAACTGATTGCGGAATGAGTTGAGCGCGATCGCCAACGTCGCCTGCTCGTCTGAATGCAGGTAGACGAGCGGACCGAGGAAGTCGTTCCACACGTAGATGAACGTGAACACAGCACAGATGGCAGTGACGGGTCTGGACAGCGGCAGCGCGATGCGCCACCAGATGCCGATCCATCCGTGGCCGTCGAGCGCTGCGGCCTCGATGAGCGATTCGGGGATCTGGGCGATGAACTGGCGATACATGAAGATGAAGAACGCGCTGCCGAAGAACGACGGCACCACGAGCGGCAGAATCGTGTCCACCCAACCGAGCTTTCGGAACACGAGGAAGAGCGGAATCATCGTGACCTGCGCCGGCAGCATCATCGTCGCCAGCATGATGACGAACAGCACGCCACGACCGCGGAACCGGATGCGCGCAAATGCAAAGCCGACGAGACTGGAACTCAGTACGGTGGCGACCACGCTGATCGTGGCGATGACAATGGAATTGGCGAGGGCATCGAGAAATCCGTTCCAGCGGCGCGAGCCCATCTGCGCCAGCGCGTCCGGGTAGTTGCTCCACTCCGGCCGCAGCGGGATAAGCCGCTTGAGATCACCAGATACCGTCGCAGCCTGCGCCTGTTCCGATGGCAGCAGGCTCACGCACAGCATCCAGATGAACGGCAGCAGCATGAGCAGCGCTCCTGCAATGAGGAGCACGTGCGCGGTGACGCGTGATGCTGTGTTCGACGGGCCGTTCATCGCTTGAGCGCCTCGTAATACACCAGGCGCGCACTCGAGCGCATAAGAATGACCGTCATCACGAGAACGACAGTCAACAGAATCCACGCCATCGCCGACGCGTATCCCATCGCGTACAGCTCGAAGGCCTGGTTGTAGAGATACAGCACGTAGAAGCGGGTGAGGTCTCCGGGTTCGCCACCTGTCATCACGAATGCCTGCGTGAAGACCTGGAAGCTCGCGATGAGCGACATCAGCGCGTTGAAGAGAATGACCGGTGAAAGCATCGGCAGCGTGATGAGGAAGAACCGGCGCACGCGCCCGACGCGGTCAATCGCTGCGGCCTCGAGGAGATCCTGCGGGATATTCTGAAGTCCAGCAAGGTAGATCATCATGGCGCCGCCGATCATCGTCATGCTCATGATGCCGAATGCCGGAGGTCCCCATGCGGCAGCGTCCTGGTTGAACCAGTCCGGTGGCGTCGTTCCCAACATCGCCAGCAACGGACGGAGCCCCGCGTTCATAAGCCCGGCTTCCGTGTCGAATACCCAGCGCCAGAGCACTGCAACGCCCACGCCGGACAGCACGCTCGGGAGATACCACGCAGCGCGATAGAGCGCCATGCCGCGCACTTTCGTGTTGATGAGCAGCGCCGCCAGCAATGCAGCGATCTGCCCGCCCGGCACGGCGACAAGCACGTAATACGTCGTGACCCACAGGCTGCGACGGAAGCGGTCATCGTGCAGGAGAAGCTGGATGTAGTTGCCGAACCCGACGAAGCGCGCATGGTCGAGCGTCGAAACGCCTTGCCACTTCGAGAGACTCAGCGCCAAGCTCATGACGATCGGGAAGGCCATGAACAGCGCGAAGCCGATGAGCCATGGCGACACGAGCAGCAGTCCGCTCAGTTCTTCGCGGCGCATCGCGCGCGGCAGCGGACGCCGCGCATAGAAGACTGCCAGCGCGCTCAATCCCACGGCCGTCGCGACGACGACTCCAACGATGAGTTCGTTCCAGGGAAACAGCCGGTAGGTCCCTTGTGCGAGCGGTGACTGCCGATGCTGCGACCAGGAGCGTTCGAAGTTTGTGATCGCGGCGTCGAGCGAGAGATCACCGCTGCGCAGCGCCTGATCGAGCCGGGACCCGAGCAGCTGTTCGTACGTCGGATCCGCGGGCCAGTCGACGACGCGCACGTCGGTGTCGGGATCGAGCAGCGGCGCGAGGTACGCGCGGTCGCTCTCCGGCTTCGAATTTGGATCGAGAAACGCCGGGCTTCCTGCGACGTGACGATTCGACGGAATCGCGAGACCAAGCGACGCCTGTTCCCGCTGCGCGGACTCGCTGGTCAGCCACCGCACCAGCTTCCACGCCTCTTCCTTGTGCTCGGATCGATCGGCGATCGCCCACGCGACCGTTGCAATCACGTTGCTCTTGGCGGCACCGCGCGGGAGCGGAACGAAGTCCCAGTCGAAACTCCGGATCTTGCGATACTCGGGTACGACCCAGCGCCCGAACGGGCCGGCCATGCCGACGGTGCCCGTCGTGAACACCGCGGCGCCTGTGGCCAGTTTCGACTTTCCGCTCGTCAGAGCTCCGACTTCGTCATGCCGCCATCCGCGCAGTCGCTCGAGCGCCGCAAACACCTTCGGATCGCGAAGCCGCACGTCGTCGAAATCGGCGCCGCTCGTATCGACCCCTTCGGTGCGCAGATATGCGCGCACCATCATCGGCCACGTCACGAACTCGCTGCCGGTGATGCCCGGCAGCCGGCCGAGCGCCCGGGCGGTGGCGATGAACTCGTCCCAGTTCCAATCAGCCTGCGGCTTCGGAATGCCGGCGCGCGCAAAGATGGAGAGGTTGATATAGAAACCGACAGTCGTGAAATCTTTTGGGATGCCGTACAGCGGACCGTTGCCGACGCCTTGGCCATCAAATCGAAATGCTTCGACCGTTGCGGGAAAGAAGTCGTCGAGCGCGATCTGGTGTGGATCGTTCGTACGGGCGTCGGCTTCGAGCATCGCGTCGAGCGGCGCAAGCAGTCCCATCGATCCGAAGCTGGCGACGCGCTCCGCACCCACGTAGAACACGTCCGGCGGATCGCCCGAGGCGAGCATCGTCTGCAGCTTGGTATAGAAGCTCGCGGCGTCGCCTGGATTCAGGCGCCGCACGCGCACCCCCGGATGCGCCGCCTCAAAGGCGCGCAGTGAGCGCTCGACAATCTCGTCTTCTTCGGGTCCGCCTTCGCCCGACCAGTGCAGCACCACGAGTTCTGTGCCAGCCGTGGTCGCGAATGCCCGCGCGAACTCACGACTGCCTGCGCGAAGCAGGGCCCACGCGATCAATGCGAACGCACCTCCAGCAAGCACTGTGCGCGCGATTCGTCGAATCTTGTTCATCCCTGCGTCAGAACCGCCGCGCGCGAGCATGACCGTTACTATACGGCCCTTTCGCAGGGCGCCGCATGACGATGAGATACACCTTTCCCGCGTCTGCTCGTGTTCGCTTCGGTCTCGCGATATCGATCGTCTGCGGATTGAGCTGCGCGCAGGTCGCACAGGCGGTCGGGCAGGTCCCGCCATGGCCGCCGACGACACCGGTCGCGGTTGTCACGGAAGACGGACGAGCGACGGCGCCGCCTTCGGTCGAGGTGCGACAGCGCAGCGACGGTTTGTGGGATATCCGGTTTTCGCTGAAGCTTGACCGGGCGCTCGCGTCCGTCTCCGTGGCCGGAACGTTCAACAACTGGTCACGCGACGCGCTGCCCATGTCGCGCGGAGCGGATGGCATCTGGCGTGCCGAAGCGGCGATTACCCCTGGGACGGTGCAGTACAAGTTTGTGCTTGACGGCACTGTGTGGCTCCAGGATCCGCGCAACTCGGACGCGATGGACGACAACAACGGTGGCAGCAATTCCGTGCTGCGCCTCGGCGCGCTCGCGAATCTCACCGCCGGCACAGCAGCGATCGGCGACGGGCGCATCGAAGCGAACGCCCTCGGGCACGAGCCGGCGCGCGTGATGTTCCGCCAGCGACTTCCCGGCGGCGCGGTGGTTGTTCGCTATCGAACCTTGCATGGTGATGTGGCGAGTGTCGAGCTGCTGGTCCGAGATGGCACGCCGCTCCCGATGGCTACGGTGCTGCGCGCCGATCCGTTCCAGTTCTGGGAAGTGTCGTTGCCCACGCTCGCAGAACACACCGAGTACACGTTTCACGTGCGCGATGGGGCGAACGTGCTGCGAGATCCGATGATCTACCGATTGGAGACGGACGCAGCGGGCATACGCACCCCCGACTGGGCCAAGCACGCGATCTGGTATCAGATCATGCCCGATCGTTTCCGCAACGGAGACAAGGCCAATGATCCCGAACGCGTGATGCCTTGGACGAGCGGGTGGTACGAACCGCAGCCGTCGGAAGCGGCATCAGGCAAGGGCTTTTATGAGTACGTCTTTGACCGGCTCTATGGCGGTGATCTACAGGGCGTGCGGGCCAAGCTCGACTACCTCAAGGATCTCGGCATCAACGCGATCTATTTCACGCCGGTCTTTCAATCCCCGTCGCTCCATCGATACGACGCGACGAGCTTCGTGCATGTGGAGGAGTACCTCGGAGTCAAAGGCGACTACGCGTCCGCCGCGGCGAACGAAGATCTGCGCGATCCGGCGACATGGACCTGGACCGGCAGCGACAAACTCTTCTTGGACTTTCTGAAGGAAGCGAAGGCGAAGGGCTTCCGCGTGATCATCGACGGCGTCTTCAATCACGTCGGAACGCAGCACCCTGCATTCATCGACGTGCGGAACAACGGTGCCGCGTCGCCGTTTGCAGACTGGTTCGCTATCAAACAATTTGCGCCGTTTGAGTACGAAGGCTGGGCGGGCTTCGGCGGAATGCCCGTTTTCCGCAAGAACGAGAACGGCCTTGCGAGCGCGGCGGCGAAGCGGCACATCTTCGACATCACGCGTCGATGGATGGACCCGGACGGCGACGGCGATCCCAGCAACGGCGTCGATGGCTGGCGGCTCGACGTGCCCAATGAGATCGCGCTGCCGTTCTGGACGGAGTGGCGCGCCCTCGTCAAGTCGATCAACCCCGACGCATATCTCGTCGGTGAGATCTGGCAGCGCGCAGACGCGTGGGTCGACGGCAAAGCGTTCGACGCGGTGATGAACTATCCGTTCGCGGAAGGCGCCATCGCATGGATCGCGAACAAAACTCGCAAGATCACGCCGAGCGAACTCGATGCACGACTGGCGGAACTGCGGCTTGCGTACCCCGCCGAAGCGACGTTCGTGCTGCAGAACCTGCTCGACAGCCATGACACCGATCGAATTGCATCCATGGTGCTGAATGCGGATCGCGAATACAACCGTGACAATCGCACGCAGGACGGGGCGCGGGCATACGACGCGAGTCGGCCGCCGGAATGGGCGTATCGACGCGTGCGACTGCTTGCTCTCCTGCAGATGACCTATGTCGGCGCACCGATGATCTGGTACGGCGATGAGGTCGGCATGTGGGGGGCGAGCGATCCCACGAACCGCAAGCCGATGCTATGGAAAGATCTTGAGCCGTACGAGCAGGCCGAGAGCGATCGCGTGCACGATGAGCAGCTCGCGTGGTATCGCGCGGTGACCGCGCTGCGCAATCACTGCGAAGCACTTCGTATCGGAGCGTTTCGAACACTGCTCGTGGATGACGAACAAGATGTCTGGGTGTTCGAGCGCACCCTTGCAGGAGCGCGCGTCATCGTCGCCTTGAACGCGAGCGAGCGGCATGCGGACGTGACGCTGCCGAGCGAAGCTGGCGGCCGATGGCGTGAGGTGTTCTCTTCCGATGTGAAGCCGCCATTCGCCCCCGACGGACGCGCAACGGGCGCACGATTTCCGACTGTGACGATTCCATCCGTCGGCGGACGCGTTTGGATCGAGGACCAGGCCGCTGGCGAGGGGAGCGGGAAGTGAAGCCGCGAGCGCAAAGGTTGAAGGGGACATCAGCAGAACACCCGCTGATGCGCACACGGCGAAGCGGCATTCTGCTGCATCTCTCGTCGGTGCCCGGACCGCACGGGATCGGTGATCTCGGCAGCGGTGCCGAGCGAGTTCTCGACTGGCTGGTGAAGTCAGGGCAGCGCGCGTGGCAGATGCTGCCGGTGAATCCCATTGGACCGGGCAACTCGCCGTACTCCTCGCTGTCGGCGTTCGCAGGCGAGCCGTTGTTCGTTTCGCTCGAAGGTCTCGTCCGCGATGGATGGTTGCCGCGCGCTGCGTTGCGAGCGCCGACGCGGCTTGGTCGTGGTTCGACCGACTACGAGGCGGCGCGGGCATTCAAGTGGCCGCGATTCCTGGCGGCCTACATCGGCTTCGCGGAAGACCGAGGTGATCGCACTGCCGAGTATCGCGCCTTTGTCCGACGGAATGCAGCATGGCTCGATGACTGGTGCGCATTCGCGGCGGAGCGCGACGGCGGATTGCGAGGCTTCCACGCGTTCCTGCAGTTCGCGTTCGATCGGCAGTGGCGCGCCTTCCGCGCACGGGCCCTCGATCAGGATGTCCGGCTCATCGGCGATGTTCCAATCTTTGTCGGCCTCGACAGCGCTGATGTTCGCATGCATCCAGAGCTCTTCCGCTTACGGAAGAACGGCAGTCCCGAAGTCGTCACTGGTGTTCCGCCCGATGACTTTTCGAAGACGGGGCAGCGGTGGGGGCAGCCTCATTATCGCTGGAGTGAACACGAGCGCACGAAGTTCGCATGGTGGGTGGCTCGGTTCAGGCGCGCTATCGATCTCTTTGATCTGGTCCGCATCGATCACTTCATCGGCTTTCACAACGCGTACGAAGTCCGCAGCGGTGCCAGGGACGCCCGGCACGGAGTGTGGCGTCCGACGCCGGGCACCTCGCTGCTCACGGCGATCGAGCAGGCGCTCGGCGACCTGCCGTTGATCGCGGAGGATCTGGGACAAGTCACGTCGGAGGTGCACGCGCTCCGGGATCGGTTCCGACTCCCCGGGATGCGCATCCTGCAGTATGCCTTTTACCGCGAGAGTTCCAGGGACCTCCCATGCCTCCATCCGCGCCACAGCGTGACGTATCCCGGAACTCACGACAACGACGTCAGCACCGGATGGTGGAAGCTGCTGCCGGCCGACGCAAAGTCGCGGTTTCGGCGCACGGTCGGCTCGAGCCGTGATCCGGTGTGGCTGTCGATGCTGCGACTCGCACAGCAGTCCCCGGCCATGCTGGTGTTCGCTCAGCTTCAGGATGCGCTGGGATTGCCTCCGAGTACGCGGATGAACCGGCCGGGCACGTCGTCGGGCAACTGGACATGGCGCGCGGAAGCCGCGATGCTCACCAATTCGGCCGCGCGGCGCCTTCGAGAATTGAGCGTGGCCGCAGCGCGTGTGTGAGTCGCCGCGAGGTGGCATCGCGATACAGTTCGGTTTTTGTCGCAAGGATCAACGTCTGATGACTGCACCTGCCGCACTCGCCCCTTCCATCGTTCGCCAGCGTTTGCGTGACCTTGCGATGAACCTCTGGTGGTCGTGGAACGAAATCGGACAGCGCCCGTTCGCGGCTCTCGATCCAGTGCTCTGGGCGGCGACGAATCGTGCGCCGCTTCGGCTGCTCGACCTTGTCGATGAGTCACGGGTTTCTGCCGCCGCCAATGACTCGGGGTTTCTCACGGCGCTCGAAGACGCGACAGTTGCCTCGGTCGCGTACATGGAACGCAAGCCCTGGTTCGAGCGCACCGCGAAGCCGAAAGAGAAGACGCTGAAGGTGGCGTACTTCTGCTCGGAGTTCGCCATTCACGAGAGCATGCCGCAATACGCGGGCGGCCTGGGAGTGCTGGCCGGCGATCACGTCAAGAGCAGCTCCGATCTTGGTGTCCCGCTGATCGGCGTCGGGCTCCTATATCGGCACGGCTATTACGTGCAGGAGTTCACCGAAGAGGGAGACACGCGCGTTCTTTATCCGCGCTACGACTTCCGTCAACTCCCGGTTGTCGAAACGGGTGTGCGTATCCGATGTCCGATCGGCGATTCGCTGGTGGAAGCGCGCGTGTGGAAGCTGACCGTCGGTCGCGTCTGTCTGTACCTGCTGGACGCCGATCTTCCTGCAAATCATCCTGCAGACCGCGCGCTCACGGAAGGTCTGTACAAGGGCGAGTCCGATCTCCGGATGCGGCAGCAAGTGCTGCTCGGCGTGGGCGGCGCCATGGCGCTTGAGGCGCTGAAGGAACCTGTCACCGTGTTCCATCTGAACGAGGGCCACGCGGCATTCTGCTGCATCGAGCGCGTCGCACGGCTCGTCGAGTTGGGGGTGCCGCTGGATGCGGCGCGGGCGCGCGTACGGGCCACGACGGTCTTCACCACCCATACGCCGGTCCCGGCTGGTCATGATCGGTACGACGCTGCCCACGTCGCGCACGCGCTGCAGGGTGTGCTCGATCGTGCAGGACTCGATGCCAGTCAGTTTGCCGATCTTGGGCGCGAGCGGCCTGGTGACGCTCAGGAGACGTTTTGCATGACCGTCCTCGCGCTGCGGCACGCGGAGTTCGTGAACGGTGTTGCCGAGCTGCATGCGCGCGTGAGCCGGGATATGTGGAAGACTGTATTTCACACGAGCGACGCCAAGAAGGTTCCGATCGCACACATCACCAATGGCGTGCATCCGCGCACGTGGATGCATCCCCAAGCGGAAGATTTCTGGCGCCGGCAGATTGAACTGCATCTCGATGACGCTACCCCGGCGATCAGCCGATGGGCGAATGCCAAGGACGCCGATTCGGAGGCGTTCTGGGAACTTCGCGATTCGCTGCGCCAGCAGCTCGTCCATTTCGTCCGTGAGCGCGCGGCGCGCGCGGCGCGCAAACGCGGTGACGGGGCGGATGCTATTGCGGAAGCGCTCAGCATGTTCCGCGAAGACGCACTGACCATCGGATTCGCGCGGCGCTTTGCGACGTACAAGCGGGCGCCGCTGATCTTTCGCGACCTGCGACGGCTGATGCGTCTGATCTCGGATGACGAGCGGCCGCTGCAGATCGTGTTCGCCGGCAAGGCGCATCCGCGCGACAAGGGTGGTCAGGACTTCGCGCGCACCGTGTTCGAAATGACGAGACAGGAAGGGTTGCGCGGGAAGGTCATGCTGATCGAGGAGTACGACATGCATGTCGGCCGCGCGCTCGTTTCCGGGTGCGATGTCTGGCTCAACAATCCGATCCGGCCGCACGAAGCGAGCGGTACGAGCGGCATGAAGCCGCCCATGCATGGCGGCATCAACTGTTCGATCCTCGACGGATGGTGGCCGGAGGGATACGACGGCAAGAACGGCTGGGCCATCGGCGACGCGGATGAGTCCGAGACCGACGTCAACCGGCGCGACGCGAAGGATGCCGCGAGTCTCTACGACCTGCTGGAGTTCGAGATCCTGCCCGAGTTCTTCGATCGCAACCGCAAGGGGCTGCCGACGAAATGGATTCGCCGCGCGCTGCGAAGTGCGAGCACCGTCCCGAGCGTGTTCAACACGCACCGCATGGTGGGAGAGTATCTGCAGAAGTTTTATCTGGCTGCGAATCGGGGGTGATGCGGGCGAAGTCGATCGGGTTCACGATCGGGAGCGGATCACCTTCGTTTCGCCGCCGATCCATCGCTGCACACATTCAGTGAAGGAGTCCGTCCGGTCGTCGTTCGGTTTGAGAGCGACGGGCTGTAACACATCGAGCGCCGTCGCATCGTTCGTCCGCGGAATGAGCCAACGCTGCGGCGCGTACCGAAAATCCTCCCACCGTTTCGTAACCGGCTGAATGCTTACAGCGAGAATGTCGAACTCCCCAAACCGGTATGGGCGCGTACTGCCCCCCTCGCCATCTTGGCCGCGTCGAGAGCGCTGTGTTTCTGCGACATACAACTCCGGATGCCTGCGGTACAACTTGGGCTCGTGCATTTCGAGTCGCTGTCTCTTCACCTGAACCCGAACCGCCTTTCCGTTGCGGCGCAACTGGAAGTCCCATGGCGCTGTTTGGCTCACGGGTTCAGACTGCCAGTTATTGAGCTGGTCAACAACATTGACCTCGAACGAAGCCTCCGCGATGAGGCCAAGCACGCCTCTGCGCGAGAAATCAGAAGCTCGCTCAATCGCTCCCAAGATGAGTTCGGCCGGCGCACCAAAACGTGCTTCGAGCGGATGAAACAGGACGCGTTTGCGGATCACGGTCAGCAGATGTCGAAGTTCTATCTCGTTGCAGGACGCGAGCCGTGCTTCGAGGTCTCCCGCGTCAGGAGTGCGATCCTGGTCGTCCTCCGGTCGTCGCTCGGCTGAACTCAAGCTGCCGCTCCTTCCATCGCTTCGCGATACGATCTACAACGATGATGAATCGCCCGGGTCAACTCGACATGTTCGCGCAGTCGTCCTCCAGTGTGCCGCACGTTTCGGACGAGTTCTCGCTTCGTCCGGTCTACCGTACCTCGAGGGGCGCCGCCATCGTGGGTGACTCGCTCAGCGCACTGCGGTCGCTGCCTTCGGACTGCGTGAACCTCGTTGTCACGTCCCCACCATACGCGCTCCATTTCAAGAAAGAATATGGTAACGCGAGTCAGGCTGACTACGTGCGATGGTTCATGCCGTTTGCGAGCGAGATCAAACGGGTGCTGGCAGATGATGGAAGTTTCGTCCTTAACGTCGGCGGCAGCTGGAACGAAGGGCTTCCAACCCGTTCGATCTATCACTATCGTCTGATGTTGGCGCTTGTTGACGAGATCGGATTGCATCTGGCGCAAGAGTTCTTCTGGTACAACCCGGCGAAGATGCCCGTCCCCGCCGAATGGGTGACAGTCCGCCGAATTCGAGTCAAAGACTCAGTCGAGTTTGTCTGGTGGTTTGGAAAGACGCCGTGGCCGAAGGCGACGAACCGAACGGTCCTGAGACCTTACAGCAAGGACATGATTCGATTGAATCTGCGAGGTGTGCGGGAGACAACGCGTCCTTCAGGCGACTCGATCAACGGGTCGTTCAACAGTATTGATGCGGGCGGCTCCATCCCGCCAAACGTCCTTGATGACGACACTCCGAGCGATCTGTTGCGATTTGGGAACAACGCTGCGAACGACCGTTACACACTGGAGTGCAAACGGGCGGGGATCAAGATCCATCCCGCGCGGTTCCCGAGCGTGCTTCCTGAATTTTTTATGAAACTCACCACTGATCCCCGGGACATCGTGCTTGACCCGTTCGCCGGATCCAATACGACGGGCATGGTCGCGGAGGCCCTTGATCGCCGCTGGATCGCGATCGAACTGGATCCCGTTTATCTTGAAGCGAGCAAATTTCGATTCGACGGGATCGAGGACGCGAAGGCGGGCTGACGACTCAGCTGCTTGCCTCGCTCGGCGAACTTTGGTCACATCGTGCAGGCTTCAGCTTATGACGACATCACAATCCACATATCGGGCTGTTGCAGCGAAGCGGTTCCTCGCATGTGCTATCGCGTGCGTGTATGCGCTCCTCGCCACCGGCTGCGAGCAGTCCATGGTGACGCGTTCGAACGAAGCTGCAGCGGTGCTGCGCGATTTTTCTCTCAGCGATCAGCGGATTCCTGAAAGCGCCTTCACCGGTGCGCAGGCGATCGCGGTGTTGCACGAAACCGAAGCCGGTGTCGTCGTCAACGCGGGCGGCGGCAAAGGCGTGATGGTGCAGCGCACGCCCAAAGGGTGGTCGGCGCCGATCGCGCTCGACAGCTCGACCGGTTCGTTCGGTGCGCAGATCGGCGGCAAGAGCCGGGACATCGTCATGGTTTTTCGTAGCGCGGACGAGGTCCGGAAGATCATCCAGAGCGGCGGCTACTCGCTCGCCGATGCCTCCGCGACGGCGGGACCGATGTCCGAGGCAGCACGTGAGGATGACAACCCGGTGGCGACGTATGCCCGCGTCGCGGGACTGTTCGCGGGCGCCCGCATCGGCGGCGTGAAGTTCGACGTGAACACGAAGGTGAATCACGAGACCTACAGCATGCGCTACACGACGGAAGAGATTCTGCAGGGCCAGGTCGAGCGGCCACTCGGCACCAGTGAGCTGTACAAGTACCTGCCTGCGCCGAAGTGAGATCCGCGCTCAATCAGAAGAGAAAGCGAAGCCCAATGAATCCGCTGATCGACGAGGTCGGCCGGTGTTCAAGCTCTCTCACGATCGGCACGGAAACTCCCGCCTCAAACGCCCACCGCGGCCCCTCATACAGAATGCCCGGAGTGAACGCGACTTCGTAGTCTCCGTTGGTCTCGTACGTCGAGAGCAGTTCCGTCGTGAGGTACCAGGCGCCGACGTGCTCCTCCGGGAACACGGCAGGCGAGATCCGGTAGAGATGCGCGACGTTCAAACTCAGCACATCAGCGAGCGAGTCGCCGGCGAAAAGCGGATACTCGGTATCGTCAGTCGTGAAACGCCAGGTGAGCGCGGCACCGATGCCGTGCCGACCGAAGATGCCGGTGAACGCCGCTCCTGCAACTGGATCGAATGATCGGGAACCGAAGTCGTTGGTTGCCGTCGGGACTTCGGTACCGGCAATGATGGCGAGTCGCACGGTGTCGACGGGCCCCAGATCTTCCTTCCAGACGCGCCACTTGAACGTGAGATCCAGATCGCCGATGCCTGTGCGGTCAGGATCGAACGGCGACTGCTGTGGTGTCGGATCGTCGAAGTTCGCCTGAAACAGCGGCAGACTCACCTCGGCCGCGAATTCCTTCGTGATCCCCAGCGCGAGTCGGAACCGCTCTTCCACCACAAATCCGTCGCGCGCCACTGCGGCCGCGCCGCCGTCAAAGAGCCATGCCCGCGCTGAAGTGCGCAAGACCCATTGATCAGGTGACGGCTGCGTCGCCGAGATCGTGTTCGGCGCTTCTTGCGCAAACGCGCCGGCGGTGGCCAGGCCAATCGCCAGCGTTGCTGACGCGTGTGGACACCGGGTCACTGTGCGTACTCCGCGCGGAGGTATGACAGCCCGGCATCCTCAACTGCGCCGCGCAGCTCGCGATGGGTCGGACGATTGATGCCGTCGAACGTGACTGCAACTGTGCCCGCGTTCATGTTGATCGCGACGTTGCTGACACCCGGCAGCCGGCGAATCTGCAGATCGACGTTGGTGACGCACTTGGGGCAGGACATGCCCTGCACCCAGATGACGGCGGAGTCAGCGACGACGGGCATCGTCGCGCGGGAGTCAGCGTCATCCGCGGCGACTGGAGTGGTGGCGCATCCTCCGAGAACGATTGAACCTGACAAGATCGACGCGTGCGCGATAGCGCGCAGCAAAAGTCTGCATGGCATACGTGACATGGAATTGTCTCCGAAGGGAGTTCGAACGTGAAGAGACCGGCAACGCATAATGGGCCTCCGCGACGCGATGAGCGCGCAGTGCTGCCAACCGTCGGGTCTCCGTCTACGTAAGCATCACGCACGCGCGCAGGCGAATCGCCTTGGCGTCAGCCAGCGCCGGTGCGACAGCGCGTGCAGCACGGATCGCACCAGGTGTCGCGCTGACGGTCGCAACCCACACTCGCGGAGGTGCAAGGCCGAACCACTGAAGGTCTTGCCTGGGCGATGGCGATGCAGGGCAGGCAGGCTCAGGTGTCGGCGCGTCCTGTTCGGACACGCTGCATCGGCACTGCGCTGCACCGGTGCAGCAGCACGCGGTGCTGTCTGACAGCGCAGCGGCGCAGCACGGGGCGAACCTCGGTGTGACTTCAGCCGCCGCACGGCTCGGTCCCGGCAGCGAGGCCAGAACCATGCACAGGGCGAGAAGAGTCGGGAGCACGCGATGCAGCACAGATGCGGAGTGTAGATCGAGGACGGCGTGGGGCAAGCGCGAATCGTCAATAGGCGCAGCCGCCAGCGGCGCCCTCCGCGCCTCGCGCCATGAATTACGCGTTCTCGGCCTCTTCGTGCGGATTCTCAAGCTCCACGATGCCTCGCAGACTCGGATCCGCCGCAGGCTCCACGGGCCGTCCGACAGCCGGTTCGGCACGCTCGATCGCGTCTCCGAACGCTGCGAGTCTCCAATCAGTCTCGGCAAAAAGTGGCGGGGCAGGTTCGTCGCGTTCAGCGGCGGCGAGTGCGCGGCGGACGTATCGCTCCAAATCGGCGCGCGTCACGGCCAGCGTCTGAGCGACGCCGATCGCTTCGCAGAGGCGCTGCGATTCGAGAAGCATGGCGTCGATCTTCGCGCGGATCTCAGGCGCATCCTCGCGCCGCCGCCGGACCGCGAACCAGTCGACCTGGGTGCTGGGATGGACCCCGATCGTCTCCAGCAACAGGTCGCCGTGGCGGGCGACAATCGGCCGTGGCATGCCGCGCAAAGCGCACAGTTCAGCCTTGGTGCTGCATCGCGCGCGAACGATCTCCAGCAGCGCCGCATCCGGAATGGTCGAGCGGTGGGGAACGTCCTCCAGCTGGGCGATGGTGTCGCGCGCCACGCACAATGCGAGCAGGAGCGCCTCCTGTGATGCATCCAGGTCATATCCCCGGCTCGCGCGGCGGGCGTGTGACTTCGCGTCGAACGCGTGCGGATTTCCAAGCCGATGACGCGTCTCCTGCACCGCCCACTGCACTCGGCCGCGCTGTTCAAGCTCTGCACGAAGCAGATCCCAGATCAGTGGCAGGTACCGCACATCGTCTGCCGCATATCGAAGCTGCGACTCGCTCAGCGGCCGCGCGTCCCAGTCGGTGAACGTGTGACCCTTCGCCAGCGGAAAGGCCAGGTATCGATCGACGAGCTTGGAGAGTGACGACGGATACGCCATCCCGGTGAACCCCGCAGCGACCTGGACGTCGACGATGTTCTCCGGCTCGCGCTGGAGCGCGCGGCGCACGGGTGAAAGATCGCTGGCACCGGCGTGCACAATCGTCGTCACCTCGGGATCGCCGACCAGCATCCAGACGGACTGCAGGTCGCCGACAGCAACGGGATCCACGAGCGCGATCCGCTCACGAGTCGAGAGTTGAATCAGGCAGGTCTTGGGAAAATATGCAACCTCGCCGATGAACTCCGTGTCAAACGCAAATGCGCCGGTCGTTCGCGCGTGCTCGATGAACTCGTCGAGATCCTGGGGCGTGGTGACCAGTACTGCATCACCGGCGGGGACGTGCGGATGGTCGAAGGGCGGAGCGTGAGCGTCCGAGCCGCCTGCATGGGCGGCATGATGCTGCTTGGAACGCTGCCGCCTCCTGAAGGTCATCGGGCCGCAGAGGATAGCGGAACTGGCTGTCGGTCGGGTGATTGATCTTGCTCTGCCGACGACGCGCAACGAAGATGCTGGTCGTGGAGGAATTGGACGACATGCGGCTCGACTTCAAGAACAGGCACCGCGCTGGAAGTCGGCTGCATGTGACACGATCGGTCGTCGCAGCAGCGCGCGCGATTCGTGACCGAGTGGCCGGTCTGATCGCGGTGATGCTGGTGATGACCGCACTCGCGGGGTGCCGCGGCCCGGACCCCGTGTATGACCGGACTCCGCGGCCGATCGCCACGCGCGATCTCGTTCGGGCGGAGCGCCGCGCCGCGAGTCCGCTCAATCCGGCCGAGCGGATCGTGCTTGAGACACTGCATGACGGCTATCTCGCGTCATTCGATGAGTTTCGCGAGAGCGAGCTCATTCCGTTTGCCGAGTACTTCCGTGATCTCAGTCCCCAAGCGATGCGCAATGACGAGCGGGCGCTCCGTTCCGTCGTCAGCCGTCACCGCTCGATCCTCTCGCAGCTTGAATCTCTTGACGAGACGTTTGTCGAGCGGGTGTCGACGGCGCTTGGTCCGGCACGTTCCCGTTACGTCGCGCTGCTCAGAGCCCGGCGCGTGCTCGACCGGGCGAGCGCCCTGACCATGGGTGACGGCGGTGGCAGACTGCTGGATGTGCACCTCCTCGTCGACCGGCTGGACGTGGACCCGCAACAGCGTGCGACGATCGATTCGCTGCTCGCCGCGCATGATGCCGAGGCAGGAGTCATTGCCGCGGGCATCATGCAGGAGCAGGCGACCCTTCCGTTGAGCTACATCACAGTCGTTCAGCGGCGTGGTCCGCCGCAGGCGCCCCCCGGCGCGTCCGGCAAGGATCGTCAGAAGGCGATCGAACATTCGGAGCAGGAACGATTCGCCGAATCCCGCAAAGACCTCGAGTCGCTGCTTCATCGGTACGCGGCGCTCGTTGATCGCACGATTGAACTGATCGCGGCCGAGCTCCCGGAAGATCAGGCGCGCCAGATCACACGCAGTCTCATTCGGACGCGGGTGAATGATCAGCACGGGGGGTCAAGCGATACAGTCGCATTCGAAGCGCTGATCGCGAGCCGAGCCCGGGAAATCCCCGCGGCGACCCGTGACTCAATCACTGCGCTGCGATCCAAGTTTCTCGCCGAGGACGAGCAACGATCCGTCCGCTGGATCGAACTCTATCGCGAGGCGAAAGCGCCGGGTGTGCTCGATCCAGTGGCGCAGCGCGGAGGTGCTGCTGCAACCCAGGCGAGGAGAGACCGGGTAGAGGCGCTCGACAAGGAACGGAGCGCGGCCATCGTTCAGTTTCGCGCTCAGCTCAACGAGATGATTCCGGAGAGTGTCCGCGAGGAGATCGGGCAGCTGGCGCGCATGCACCGCGAGGAATTCACTGCGGCGCTCGGGCAGATCGTCGGAGCCGGTCGAGTTTCATCGATCGTTGCGGCGCGACCGCGCGGCTTCGGTGATCGAGCAGCACCGGTTCAGCGCCCATCGTCGGCTTCCTCCGACGATCCCGGCGAACTTCGGATGGTTCTCGCGCCGATGCCGGACGAGGCTGCAGTGAACCGGCTACTTTCACGGAGCGATCTCGACGAGACCTCGTCGATGGTTCTGCGCCAGATTGTGACGCTATGGCGTGAACAATGGGAGGCCACGCGCGAGCCAGCCCGTCAGCGCGTGCTGTCCGAGATGCCATCGTTGATGAACGCGATGAACATGGGTGACATCGCAGCGTTCGATCGCGCGGTGCAGCGGGTGATGTCCTCGTACGAAGAGCTGCGCCGCGAGCGCGAGCAGCTTGACGCGGAGCTGCTGTCCAGTCTCGACGCCGCGTCTGCGGACAGTCTCGATCGGGCTGCACGCCAGCTGTGGATCTACGAGCGCGATGAAGCGGAGCGGCGGCTTCGATGGAGCGATGTTCCTTGGGAGAACCGGATGCGCCTGGCGGTGGAGTCGACGGTCCCCTTCATGGAGACGATCAACCGGGCCATCGTTACGTCCGAGGCAGTGACAGTTGTTTCCGACGTGCTGACACCGCTGATCGATGAACTGAACGAGGCGACCGAGTCACTCCGGCACGAGGGGATCATCGCCGTCCGGAAGGCGATGGGGCTCGTGATGAAGGGCCGGCTCCAGGGTCAAAGTGACGTTCAGGCGCTTGATGAGTCAGTCCCCGAGGTCCGCCGGATGCTTGCCCCGCTCCGCACAACCGCGGATCGCCTCGCAATGCTGCGCGTGGCGGCGCTCGGCGCAATCGTCGAGGCGCTTCCCACCGACGAGGGCCGGGGGCTGCGCGAAGCATTTGTCCGCTCCGCGTACCCCAGGCTCTTGGAAAACCCCGGGCGGGTCGAAGAGTCGTTGATCGGCGTGCGCAGCGACCCGTCGCTCACCGACGCGCAGCGCGCAGCGATCGATGACATCATTGCGCAACGGAGTGAGCGGCGCGATCGCGAGCTTGACCGCATTCTCGACTGGAATCGCGGACTCCGCACGAATCTTGCGAACTCTGGGGAAGATCTCCGACAGCGCGAAGCAGCCAGCCGTCGCTACCCGCAGCTTGGCGCGATGCTGTTCGCGCGCGAGGAGGCTGACGCGCGGGCGACCACCGCCGCGAAGGCGATCCTCACGAGTGCGCAGATGGAACGCCACCGCGATCTGGATGCATACTTCGATGAGCACGTGCAGGGTGTGCGATGGCTGGATTAGCTGGCTCGTCGCGGAGCAGACAACGGCGGATCGGTTCTCGGCCCCACGCCAAGGGGCCGAATCGGCAGCGACCTCAAACTGATGAGAAGTCGGGCCGAGCGGCTTGAGCCACGCGGGCCGACCTGCGACGCTGCTCGCATGCGAACCACTTCTTCTGTACTGATTCTGACATCCGTCATTCTTGCCTGTTCGGCCCGCGCTGGCGGCGACGTGAAGGTGTTTGTCGACGACTTCGAGTCTGGCTCGACCGCCGGTGGCTGGACGTTCGGACCTCCGCCGATGTATCCCCTGAATGGTGGCAACCCAGGCCGCTATCTCAGAGTGACGGATCTCGATACGTTCGCGCCGCAGCCGCGCACGACGACGACCGACAGCCCCTTCACGGGAAACTTCCGCGAGAAGAACGTCACGAAGATCGGCGTTGATCTCCAGACGTTCGACGTCGACTTCTCAGCGGCGGAACGTCCGTGCACGCTCATGCTCATCAACAACAACGGGACACCAGCCAACGGCAACGATGACTGGGCCGTGTACTTCATGGGCCCGGACATCCCGCTGGTCGGCGAGGACTGGAAGAGTTTCACGTTCGACATTCCGGCGCAGTCGAAGCAGCTGCCCGCGGGCTGGAAGACGATTCAACTCGGCGGATCATCTCCGCGCCCGGACTGGAACACGGCGATCGAAGACGTGGACCGCGTCCAGTTCTTCTATGGGGATCCGGAGTTCTTCTTCATCTTTCAGCAGTGGACGCTCGGACTGGACAACGCTTTCGTGCAGACATCACCATCCGTCGTGGGCGACCTGGATGGTGACGGATCGGTGAGTTCCAGCGATCTCGCGATTCTCCTTGGGGCGTGGGGGGGCGACGGTCCCGCCGATCTCGACGAGGACGGCGATGTCGGACCTTCCGATCTGGCGATTTTGCTAGGCAACTGGAGCTGAGTGGCGCTGCGCGCTACTGGCGCGGCGTGACATCAAGCTTGTTCGGCGCGAGCGCCTGGCGCACGCGCTCGGCTGTCGCTTCGTCGATCGGAAATTTCCATGCCCGCATCGTGGCTGATTGATCACTGCGCGCAGCGGCGCTGACGGCGACGACGATGTTGCCGACTCCTGTGAAGGGATCGTCCGTTGACGGACATTCCGTCAACGTTCGCCAGAGCTTCGCGACGAAGTCTTGCCGCGCGCTCGCATGGCGCAAGCGCAGCAGCATCGCCGTCCACAGCGCCTCGGGATCGGCATCCAGATGGCCTTCTTCATTCTGAAGGCAGCCCCGATAGTTCGCCGCGGGATCCTGCTCGTAGCGCTCGAGCAGCGACTCGAGCGGTCGAGGATCGGGCGGCATGGACCACTGCAGTGAGTCACACGCCTGGCCAGCAAGGAGATACGCCAACGCATCGGCAAGTGGCGTGAAGTCGCGCGGCGTCGCGGCGCCGAGTTCTGCATGGAAGAACACGAACGACCGCGCGATGGGTTGCGGAAGTCGGTCACCGAGCGGCGCGTGCGCTGCTCGCTCGTTCGCTCGGAAGCGACGCAGCAGGTCCTCGATGACGTCGGTGCCGATGCTCACGCGTGCAACGCCGGCGGCGCTCGTCACGGGCGGCGGCGTGCGGGTTTCGCGCGAATCTTCCGGCGCGGTGATCTCGGCAATGATTACGCGATGCCCGACCAGAACGCCCTTCACCGGGTCGGGAGGCGGCGTGTCGCCGCAGATCTCGCGGCACCGAACCCAGTACGTGTCGAACGCGTTGAGCAGTTGCTGCACGAGCACGGGGTCGTAGTCGGCGCGGGCCGTCAGCAGCGATACTTCGTTTCCGCGCCATTCGGTGAAGAGCAGTTCGCGCCCGTCCGCTGCGCGCCAAGGGATCAACGTCGCCGATCGCAGTCGCGCGATCCACCGGTCACGCGCGTGGCCATGCAGTGCGCGCCAGAATGTGAACGTGTCGGCTGACGCTGGCGACTCCGGCCATGCGACAGCGAACAATGCTGCAAGCAACAATCGTTGGAAGCGATACACGCGCCGCAGATTATGACACGACCGGCTGAACGTAGCGGGCGGCAAGCGCGGCGAGGCGCCGATGCGATGCGTCGATCTGGGTGCGGCAGATGGAACCGTCACGAATCGCCTGCGCCAGCGCATCGATGATGGACCGCTGCAGACTCGGCGTGTGACAGCACAACAGAAGATCGCAGCCCGCGCGCACCGCGTCGGCTGCAGCATCCGGCATCGGAAAGTGCGAGGCGATCGCCTTCATTTCGAGGTCGTCCGAAACGATTACCCCGTCGAACCCCAGCTCATCGCGCAGCAGGCCTTGCAGTACGGCGGAGCTCATCGTTGCGGGACGCGACGCATCCAAGGCGGTGAACAGAATGTGCGACGTCATGATGCTCGCGACGCCGGACCCGACCGCGGCGCGGAACGGCACGAGTTCGAGTGACCGCAGGCGCTCCAGCGTGTGCGGAAGGCGAGGCAGGTCCAGATGACTGTCCTGATCGGTGTCGCCGTGGCCGGGAAAGTGCTTGCCGCATGCGGCCACTCCTCCGGACTGCAATCCGTTGATGAACGCCGCGCCGATCTGCGCCACGAGCGCCGGGTCGGCGCTGGCGCTGCGCTCGCCGATCACCGGATTGTGAGGATTGCTGTCGACATCGAGGACTGGTGCAAAATCGATGTCGATGCCGATCGGACGCAGTTCTGCAGCGAACAGGCGTCCGCGCGCACGGGCGCGCTCGAGAGCGCCGTCGTTGAGACGACCCAGCTCCCGCATCGGCGGAGTCTCGGTGAAGCCGGGACCTCGAAAGCGCTGCACGCGTCCGCCCTCGTGATCGACGGCGACGGCGACCGGGCGATCGGCTGCCGCCTTGATCGCGCCGCACAGCGCGCGCACCTGTGACCGGTCCACGAAGTTGCGGGCGAACAGGATCGCGCCGAACGCGCCGCGGCGAAGCAGCTCCTCTGCGTCGCCGGTCAGCACGGCGCCGTCAAAGCCGATCATGATCAATCCTGCCGCCAGCCGGTCGGCCTCAGCGTTCGTCAGCACCATGCCGTGCTTTGTAGCAGAGATGGTGCGCGTGATCAGTTACCGCGCAGCCGCGAATTCAGCTGCTCGTACTGCTCGCGCAGTGCCGTGTTGTCGAAGCCTTTCAGCGCCGGAAGCTCCATCGCCATGACCGCCTGCAGATCGAGTTGACCCTGCTTGATCAGTTCAGCAATGCCGACCGACACGGTCATGGTGCGATAGGTGTTCTCCGCGACCTTCAGCCGGACTTCGACCGACTTGTTGAGGTCGCGTACACGTTCGGCCTGCGCCTGCAGGTACGCGGTGTAATTGATGACGGCATCCTGCGCGAGTTCGCAAGCGGCGATGTTCCGTTCCAGTGTCACCTTGTGGGCCGCATCGGCCTTGGACAAGAGCGCCTTGGCCTGGCGTTTTGTCGCCGCCGCTTCTTCCCCGAACTGCTTGACCTTGGGAATCGCCACGCTCTCGACCTGCTCGATGAACGAATCCTGAATGCGGTCCATGATGCGGACGAGCAGCACGTACATGCCGTAGTAGCGCTTCGCCGTCGTCGGCGATTCGTTCATTCGCTCGGTGATGCGCCGCAACTGCTCGGTCACCACGCGCACGTTGTCGAAGGCCAAGGCCATGTCGACGAACCGATCGCCCGACACGGTGGTGAGGAGCGCATCATGGCCTTCGGGACCAACCTCAAGACCGAGCGCTGCGATGCTTCCGGCGAACTCGCGCCGCAGCGCGAATATTTCCGCGTCGATATCCGACTGTCGCTGCTGTGACGCCACTATCGCCGCGTCCCAATCCTCTTTGCTCTTGCCGAGCACTGCGTACCACTCGCGCTCGGATCGCGGCCGCGCCGCGGTCTGCTTCTCAAAGGCATCGCGAACCTGGTCTTCAAGGGTCTGCCGCTCACGCTCCAAGGCGCGGATCTTGCCGCGGATGTCAGTGACCTTCCCCGATGCGAGGAGCTCGGCGCACTCGTCGAGCAGCGCGTTCAGGCGATCGTCGTTCGACGCCTTCGTTTCTTCGAACGGATTCCACGATCCTTTGGGCAGACCGCTGTCGTTGTCGAAGCGGTCCAGTGCGTCGTTCAGGATCGAAGTCAGCGACGAGAAGAAACGCTGAAGATTCTCCGCGCCGGGCTCCTTCGCGCCCTCGGCGGGAACGTCGCCCGGGGGCGGCGAGTCCTGCGCGGCCAGCGGGGAACCAAGGACGGGGAACGCGACGGCAGTCGCAACGATGCAAGCAAGTACGGTGTGCATCATGTGCATCATGTGGGAATTGGCTGATAGAGCGCGATGTGAGCACCAGTCGGATCGGTCACGCCTGCATAAAGACCCACGCCAGGAATGTCCATCGGCTCGCACAACTTGGTAGCTCCGAGACGGACAGCGTCCGCGAGCCGAGCGTGAATGTCGTCGACGCAAAGATACGGGCACCAGTGCGCCAAGGAGCTTTCGTCGGCACATGCTTCGAAAACGCTCGCCACTGATTGCTTTCCTGCTTTCATTTCGATGAAGCTCGACGCGCCCGCGGTTCGGAATTCGGGGGTCCACCCCAGCAGCTTCGCATAGAACTCGCTCGACCGCGCGATGTCGCTCGTCACGAGTTCGCACCATACAAATGCGCCGGGACCGACCGGATTCGTTCCGTCGGTCTTGCCAGGGGTCGGGTGAAACAGCGCGAACGTGCCGCCCGTCGGATCAGCGACGACGGCGAAGCGACCGATCGGAATGTCCGACGGACCGCAGCACACGCGGCCGCCGAGCTGCGGAACGCGCGCAGCGACCGTGTCGACATTGTCGACGGCGACGTACGGAAGCCAATGGGACGCGCTCGCAGGGGGGAACTCCTTGCCCATGGGCATCAGTCCCGCGACCGTTTGACCCTCGACATCGAAGAGCACGTACTCCCGCAGATCCCCGTCGTGCAGCGGCAGACCGCGCGTGGCCGCACGCATGAGATCGCGATAAAACGCCGCGCCGCGCGCGGCATCATGGGTCGTCAGTTCAAACCAGCAGAACATGCCGGAGGTGACGGGAACGGTTTTCATCGTCATGGGAATCGCGCCTTCCAAACGCAAGGCCTGCCACTGCCGCCGATCCTATCGCTCCTTCCCTGCGGATGACTGGGTTTTCCCAATATCTGTGCACGGCCAGCGGAGGTCGACAGTGCGCGGTGGCGCACAGAGTCGATCGTCGATACGCTGCGAAAACCATGGTCACTACAGCCCTTGCCGTCGTCCCTCTCTTGGCTGCACTGCTGGTCGCGCCGTCGGATCCGCCGGCCGCGCCCTCGGTGAAGCCTTCCGCAGCCGAGGAGGCGAAGGAAGCCAGCCCCGACGCCGGCCGGCTGGGCGATCCGGTCAAGTTGTTCGACGGCACTTCGCTGGCGGGATGGAAGCCGTTTCTGTCCGGCGGCGATCCCGCGAAGGTGTGGTCCGTGCGCGACGGTGTGGTTGTCTGCACCGGCAATCCGGTGGGATACATCGCAACGGAGAAGGAGTACGAAAGCTTCGAGCTCACGCTCGAATGGCGGTTCGACGCGTCCAAAGGTGACGGCAACTCCGGTGTGCTGATGCGCGTGCAGGGCCCGGACAAGGTCGGCAACGAGTTCACATGGCCACGTTCCGTGGAAGCCCAGCTGCAGTCGAAGAGTGCCGGCGACATCTGGAACATCGGCGACGTACCGATGAAGGTGAACACGGAGCGCACCAAAGGTCGGCACACCGCCAAAGCGCATCCGACGAATGAGAAGCCGCTGGGCGAGTGGAATCGCTATCGCATTGTGCTCAACGGCGGCACACTTGAACTCTACGTGAACGATCTGCTGCAAAACACCGCAACCGATGTCGAAGTGAAACCAGGACGCATCGCGCTGCAGTCCGAAGGCGCTCACATCGAGTTCCGCAACATCGTGCTCCGTCCGTTCAATGCACCGCTTCCTGCGACCGGGCGCTGAGCGCTCAGGAATGGATGTCATGCTGCACGATCTTTCGCGACGTTGTGTTGCTCGCCTGCTCGTCGTTCTTGCCATGCACGTCGCGCCGTGCGCCGCCGCGCATGCGCAACACGGCATGAGGCCGACGGAAACTCCGGCGTTCCCTCAGACGCCGTCACCGATCGAATCGCACGGCGATTTTGCGACAGTGACCACGACGCCGTTCACCCCGGGAAACGTCGCGCTGACCCCTCACGGTCGGATGTTCCTCAGTTTTCATCCCTTCGGCGATCCCGAGGTCCGCGTTGCAGAGGTGCTCAGCACCGGCGCGCTCCGTGCGTATCCGACGCCGGACTGGTCACGCAGGGTGCCCGTGGACGGCGCGAACGCCGGCATCGGCATCCAGTCAATCATCGGCATCAAGAGCGATGTGAACGGTGTGCTGTGGATGCTGGATGCGGGTAATCTCGCCGAGCCCAACGGAACGCCACCGAAGCTCATCGCATGGGACACGACGGGCGAGCGGCTCGTGCGGGTGATTCACATTCCGCCGCCGATCAGCAAGCCATCGAGTTTTTTGCAGGACATGGTGATCGACAGCACGCGTGATGTAGTGTTCATCGCTGACTCCGGCACCGGGGCCGGATTTGCACAGACGACGCCGGCGATCGTTGTCGTGTACCTCAAGACGGGTGTCGCTCGACGCGTGCTGGAGAATGCGCCGTGCGTGCAAGCGGAGCCGGATGCGGCCATGATCATCGACGGACGTGAGATCACCGTCACCGGCGCCGACGGCAGCGCGCTTCCTGCGCGGGTCGGCATCAATCCCATCACGATGGACAATGCGAACGAATGGGTGTATTTCGGCGCGATGCACGGCAAAACCGTGTGGAAGATTCGTGCAGCGGACCTTGCGAATCCCGGGCTCAGCTCGGAGGACCTTGCAGAGCGCGTGCAGAAGCATGGGACCAAACCGGTCTCGGACGGTTTTTCCATCGACTCGGCCGGGAACATCTATGTGACCGACGTTGGGTCGAATGCAATCGGGGTCGTCGCACCAGACGGTACCTACCGCATTCTCCATCAGGATGACGCGATCCTTTCATGGCCCGATGGCATGAGTGCGGGCTCGGATGGCGCGTTCTACGTAGTCGTGAACCAGCTGCACCGGCATCCCCCGCTCAACGGCGGCGCGAACACATGCAAGCCGCCGTTTCGCGTCGTGCGATTTGAGCCGCTCGCTCCCGCGTCGGTGGGCCGCTGATATACCGCCAACGATGTGCGATACTTCGCGGGCAACGCAGAAGCATTGACCGCTGTAGTGCGGGGGGACGAACCGGTCGCACTGCGTCGAGCGAGGTGTGGAGATGGGTCTACTTGCATCGTGCGGGCTTCTGATCGCAGTGATCGTCGGTCAGTCGGACGCGGTGCCCGCAGCCGGCCAAGTGCAACCTCTGGTGCCGGCGCCGCTGATTCCGCGCGACATCCTGTTCGGCAACGCTGAGCGGTCCGAAGTGAAGATCGCGAGCGACGGCCACTCGATCGGATTCCTGGCCCCGCGCAACGGCGTGATGAACGTCTTTACCCAGGAGTTGCACGGCATGGAACTCGTCGGCGAGCCGCAGGCGCGCACCGACGTCATGGATCGACCGATTCGTCAATGGGATTTTGTTCCAGGTGGCAACGCACTGGTCTTTCTGCAGGACCGCAATGGAGACGAGAACTTTCAGCTGTTCGCGATCGACCTGCGCGATGACAGTGAGCGGTGCCTCACGCCGTGGCCCAATACCCGTGCCCGAATCATTGCGATGGACGACGCGCATCCGGACGAGGTACTTGTCGGAGTGAACCAGCGTGATCCGCGGTTCTTCGACGTCTGGCGCATCAACGCGCTGACTGGTGAAGCGACTAACACGCTCTGGAACGACGAAGGCTGGCACGTCATGATGCCAGATGCGACATGGACGATTCGGCTTGCAACGCGCATTCAGGACGACGGGTCGACAGACGTCATGCTGCGCGTGGATGATCCACCAAGCTGGCAGCCGTTTGTCACCTGGGCATTCGAAGAGTCGATGGGGTCATCGATTGTCTCGATCTCCAGTGATGGAACGTTCGCGTACCTCATCGACAACAGCCGCGATCTGTCGCCCGACATCGGCGCGCTGTACGAAGTGTCGCTCGTTCCGAAGGGTGAGCGGCAGCGATGGCGGATTCTCGCAACCGAGAGTCGCGGTGAAGCAGCGCACGTGCTTCTGAACGCTGTGACCCGTGTTCCCGAGCTCATCAGCTATGTGTATCGCCTGACGGAGTGGCGGGCGCTCGACATCCGCTACGAGAGCGATCTGTCTGCGCTGCGCAAGACCGAGGTCGGGATCTTTCAGATCACAGGCCGGACAAGCCATGACTCACTGTGGCTCATCGAAGGACATCGCGACACGGTGCCGGTGCGCTACAGCCTCTATCGGCGATCAGACAGCAAGGCCGTTCCCCTCTTCTCGAGCGATTCCCGCCTCGCAGCGGCCCCGCTCGTCCCGATGGAGTCGCATGAGCTGCCCTCGCGCGACGGACTGGCGCTCATGTCGTACGTCTCGATGCCCGCGGGATTCAAGGCGGGTGCGCATGCTCCGCTTGCGCTCGTGGTGCTCGTTCACGGCGGACCGTGGTCGCACGACGAGTGGGGAGTGGATCCAACGCATCAGTGGCTGGCCAACAGAGGGTATGCCGTCCTTTCGGTGAACTTTCGCGGTTCGACCGGGTTCGGCAAACGCTTCGTCAATGCGGGCAATCGAGAATGGTCGCGCGCGATGCACAACGATCTGATCGACGCGGCGCAGTATTGCGTGAACCTGGGCATCGCGGATCCAGACCGGGTCGCAATCATGGGCACGAGCTACGGCGGCTACGCGACGCTCGTGGGACTCACGTTTACGCCGGAGATGTTTGCGTGCGGCGTGGACATCGTCGGCCCATCGCATGTCCGCACGCTGCTCGAGGCAATTCCTCCGTATTGGACTGCACAGAGGGCGATGTACAAACACCGTGTCGGTGACGTCAGCGAAGTCGAGTGGCTCGACTCAATCTCACCGCTGACCTATGCCGACAGGGTGACCAAGCCGCTGCTGATCGGTCACGGAGCGAACGATCCGCGCGTCAAGAGGTCGCAATCCGATCAGTTTGTCGCGGCGCTGCAGGCGAACTCGACACCGGTCACATACGTCATTTTCCCCGATGAAGGCCATGGCTTCGCGCTGCCTGCGAACCGCCTCGCGTTCTACGCGATCACCGAGCAGTTTCTTGCTGCTCATCTCGGCGGCCGCGCTGAACCGCTCGGTGCAGAGATCGCAGCGAGCAGCGCACATATCGAGGCCGGCAGAGAACTGATCCCCGGGCTGAGTGCAATCTCTACGTCTTCGGATGCAAGTTCAGCGGTGCCCGCCAGTGGAGCAACTCCGTGAAGAAGTGATCCGTGACACGAGCCACCGCTCCAGCGTGGCGTCACATCCACTTTGCTCGCCTTAGCAGTCCGTGGCGAAAGTCATTTGGGCTGCGGACGAGCCTGAACGCGAATCTCTTCGTCGCCAAAACTCGCTGTATCACTGCGGATACGGCGTCGTTTCGGCTCCTCGATCTTCACGTTCGTGCGGAGCCCTCGCTACCAAAGCACTTTCACCACGGACGGCTAGGGGCGGGGCTGATGCGGTAAGGTGCTCGCTGCATGACCAAGAAGAAGTCAAACACGCCGAAAGCGAACGCCGCCAGCTCGATGTCCGATGTCGCCGGAGAGCTTGCAAAGATCGCGGTCGAGTTCCGGTATCACTGGAAGGACGTTGCATCCGAGGTGCTGTGGGCGCTGCCGTTGGGTGGCGACCGCTATGAACTTCGCAATGTCCCGTTCTACGCATACGGCATGAACTGGGGGGATGTGGTCCGCGCCGTGAAGCAGCAGGGCGACGAGCATCCCGTCGTCGAGCGCGTCGAGCAGGCAAGCGGCCATCGGACGATGCGCGTTTTCATGGACGACGAAGTCGCCGAAACGCGCAGCGTGGCCATGCTCGAGAGCCTGGAGCAGTTCAACGCTACCTATGAGCGGCACAGCGGCGGATTCATCGCGATTGACATTCATCCGGATGGTGACGTCGATGGCGTCTTTGATCAGCTGGACACGTGGGAAGCCGAGGGCCTGCTGGGATTCGAGACGTGCGAGCAGCAGGTGCCAGACGACTTCGGCTCGGATCCGCAGGACGACAATCGAACGTGACGAGAGCGCGTTTTCAGCGTGTTCACCCGAGCTTCGTCCCGGCGCCGAGCCGCGCCAGCCGCCGGCTCGCGCGCCACTCTTCGACGATGACCGCATAGCGATCGTGATCCGCCCACTCGCTGGCGATCTGCAGATAGCGCGGTGAGAAGCCCTCGTGGCAAAAGCCTGTTCGCAGCGCCAGCACCCGTGAACGAGTGTTTTCCGGCCGCACGTTGGCTTCGACACGATGCAGCCGCAATCCGATGAATGCATGCTCCAGCAGCAGCGCGAGTCCTTCGGTCATGTATCCGTGACCTTCGTACGGATCACCGATCCACCATCCGGCGATTCCGTTGTTGAATGGCCCGCGCACGATCTCGTTGATGTTGGCACCGCCGATGATCGCCCTTCCATCGTTCAGGCAGAGCAGCATCTTGCAGTGCGCCGGGCTCGATCGGCTCTCGAGCAGGCGGCCGAACCAGTCGGTGCTCCACATGGTCTTTCCGCGCGGTGGCTTCGGATCCCACAACTTCAATCGCTTCATCGAGCGTTTTCGCAATGCGATGATTTCGCCGGCATCGCCGGGCACTGGAAAGCGCAGGAACACACGCGCCCCGCTGCGGATCGGCGGCGCGACAGAATCAGCGCTGCTCGACGCGAAGCGCTTCGCCGGCTTCCGTTGCATCGGTGGTCCTCCTTCCGGGACGTCCGTCGAGCAGTGTGGCTGCCGCGATGGAAGCGAGCAGGAACGCCGCGCACGCTGTCCAGTGGCCGGCAGCGACGCCGCCGAGGACGACCGCGGCACCGATGATCGCGATGCCGAGCGAGCCTGCGACCTGGCGCAGCGTGCCCAGCAGTCCTGAGGCCTGCCCCCGTCGCTCTGGCCCCACGCGCGAGAGCGCGTCCGTATTGGTCGGACTCATCGTGAAACCGATGCCAAGTCCGAACACGGCCATGCCGATGGCGACAGGGATGTACTGCAGGAATGGCGCCGCGATCGCCTCGATTGCCAGCCCGAGGGCCGCGAGCAGTGTGCCGATCATCACTGGCCGCCGCGCGCCGACCTTGTCATACATGCGTCCGGCGACATGCACGATGAGCATCGTTGGCAGCATCAATGGAAGCAGTCCGATTCCCGCGTCCCGGGGACTGAACTCCAGCTCCTGCTGAAAGTACTTGCTCATGAAGATGACTTGACCGGTGAGCGCGAACTGCGTGCAGAAGAGCACGCACGCGTTCCCGACAAACCCTCGATCTTCGAAAAGGCGCACGGCCAGCAGCGGGCGATCACGCTTCCACTCGGCGGTGACAAAGAGGATGACGAGTCCGAGCCCACCGATCAGCGGGACGAGCACGGCCGGCGAATCCCATCCCCACTCGACGCCTTGCTGAAGGCCGAACACGAATGCCGGCAATCCGCCGAGGTAGAGCATCACGCTCGCTGGACTGATTCGCATCCGCTGGCGCGGTCCCTCATGCGGCCGCGCGACTGCCGTCAACGTCAACGCCAGTGCGGCGACGGGGAGATTCAGGAAGAAGCACCAGTGCCACGACCACCACGTTGTGATCAGTCCGCCGAGGACAGGGCCGAGCGTGAGGAACAGCATCGGGATCCCGACGTACACGCCCATCGCCTTTCCGCGCTCGCCGGGAGCAAAGCTGCTGATGACGATGGTCGAACTCGCAGGCTGCATCAGCGCCGCGCCGAGCCCCTGTGCCGCGCGGGCTGCAATGAAGGCGCCCGCGCTCGTCGCCGCACCACAGAGCGCGCTGGCGGTTGCGAAGACAGTCATGCCCACGACAAAGCAGCGCACGCGGCCCAGCGAATCCGCGGACCGGCCGCCGATGGCCACGAGTGACGCGATCGCCAGGAGGTAGGCGTTCATCGCCCACTGCTCACCGGTGGCGCTCATTCCGAGATCGTGGCTGATGGACGGCAGTGCGACACCCATCACCGTCACGTCCAGCATGATCATCGACAGCGAACCGGTCATCGCGAAGAGCACCAGCCATCGACGTGGATGCTGCGTGTCGACGAAGGCGGGAGTCGCTGGCATGAAGAACGGATGCTAACAGTCCGTTGTGGATCGGCCGGTGCGAACGGGCGGTACACTCAGAGCACGATGCTTCACTCCACCCTGTTTCGTACCATCGTGTTGGCGGGCAGCCTCCTCGTGTCCGCGAGCGGATGCACCCAGCCGCGATCCGGTCCCGGCGCTTCAGGCCGGGATGCGCCGGTCGGGGAGCCCTCCGCGATCGAAGGGCGCTGGCGCGTGCTCAATGTGCTGACCCAGGTCGAAACGATCATCGCTCCGACGACCGAGACCCCCATCTTCATCGAGTTTCAGCCGCGCTCAATGGCCGCGCCGGGCGCAGCGACCAGCGCCAACCAGACGGTCGCACTGGGATACGCCGGTGTGAATCGGTTCAGTGCCCCCTATATGTATTCGCGCGGTGAACTGAAGGTCGGGGCACTGTCGATCGGTCCAGTCGTCGCCACGCGTATGGCGGGGCCTCCGAATCGCAATGCATTTGAAACGGCGCTGCTGACCGCACTGGAGTCGGCGCGCACCGCGACAGTCGACGGCGAGACGCTCATGATCGACTCCGGCGACGCCCGTGTGACCCTGATGCGATGAGCGGAGTGCGCGAACACGTGCGACCGGTTGTTGAGCGGGCGCGGGCGCTGTTCAAAGCGAGGTTCGCGCGGTTGCCCGACGTCGTCGCTGTCGCGCCGGGACGCGTGAATCTCATTGGCGAGCACGTGGACTATGCCGAAGGCTTTGTGATGCCAATCGCGATCGATCGCGCGACTGCTGTGGCAATAGGTCGGACCCAGGAACTGAGCCGCGTCATCTCGGAGAACGTTCCCACCAGCGACGCATTCGAAATCGGGTGTATCGAACGCCAGATCGAACCGGCGCGAGCATGGAGCAACTATGTTCGTGGTCCGATCGCGGAGCTTGTCGCACCGGAGTTCAGCCACGCCATGCCGCTTCCGAATGTCGACATCGCCATTGCGAGCGATGTCCCTGTCGGAGCAGGCCTGAGTTCAAGCGCCGCGCTCGAAGTGGCGACGACTGTCGCGGCGATTGCGCTCGCGGGCCGCACACTCGACGGGGTGGCGATCGCGCAGCTTTGTCAGCGTGCGGAGCATCGCTTCGCCGGAACGCCGTGCGGCATCATGGACATGATGATCTCGGCGAACGCGCGCGAAGGTCACGCCATGCTGCTCGATTGCCGAACGCTCGCCATGCGTCATCTGCCCATTCCATCGGACATGTGTGTTTTGGTCGTCGACAGCGGCGTGCGCCATCGCCTTGCAGAGGGGGAGTATGCCTCGCGGCGCGCAGCAGTCGAGCAGGCGGCACGCGTCGTCGGTGTGCACACTCTGCGCGATGCGACCGTCGAGTCGGTGATGCGCGCGGCGCTCGACGATACGACACGGCGCCGCGCGATGCATGTCGTCACTGAGATAGCGCGGACGCGTGACGCTGCCGCGGCTCTCGAGCGGGGAGACACTGACACGTTGGGTTCACTGATGCATGCGAGTCATGCATCGATGCGCGACGACTTTGAGATCAGCATTGATGAGATTGACACGAGCGTCCGTGCGGCAGAGCAAGTGTCCGGAGTTTTCGGCGCGCGACTCACGGGCGGCGGATTCGGCGGGTGCGCCGTGGCACTGCTGACACGTGACGCTGTATCTGCCGCGGAGCGCGCCATTGCCGATTGCTTCGTGGAGCGCTTCCATCGCGTGCCTGATATGTTCGTCACTGGGGCCACAGATGGCGCCCGCGTCGTGTAAGCGCAGCTACTCGAGCGGCGAATCGCGACTCGCTTCGCTGGGGCGATACCGGTAATACACCTCGAGGCTGAGTGTGCAGACCGCGGTCTGATACACCCGGCCGCCCAGTCGCGACCACCGGTCCTGCGGATCCCAGCTGCCGTCGAACGCACCATCACGTCGCTGACGGAACCCTTCCGCGCTCAAACCAGGGTCGAGTTCATTCGCCGCAGTGTTGACTGCGTCGCCGACTGACTCGATCACGCTGGGCTCACTCGCGTGAAGTCGCGACCGATACAGATCGAAGCCGCCGGACCCGCCCGGCCGATCCGACGCGAAGTACAGAAAGTCACCGACCGGACTGACCGCGGGTGATCCCTCGTCGGCCGATGTGGAGAGCGATGTAAGCAGGCGCGCTTCGCCCGGAACGCCGCTGGTGTCGTTGGGCGTGAACTCGGCGACGTACAGGTCGTAATCGTGCCGCGCGCGTTCACTGCGCACCGTCGCGTCCCAGCGATCCGCAGAGGCCGGCACCGGCGCCTCGTCCGGTCGCGCACGGTTCGACGCGAAGAACAGCCGTGCGCCATCGGGCGTGAGCGCGGGACTGTACTCGTTTGATGCTGTGTTGACGCCTGATCCGAGATTGGCGGGACGCGACCACCCGTGAGCGCCGCGTTCGGAAGCCCACAGGTCGTACTCGCCGAGTCCGCCCGCGCGATTCGAATAGAAGTACAGGCGCGCGCCATCGGCGGAGATCTCGGGCCCCAGCTCGTCCGCGTCGGAATTGATGTCGTCCATCGCATCCGCGCACTCGCGGACATCGCGGAGCAGCGCGGCGCTCACCGGCTGCGCGAGTTGATGATGCGTCGGCGCCTGATCAATCGCGCTGCGTGCATCGCGACCAGCGCGATGACGCCGCCAAGCCAGAGCAACGGGTGAGCCTGAGGCAGGTGATTCAGACGAAGCGGAAATCGCATCTCAAGGGATCACGTGCGCTGCCAGCGGTAGCTGCAGATGAGCTTCTTCAGCTTCGTCACTTCATCCGACAATTCCCAACCGATGAAAGATCAGCGAGTTTCACAATTTGTGCAAAGGACCCCGGGAGCGCCGGCGTTGCGGCGCTCACTGACCCTGCGCGAGCGAGTAGCCCCGCACGCCGTCGTACACCCGCAGCAGCTCGTACGAGCTCACCGTGAAGTGCCGGGCGATGCGGTCGAGCAGCATGAGCGGCTCGGCCTGCTCGACAGTGGGCGCGTCGGACGCCTCGCGGAGTTCGAACCGAACGCGCCAGTAGTCAACACACTCCGTGAACGCGGAGCCGGTGGGCCATACCTGGGTCCCGCGATTGCTGATCAGGGTCAGGTGGAACCGGGTATCCGCAGCCAGCGGCTGCAATAGGTCGGCGACCGCATCGGCCAGCATGGTGGTGTCGATAGAGATGTCGCAGCCGACCACGTGGGCCTGGGTGTGTTCAAACGTCCGGATGAGCTTGGCGCGTGCAGGTTTGGGCCCAGCACGCCACGTCACGCTGTCGCCGCCGTGTGCGACGTCGGGAGCGGCAGTGAAAGTCTCTGGCTTCTGATCGAGTCGTGCCGCGACGCCTTCCACAAACTGCATCGTTCCAAGCGCGGGCTTCGATTTGTCACCGAAGTCACCGGTTCGAATGCCGTCTTCCAACGCCCGCAAGAGCGCGTTCTCGATACGCGCTGCATGCTTGGTCAGCCCGAGATGGCACAGCATCATCAGGCCTGACAGGATCAGTGCTGCCGGATTCGCGATGCCCTTGCCTGCGATGTCCGGTGCGGTGCCATGGACGGCTTCGAAGATCGCCATGTGCGATCCGATGTTGGCGCTCGGCGCGAATCCGAGGCCGCCGACCAGTCCCGCCGCCAGATCGCTCACGATGTCGCCCTGCAGATTCGGCAGCACGACCATCTGATAATGCTGCGGGCGCATTACCAGGTTCATGCACAGCGCATCGACGATGACATCGCCCGTCTTGATCTCCGGATAGTCCTTCGCAGCGCACCGAAACCGCTCAAGGAACAATCCGTCGGTCATCTTCATGATGTTGGCCTTGTGGCCGCAATACACGGATGTGAGTCCAAGCGCCTGCGCTTTCCGCAGCGCGAAATGCACAACCTGATCGCAGCCTGGCGCGGAGGTCAGGCGCTTGCACTGCACCATGTCGTTGGAGAGACGATGTTCGACGCCGCCGTAGGTGTCCTCGACGTTTTCGCGCACGATCACGAGATCAATCGCAATGCCGGTCTTGCTGAAAGGCGTCGCCACGCCGGGAAGCGTCCGGAACGTCCGCAGGTTGGCGAAGGTATTCCAGATCTTGCGCGCGGTCACATTGATGGACTTGCCGCCGACGCCCTTGGGCGTTTCCATCGGCCCCTTGAAGAGCGTCCCGCAGGACTCGGCAGTCGCAATCGCTTCGTCGGTCATTCCGCGCGTCTCGCCGCGCGCGAACACCGACTTGCCCATATCGACGGGCACGAATTCGAGATGCTCCATCACCCCCGCGGCGCGGAAGAGCGCGAGCGTTGCGCTCATGATTTCGGGACCGATTCCGTCACCGGCGGCGATGGCGATGCGCGTGAGGGCCATAGGGGGAAGAGTTTCGTAGGTGATCGATGCGAGCAGCAGGGGATCGCGGAGTGTAGCGGAACACTGCTACGCCACGGTGCACAGGCGAACTGCTTCGCGCAGGCTCGTGATCGGATCCCGCCGCGGAATGAATTCCTGCCCTACGAAACCGGTGTAACCAGTGTCCGTGATCGCCCGCGCGATCGCGGGGTAGCACAGCTCCTGCGAGGCATCGATCTCGTTGCGCCCGGGATTGCCGCCGGTGTGATAGTGGCCGATGTGCGGCGCCGCGGCGCGGATCGTGCGGATGACATCGCCTTCCATGATCTGCATGTGGTAGATGTCGTAGAGGAGCTTGAATCGGTCGCTTCCGACCGCTTTGCACAATTCGACACCCCACGCCGTTCGATCACACATGTAGTCGTGGTGATCGATCTTGGAGTTCAGCAGCTCCATCACGATAGTGACGCCGTTCGCCTCCGCGATCGGAGTGATGCGCTGCAGTCCTCCAACGCAATGCGCAAGACCCTCGGCATCCGACATGTCGAATCGATTGCCGGAAAAAACGATCATGCTCGGAATGCCGGCGGCCTTGATCAGCGGAAGGAGCCGCTCCGACTCCTTCACGCAGCGGTCGTGGTTCTCGACGCGGTTGAATCCCTGCGGAATCGAGGTTGGACCGTTGGCGACGGCGCACGTCAAGCCGAACTTCTGCACCGTCCCCCATTCGGCTTCGCCAAGCAGCTCGATGGATGCGATGCCGATGTCCTTCGCATGCTTGCAGAGCTCGTCGAGCGGCATGCTCCCGTAACACCAGCGGCAAGCCGAGTGACGGAAGCCGGGCTGCCTGGTCGGTGCGTCGTTCATCGCTGCGGCGTCAACCCGCCGCTCCGCCATCATTCCGGTCGCGACCATTCCGGCGACGGAGTGGCTCAGAAAATCACGTCGATGCATCGGTGTTCTCGTCAGTTCCAGGCGCCAAGCAGGATCGCGAGATCGATGCTGTCGACGACCCCGTCGTTGTTCAGATCGGCCGCGCCCGCCGTTGCTCCCCACGAACCGAGCATGATGCTCAGGTCCGTGCCGTCGACCTCGCCGTCGCCGTTGATGTCGCCGAGGACGAGCGTCTCACATGAATCGGGAACACCGTTGCCATTGCTGTCCAGCGGCGCCACCACAGGCACGATCTTCTTGATCTGCCCCGATGTGTGCAGCACGAGGTACATCTCGCCATAGAAGTCTTCACCGATCGCGACGGGACCGGATGGATTGCCGAGCTGCGCCGTACGGTTTGTGAACTCACTGACGGAGTTCCCGTCCCACTTCAGACTGAACGCCTTGTTGGTCTGGTAGTCCGCGAAGAAATATGTACCGTCAAGCGTCGGCACGGCACAGCCGCGATACACAACGCCGCCCGTGATCGACTGGCCCACCGAGTGGTTGTAATCATGAATCGGCGCGGTCAGCGCTGCCGACGGACACGAACAGTTTGCATTGGACGTGCAAAGGAATCCTTCCGTGCAGTTCCAGCCTCCGTTGCCGCCGGCACTCGCAGGCGTCAGCACATTGACCTCCTCGCGCGCCAGTCCGCCGACATCGGCGACATACAACCATCCGTTCAGACGGTCGAAGCTCGCGCGGAATGGATTGCGCAGTCCGCGGAACCAGATCTCGTCATCGCCTGCGACACCAACGAACGGGTTGTCGGCTGGGATCGCGTAGTTGCGATTGGCGTCAGCGGGGAAGTCGTCGTCATTCACATCGATGCGAAGGATCTTGCCCCACCATTGACCGACGAGATTCTGTGATCGCGGCGGGCCTTGAGCGTCGCCCGTGAACCCGCCGTCGCCGAATGGAAGATAGAGGTATCCCTCCGGACCGAAGCCCAGCCATCCGCCGAGGTGAAACGCCTGCGATGACGGTGACGTGTGCTTGAGGATGACCTTGCCGGATGCCGCATCAGCCTGATCGGGATTGCCGGCGACGGCGGTGAACTCTTTGATCCAGACCGTGATGCTGCTGGACGTGCCCGTTGTGTGATGGATGTAGAACTTGCGGTTGCGCTGGTAGTCCGGATGAAACGCCATGCCGAACATGCCTGAGTACGTCTGTTCCGGGACCTGCGCATCGATGTTCAGAAAGGGCGCAATGACCAGCGTTCCGTTCTTGAGGAGGCGTATCACACCGCGCTGCTCGACGATGAAAAGGCGCGACGGATCGTCCGGCGCAAACGTGACGAACATCGGCTTGTTCAGTCCGGTGGCGATGGTCTGCGTCGTCAGAGTCTGCGTGAAGGCGGGGGCGCTCAGAGCACCGAGGACCGCTACGATGAGACCGCAGCCCGTGAGCAAATGAGCATGACGCATGCTCACACGATACCGCGTGACAATCGCGCTGCGACGACCAATACCCGGGTTCGTTTCCTCCGCGCCTCGCGTCACTTCCCGCTATCCTCCGAACGTGCACTGCCCGTTGTGGTTTCCCATCACGAAAATCGCCGCCACGTTGGGGGTCCTACCAGAGTCGCTCGACCAAGTCCCTTCCCTCGGGCCGGGTGTTCTTGAGAACCTGATGCGGGCTTCCGGTGCCGTAGGCGTGTTTCTCCTCGGCATGGTCCTGATGACCGAAGGGCTGAAGCAACTAGCCGGCTCGACGTTGCGCGACATTCTCGGTCGATGCGTGGACAAGCCGCTCCGGGGAATGGTGACCGGCGCTGGCGTCACAGTCGCGATGCAGGCGTCGAGTTCGACCGTGCTGGCGACCGTCGGTTTTGCGACGGCGGGCATCATCTCCCTGCAGCAGGCTATCGCGGTGGTTGCCGGTGCAACTGTCGGCACGACGTCGACTTCGTGGTTGATGGCGACCGTCGGACTGAAGGCGAGCGTCTCCATGTTCGCCGCGCCGCTCGTCTTGATCGGAGCGCTGCTCCGCATGCTGCGCCGAGGTCGTGAAGCGCAGATCGGCCTGCTCATCGCCGGCTTCGGCATGCTGGTCCTGGGTATCGCTTCCTTGAAAGATGCAATCGGCCCGGTCGTGGCACAAGTCAGACTGGATCAGCTTGACGCCTCGACATTGGGGGGAACGTTGTGGCTGGTATTGATCGGCGGACTCCTTGCCATTGTGATGCAGTCATCGGCAGCACCCGTCGCTCTCGCAATGGCCGCGCTCGCAGACGACTCACTGACATTTCAGCAAGCGGCGCCGCTCGTCGTCGGAGCGAGCGTCGGCACGACCAGCACGGCGCTGCTCGCCCTCCCCGGCGTCAGCCCGCCGGGACGGCGTGTGGCGATTGTCTGGATCATCGTCTCGCTCATCGCCGCAACGCTGGCACTCCTCCTGCTCCCATTCCTCGAAGCGCAGTCGATGGGCCTCACGCGATTCTTCAGCGCGACCGATCCCATCGCGCTCGCCGTCTTTCATACATCGTTCGCAACGCTCGGTGCCATCGCGTCCATCCTCGTGGCGGCGCCACTCGCGCGGAAGCTTGAGAAGGCGATCCCCGACCGCGGGCCTGGACTCACGGAGCATCTCGACTCCACCATCGGAGGCGTGCCAGCCATCGCTCTCGAAGCCGCGCGCCGTTCCATCGCGTCGACAGCAGCTGAAGCGGTGCGGGCCGCTGTCGCACAGCTTTCCCACGGCGAGCACGCGGGAAGCGAGCGGATCGCATTGATCAAGCGCGCCGAGGAAGCAATCGACCGATTCCTTGCCGGCGTCCGGCGTGATGCACTGGGAAGCCGCGACGCAGAGCGCGTCGTAGCGTGTCTGCAGGCGCTCGATCATGTGCGCGAGCTACGCCGCATGCTGAAGCGCCACGAGCTGCGGCCGCCGATGGGAGAGCCGCAGGCCTCACGTGCGATTCGCGACCGGGCCGTCCAAGTCAGCTCGAGCCTACTTGCGTGGCTCGATCAGGATGGTCCGTCACCACTCGAGGACGTGGAGCGCTTTGCGGCGGAAGTCGGCGCTGCCCGTCCGGCCATTCGCAGCGCGTCGCTGCAGAGCACCGCCCGGGGCACGGTGGCGCCAGAGATCGCCGATGCCGCGCTCGACGCGATCCGCGCGATGGATGAGTATGCGAGGGAGCTGCATCGGATCGTCGCGAATCTCGATCTCTCGCGCGACGCGATTGCCCCGGTTTCAAACGAGTGAATGTTGAGGAGTGAAAGTGAACGAGCATCCAACGGTCGACCATGTTCCCTATGTTCCCGGCGGGTCGTCCGAGCACGCGGCCGAAGCGTTTCTGTATCGCATGGCGTCGCGACGCTCAGTGCGGGAGTTCTCGCCGCGCGACGTCAGTCATTCGACGATCGAAGCGTGCATTGCTGCAGCGAACACGGCACCAAGCGGGGCAAACAAGCAGCCTTGGCGATTCGTGGCGGTGCGTGATCCGGAGCTCAAGCGGGCAATCCGCATCGCGGCCGAGGAAGAGGAAAGGAAGTTTTATGACGGCCGGGCGAATCCCGAGTGGATCGCGGATCTCGCGCCGCTGGGCACGGACTGGAGGAAGCCATTCCTGGAGATCGCGCCCTGGCTCATTGTCGTCTTCAAACTGGTGCGTGATGACCGCGACGAGCGCATGAGCGAACAGGTGTACTACGCGAACGAGTCAGTCGGCATCGCGACCGGCATGCTCCTGTGCGCAATTCACCACGCCGGTCTCGTGACTCTGACCCACACGCCGAGTCCCATGAAGTTTCTCGCCGAGTTGCTTGGCCGCCCCGCCCATGAGCGTCCGTTTCTGCTTCTGCCGGTCGGCTACCCCGACGAAGGTTGTCGCGTGCCGGACATCGCGCGGAAGTCTGTGCGCGACGTGATGGTCATCGATCGCGGTGCGTGATCAGGTGATCACGACAGCACTGGCTGCACGCTTGACGGTGCATTGCCGTGCCTCGCGCGGGTCGCCGCTCGACGGCGGACGACTCGGACGCCGATCACGATCAAGGCAACCAGGACGATCGTGGTGACGAGAGCAAAGAAGACAGGGAGAACAACGGCCAGGATCGAGGCAATCACGCTCAGCGCCGACTCGATCACACCGTACACCGGGGCGAGCAGTCCTCCCGAGATTGCCGACGAGCCGGCGCGAACGGTTGCGCTCACCGTGTGGACGGCGGCGGCGACACCGCCGCCTGCGATCAGCGCGGCGCTCCATGCGAGCAGGGGATCGATGGTGGCGATCTCGGGCATACCGACGATGGATCCCGCAGCGCCAATGGCGCCAGTCTGACTCGCCATCACCACAGCACCCGCCGCGGTGGCGACGGGTGCTGCCAGCGCGTCGAGCGCGTGAGCGATCACGGGCAGAACGGAAGCTGAGAGTTCGACGAGGCACGCCACGCTCAAGCAGGCGATTGCTGCCCACGAGCTCATCCACTCGAAGGATGGTCCCAGCTGGATCCAGCCCGCCTTCGCTGCGAGCGATATCCCGAGAACGGGAACAAACGCGCGGAGACCGCACGCGGCCGCGAGTCCAACGCCGACGAAGCCCGCGAGGAGGTATTGCAGGTAATCCATGACAGGCCATAGTTCGGGGCGGGCGGTCCCTAATTTTGCGATGGATGCTTTCGGCCAGACGGTGGGTCGCATCTGACGGGCCCCAGGTCGAAGCAGTCCATCGTTATGATCCATCCGCGCAGAAGGCGACGGATTGAATCAATCCGTCCTCGATGCTCGAATCTTCCGCGGGGCCCTTTGGCGCCGCTGGACCAAACACCCAACGGAGGCCGCCTTTCGCGGGCGGGAGCGAACTGTCGTCGACCATGCGGGAGTCTGATGCTGAGGTGCTGCTGCGGGTCGCCCGTGGCGATGCTGCTGCATTTCCGGCGTGCATCGACTGTTTCGGCCCACTCGTCTGGACACTCGCACGTCAGGTGCTTGCGAATCGATCGGACGCAGAGGAGGCGGTGCAGGAAGCGTTTGCCGAGATCTGGCGAGTTGCGGCGCGGTTCGATCCGTCGATCGCGTCAGCGCGGTCGTTCGTCGCGACGATCGCGCGGCGCCGATTGATTGATCGCGGCCGATTGCGACAGCGCTTCGATCGCGACAGCGGCGGTCAACTTTCAGAAACGGCGCCCGCGAAGTCCGCTGATCCGGCCGACGCGATCGCGCAGGACGAGTTCGGCAGGACGGCGATGGAAGAGTTTGAGCGCCTGCGTCCCGAACAGCAGAAGGTCATTCGACTTTCAGTGCATGCGGGCTGGACGCACGAGCGCATCGCGGAACACCTTGGCATGCCGGTTGGCACGGTCAAAACTCATCTTCGGCGAGGCCTGCTTGAGCTGCGCGACGCGCTTCAGCAGCGAGACCTCCCCGGGCGCGATAGTGCCCAGGAGGCCGCGCCATGAGCGAGCGCCTCTACGACTTGCTGATCGCCCGCGCGACGGTCGGACTGTCATCCAGCGAGTCCGTCGAACTTGCGGCGCTGCTCGGTGCCGCCGACCCGCGTGATGTCGCTTCGATGGAAGCCACGCTCGCGCGACTGGGCAAGGCATTCGAAAGTGCCGATGCGATCGTCGTCGACGAGCCGCTGCCCGCCCCACTGCGCGAGCGGCTGCTTGCCGATGTCCCGCCGGCAGCGACCTTGACCAGGGATGGCACGTCTGCTCCGCGCATTGTTCGCGGCGACGCTGATGCGGTCATCGCGAAGCTGCGCGTGATCAGCCGTCTGGGCTGGATCGTTGCCGCCGCATCGATTGTGCTCGCCGCGGCGATCGTGTTGACGCGCCCTGCACCGGTTGTGCCTGCTGATCTGATCCGCATTGTGGATGCTGCTGGCGATGTCATTCGCCTTCCGTTCACGCCCCAGGCTGACGGACCGGCAGCTGCAACAGGAGTGGTCGTCTGGAGCGACACCTTGCAGCGCGGGTACGTGCAACTGAACGGTCTCCCCGCCAACGATCCGACGTTGAAGCAGTATCAATTGTGGGTTGTGGATCCAGGGCGCGCTGCGCAGCCCATCGATGCGGGAGTCTTCGATGCCGTCGACGCGAATGGCGTCGCGATGCCATTCGGTTCGAAGCTGCCGGTCAAGACGCCGGCGGCGTTCGCGATCACGTCAGAGAAGCCGGGCGGCGTCGTCGTCACCCAAGGTCCGCTGCTGCTGGTCGCGCCAAACGAAGCGAACGCCCCCTGAGATTTCGGACGTGGCAATTGAACTCCCCGTAGTCAGCCACGCCGCGCATGGTCGGTGTGTACCAGGCGCGACGTGACCGGGAGAAGCGAGAGATCCTGAACGGAGGAAAATGGTTCCGTTCATTCTGTACGGCAGCGAATCGACCAACAACATGTCGATTGATCGCGCCGAGATCCCTGATGACCCAACCGATGCATGGAAGACTGCATCGACCCGCAATTGTGTCGTGGGCATGCAGGTTCGAGTTGGGGTCGAGTTGGGTAAATGGGCCCAAAGCGCGAGCTGACCTGCGAGGAACTCGCGCCGCGCCGGCGATGCGCTGTCAGCTGGTGTGGCCGTCGCCCAGCATGCGATCGATGATCACCTCGCGCCGCTGGCTCGAAACGAGCGCGCCCGCCACCTGCGCGGCAAGGTCCCCGATCTCCGCCGTCGAAAACCCCAGCGACTTCCCGACCATCAAGAGCACCGCGAGCTCACGATCATCGATGCGGTGGTCAGCAACCATGACCGCTGCAGCATCGAGCATGAGAGCGGTGCGGGCTCGGCGGTCGCGCGGTGCTTCCACACTCTCAGGGATCGGAGATGCCAGCGCGGTCGCCACATCCAGCGAGGAAACGCCGAGTCGTCCGCATGCTTCCGCAATGACGGTTTTTTCCGGTGTAACGAGCGTTCCGTCGCTCGCTGCCACAGCGAGCAATGCGTGAACAACCGCGCGCTTCTGTTCCTCGCTGGCATCGGCAAACCACTCCACACGAGGATCAGGAGTCCGGTTCGCGCAGCGCGGAGGATTCATGGTTCGCAGAGTATCAGGGGTCTGCAATCACTTCACGACTGTTGATTTTGTCCCTTGTCGCGCGCGAGCGGCGCGCGATGAGGGATACGCCCGAAACGCGCGCAGGTCGTTGCGCAGTGCGACCAGCGCGTTTTGCAGAGTGTGCGGCATCCGATGCAAGTTGGAGATTCTGGTAAGGCAGCCCCCTGAATAGAAACCGAATGCGTTGATCGTGCTCTTCGCGCAGCTCGGCGTCGGGTAATTTGGTCTGCGGCGCTCACCAGTGCCGCACATTCAACTCCTCACGATCACCTTCACAGGATCAATATCGATGACTACTCCAAACAAGCCGACGGATTCGAAGTCTGCCTCGCAGCCGGGCAGCAGAGAACAAAGCCGACCTGGCAATCAGACGGGCAGCCAGATGGACAACCAGATGGACAACCAGATGGGCAATCAGGCCGGCGGTCAGCCCGGCAATCAGCAACGCGCCGGGCAATCGGGTTCGCAAGGATCCAAGCCGTCCGGCAACCAAGGATCAGCCACCTCGCAGCAAAGTCGGACCATCTCGATCGAGGGAATGGAAGGTGATGTCTGCGTACAGAACGTCAAAGATGCGCTCAAAGGTGTAAAGGGCGTCACGGTGCAGTCGATTGAATTGGGTACTGCAACGATCTCCGCTAGTGACGAGGCTTGCGAGGAAGCGATCGAAGCGATTGACACCGCCGGCTATCCGGCAGAGGCCGCGTCTTCGCAGCGGAAAGCGTGATGTGCACGTTGGGGGAACGTGCACCGCGCATGCGAAAGCAAGCCGGAGCACAGTTGCGCTTTGCAGCACCCGACAAGTTCAGTTCCGATTCGGAAGGAAACAAGACATGCGTAACGAAAAGACATTGACAGGAACGATCACGGGAACTTTCTTGATGACGGTGGCTGTACTGGGTGTGGCGGCGTGCGACCGAACGGACAACGGTGTCCCGGCCACGAGCACGTCGCCGCGCGCCGCTGACAACACCGCTCGCAACGATGTCGATCGGGGCGGGGCGCGTACCACACCGATCGACCAGTCGGAGAACGCGGACGACGTGCAGATCACGGCGGATATTCGCCGAGCCATCATGGAGGACGACGCGATGTCCATGAATGCCGATAACGCGAAGATCATGACCAGCAACGGTCACGTGACGCTTGAGGGCGTCGTCGCAAGCCAGGCCGAGAAGGATGCCGTGGGCGCAAAGGCAAAAGCTGCGGCCGGCGTGCTCAGCGTCACGAACAACTTGACCATCAAGCCGTGAGCGGATGAGCGTCGCAGTGACGCGTTACGTACAACACTTTTCAGGGGAAATTCACATGGGTAGCTCAGTTTTCTGCATCGTCCCGACTCAGGCCAAGGCGCATGACATCGTCCAGAGCCTCGGCGTCGCGGGTTTCAGTTCCAATGACATTTCCGTCCTGTTTCCGGACAAAGCCGGAACGCGCGATTTCGCTCACGAAGCGAACACGAAGGCCCCTGAGGGAACGGTCATCGGCGCAGGCAGTGGCGGGATTGCCGGCGGCGCGATCGGTCTCCTTGCGGGGATCGGCCTCCTTGCGATCCCGGGCCTCGGGCCTTTCATTGCGGCCGGTCCGATCATGGCTGCACTGAGCGGAATGGCAGTGGGCGCGACGGTGGGTGGCATTGCGGGCGCACTCATCGGCATGGGGATTCCTGAACTCGAAGCAAAGCGCTACGAGGGCAAGGTCAAGGACGGCAACATCCTGATCTCCGTGCACACCGAGACTGCTGACGAAACGAAGCGTGTGAAAGACATTTTCGAGAATGCGAATGCGACCGACATCAACGTCGCTTCCGAGAAGACAGCGCCAAAGAGTTCGACGGTTCCGTCGCGCTAAGAGGCGTCTTCAACCGACCCTGAACCAAGCCCCGCCCCGCGTACCGCGGGCGCGGGGCTTTGGTGAAGTTATGCAAATCGCGTTTCGCACACTTTTAGCACGAGGGTGAACCCATGCCACGTGGTCGCACTGGTCTTCTCGTCACCATTTCCGTCATCGCACTGTTCGCTGCGTTCGTCGGATTTGTGACCTCAACGGTCGAATTGTCGTTCAACGTTCTCGCGGTCCTTTTCCTCGGTGCGGTACTGGCCGTACTCACGGGGTTCTGCTGGCTCGTCATGGCGGGGCCGGGGCCCTCGGAGGGGGTGGACCCGGACGTCACCCGCGTTGCTGCAGATCTTGATGCCCGCGCCCATGGGCTTCCTTCGACGCTGCCGCCATCTGCGCAACAGGAAGACTTGACCAATCGCGTTTGATGGGCGCTGCCCAGACAGGCGTTCGTGCTGATCGACGTCACGTCATATGACGTCAAAGCGCTTATATCAGGGCTGATCGACGTCGGCGCCCAGCTCCTGCAGCATGGAACTGCGTACGGCGTCGATGCCACGACGCAGCACGATGTTCATCGGCTCCCACTCGTTCCCGGGTGACGAAGAGAGTGTGGCCTTGGCCGCGATGTCTCGGTGCACGCTTCCAACTCCGCCTCGGAAGCGATGGACCCGCATGCGCACGTCGACCACGGCTGTCGCGATCACGCGCGATGCCTCTGGCTCGGTCCATCGAAGCAGCTGCGGCTCGGGCGTTTCGCCAGCGCACGGTCCAAAGTCGGGCACCAGCCAAGGGTGCACCACGCCACTCTCGATACCTGTCTCGAGCTGACGTTTCCGGCATTCCTCCGCACGCCACCAGCGGCCTTCCACCGCCTCGGCGGCGGCTGAGGTGTCGTCCGCCAACACCGCACCCAGCCGCTCGAACTCGTGCTCAAGTGCGATCGTCATTTCTTCATCGAACGTGGCGCCGCGTCCATCCGCGATGGCCTCGATCGCTTCCGCGGCAAGGCGAACACCCACAACGTGAGCCACGATGTCGTCGTAGGTGAACGCGGAGCGGTCTTCGGGAATGAAGAACACCACGGACTCGCCGAACCATGTCGCGATCTCGTGCCAGGTCGAAATGGAGTACGCGAGGTGCTGCGCAAGCAGCAGCGCCACCTCGTGCTCGTGCGCATCACGTGCTGACGGCGCCAAGTCGTCCCAGCTCGAAGGGACTGCAAAGCGAACTTCGTAGTCGGTCTTGCAGCGGTCGGTGAATCGAAGCGTCGGCACCCTCTCGCGGAGTGCGGCCCGGATGTCGTCGTACAGCCGCGCTGTCCAGTCGGCGCATTCGCGCAGATGAGCAATGTCGATGAACCCGGCGCGGCAGGTGTACACAGTCCCGCGACTCTGCTCTTCCAGCGCCGCGAGTGACATCGGTTCTGAGACGTGCTGTCCAAGGGCGTTCGGGTCGGCGGCCTTCCAGAGACTCAGCGCGCCGGGGAAGGGAAGACTCCCGACGCGTGTGCGCGGCCGCTCGGAAGTGCAGCCGACTGCCATTGCAAATGCCACAGCCGCTACGGCTACGGCGCAGCGACATCTGCCTTGCTTGCTCCTCGTCTTCATTCGCACCAGTTCACTTGGAATCGTCATGCGGGACCCAAAGGGCGAGACCGCACCTGCTCTCAACGCGCATTGGTCGCCCCATCGGGAGCAATGGTAAACCACCGTCGGACCTTTTCAATTTGAAATCCATAAGTCGCGGCGCAATGATGACAACGTGGTCGGGCTGATCCCTTAATCGCCGCACGGCCTCCGGAATGCATGGAGTCGGTCGTGCGCTTCACCTACGGTGCCGACGTGAAACCTCGCCCTACCACACTCGTTCGCATCCGAAACGTTCCGCTCGAGCGCCTCGATGACCGGATGTCCAAGCTTGGCGCAACGCGCTCGGAAGTCGTCTCGGCGCTCCTCGCCTGGTTCGCCGCGCAGCCGATCGACGTGCAGCTCGCCGTTGTCGGCGCGGGTCGCGGTGTATCACCGCCAGAGGATGCGACGGTTCGTTCGCGGATCACGTTTCAGACGCTCGACCTCCCCGTGGAGTCGATGGCCGCGCGCTGACGACAGGTCGGTACAGCAACGCGCATGAAGAACTGCATGAAAAACGCAAGCCGTTATCGGCTTGCGTTTTTCTTGATCATCATGACGATCATGATCGTCGTGAAAGCGGGTGAAGGGATTCGAACCCTCGACATCTACCTTGGCAAGGTAGCACTCTACCACTGAGCTACACCCGCGCATTCGTGCATGGCCCTTGCGGAACCACCCCCGGATGGGACGCGGAAGTATACCGCCACTCGGTCTTTCGGCAAGAGGCATTGGTACGCAGCGATGGCGTGCATGGCCGGTAACGGATGACGGGTTGTGGATCATCTGAGCCGGTACGCTGCCGTCGCCCGCACGCACGTCAGCTCCAGTGACCCGCACCCCCGAACCGACATCCACCAAGCGGCCTTGGCGTTTGCGCAGCGCGACCCACGCTGCGTCCACTGCTGCACGGCCTGACGAGCCACCTGCCCCGGTCTGGATGTGGATCATTCCATGCCTCTGGGCAGGCGCGTTCCTGACTGGCGCCACCGCGCTGGAGCGATTGTCGGCTGACACGCTTTCGTTCCTTCGGTTCGCGGTCACGATGGTCGTTGGTGTGCCGCTGCTTTGGCGCCCTCTTCGCGCGACGCTCGGCGCGATGCGTACCAGCCCGACGGCTCGGCGACAGTGGCAGGCGCTGCTCGTGCTCGCGATCGTCGGCGGCGTTCTTTCTCACGTTGCGTTTAATTACGGGCTCGCGCGCACGGAAGCGCCGGTCGCATCTGTATTGATCGCGCTCAATCCAATCTTTACGACGATCGCCGCCACGTTGCTTGCCCGCACGCAACGGCCGACCATCGCGCTCTTCGTCGGACTGATCCTGGCATTTGCGGGCGTCCTCGCACTCGCTGCCGACAAGGCGCTTGCAGACGGAGACGGTCGTCTCGGGTTCATCGAGACGATCTGGAAGAGCTGGGGGCATCGGTGAGACATGGTGCCTTCTCGCCGCGTTGCTATCGACGGCGTACGCACTGCTCCTACAGCGATTTCGCGCCAGTGTCCTTGCCGGGCTGCCGAGCGCCGGCGTCACATTGCTGACGTACGGACTGACCGCCGCGCTGCTCCTTCCGATTGTGACACTCTCCGGCGGAATAGGCGAGATTCCCGGCATGAATGCCGTTGAGTGGTTCTGCATTCTCTATATCGGGGTCGTGTCGACGGTCGTGGCATACACGATCTACAACATCGTGGTCGATCGAATCGGCGCGGCGCGTACCTCGCAGCTGACCTACGCCGTCCCGGCGCTGACGACCTTGCTGTCGTTTTTCCTGCTCAGTTCGTTCGCTCCGACTTGGCGCGCGGCGATTGGTGTGGGAGTTGTCACGGTCGGGCTCGTCATCGCTGATGGTCGTGCCGCACGCTTCCTCACCAATGCCGCACGACGCAGACGGCAGTGACTACCGCGGCGCCGATATGAACGTACATCGCGTACTCCTGGAAATTCACGGCAAGGACGGGTTGAAACAGCACGGCCGCCGCTGCGAACACGCCGCACCAAAGTGCGAGTTTCCTTTGCCCGGCGACGACTGCCCCGGTCAAAAGCCCTGCCGTCACGGCCCATCGCGCAGCCGCTTCGTATGCGCCGGGCACCACATCAAACGGCAGCGCCCCGAGCAGGAGCGCAGTAACGCCGAGCACAACAATCGTCCATCGAGGCATGCTGCGAAGTGTAGTGACGCCAAAGGAAAGCGGCGGCGCACGCACGGTGCGCCGCCGCCCATCATGCGATCATTCAACTCATCGGTCGTCCGGGCTGATTCCGAACCCTGACCGGTCTGGATACTTCGGCTTGGGAACGGGCGTGAAGCCGCTGGTCTTCACTTCTTCCAGCAGCACTTCGATGGCCTTGTCGAGCTGCGGATCGCCACCATCCTTCATCAGGGCCGGATCATCGAGCACTTCGATATCGGGATCGACGCCGTGGCCTTCGATGCCCCACGTGCCGTCCGTCTCGAAGAAGCCGAAGCTCGGCACCGTCACGCGCCCGCCATCGATGAGCGGCGGTCCGCCGGTGATTCCCACCAGACCGCCCCACGTGCGCGTTCCGATCAGTTTGCCGAGATTGTTGTGCTTGAAGAGCCACGGGAACATATCGCCGCCTGATCCAGCGAGACCATTGATGAGCATCGCCTTCGGACCGCGATGGCCGTCGGGCGGCCACACCCAGTCCTTCACGTCGCGCCGCGCCCAGTAGTTCGTGACCGGACGATTCAGCATTTCGATGAAGCGATGCGGGATCTGGCCTCCGCCGTTCCACCGATCATCGATGATCAACGCCTGCCGGTCGCGCTGCCCTTGGAACTGGCGCACGAGGTCGGTCTGGCCATCGACGCCCGTGTTCGGCACGTAGATGTAACCAATCTTGCCCTCGCTCTTCTCGGCGACGTAGGCGCGCTTCGTCTCGATCCAGTCGCGGTAGCGCAGGGCCGACTCGCTGCCGAGCGCGGTGACGACCACGTCCTTGGTCGAATCATCGCGCACCGGTGACTTGCCGACGGTGAGTGTGAGTGTTTTCCCCGCGAGTCCTTGGAATGCCGCCCATGGATCGCGCTCGGTGTCAACTGGCACACCGTTGACCGCGAGCATGTAGTCGCCTTCCGCGACTCCGAGGCCGAGTTCCAAGAGCGGATTGCGTGCATCGGTATCCCACGGGGCGCCACTCACGATCTTGGAAATCTTGTATGCCTTCCCTTGGTCATTGCCGTCAAGCGAGAAGTCGACGCCGAGCATGCCCACGCTGCGACTCGGGCTGGATTCATGATCGCCCCCCTGGTAGTACGCGTGACCGACGTTCAGCTCGCTGATCATCTCACTGATCAGGTAGGAGAGGTCTTCACGCGCATTCAGCTGATCGACGAGCGGCACGTAGTGGTCATAAACGGCCTTCCAGTCCACACCGTGCATTCCGGGGTCGTAAAAGTAGTCGCGCTGCATCATCCATGCATCGTGAAAGATCTGCTTCCACTCCGCCATCGGATCGACCTCCACCAGCATCGGGCTCATGACCACCGGCTTTGGTGTCGCACCGGCGCTCGCATCGACGATGCTTGGCGTTCCGCGCCCGCCACCGAGCAGCAGCTTCTTTCCATCGCCCGAGACTTCAAACCCGCCGCCGGTCGCGATCTTCTTCTCTTCACGCTTCTTGTCCGTGAGATCCATGGCGTAGATCGTGCCGGAGCGTGCGTAGACGACATGGTTGCGATCGTTGAAACCGATGCGGCCGTAGCCGCCGTTTCCTGCAGGGAGCTGGAACTGACGCACTTCGAATCCATCGAAGTCGATCTTCACTTCTTTCGGAGCGGCGTCCTTCTTGTCGTCCTTCTTGTCGTCCTTCGTGTCGTCCTTGTCGTCCTTGTCGTCTTTGTCGTCTTTGTCGTCACTTTCGTCCTTCTTCTCGTCGTCCTTCTCGTTCCCGCCTTCACGCTTGCCTTCGACCTTCGCGCTCACACCATCAGGTCCGGTGCCGTCACCGGTCATCGAGTCTCCCTCGATCGTCACTTTGAGTGTCGCGGTCTGGCCCTCGCCCATCGTGATCGCGAGGTCGAGCGTCTTCAACTCCGGATTCCAGGTCCCCGTGAGCGGCCCCGTGTGCAGCATCGACGCAAAGGTTCCAGTCACTTTCGTCGCGTCTTCGAGCACCAGCGTGAGCGTGAAATCGAGCTGTCCGATTTCGGGAAGCGTCGTCGTGCACTTCCATGTTCCCGCTGGACCCGTAGCCTCTGCTGCGGCGACGTCTGCGATCGCGAGCTGACGCGCATCGTCACCGCGCGGACGCCGCCCCGGTCGTCGGCCGCCTCCTGGTGGGGGGCGGTCGCCGTCAGCGGCCGGCGGAGCCGCCGGTTTGTCTTCGTCCTTCTCCTCTTTCTTGGACTCGTCAGACTTCTTCTTGTCCTTGCCTTCTTCCTCGTCGCTCACCGCGAGCCACGCCATCTTCATATCGTTGCGAAGTGGGACAGCGATGAGCACTGATGCTTCGTCGTAGATCCATGTCGTGTCCAGGGACGAGTACTTCGGATTGAACGAGCGCTCGGAAGCAAACACGAGCCAGTCGCCCTTGCGATCAAACGTCGGACTCGAATCGCCAAACATTCCGCTGGTGACCTGCTTGCGCTCACCGGACTTCGTGTCGTGGATGAAGACGCAGGGACTCTGGTATTCGTCCGTTCCGCGCGCGTAGGTGATGTAGCGGCTGTCGCTGGACCAAGAGATCGGTCCCATCGAGATGTCCCACGGGTTACGGTCGATGGGTGTGACCTTGCCCGACTCGATCTCGATGAGCTGAATCGCGCCGGTCTTGTCGCCGATGATGACCTGCTTGGAATCAGGCGACCAGAAAATGTTGTCACGGAAGAACGTCGCGTCCGTCGTCACCTGGCGCGCTTCGCCTTTGCCGTCACTCGCGACGAGGTAGAGTTCGTACTCGCCGGTGTTGTCAGCGAAATACGCGATCCACTTGCCGTCCGGTGACCACGACGGTTCACGTTCCGCGACCCCTGACGTGCGAGTGAGATTGCGGGGCGTTCCGTTTTCGGCGGGCACAGTCCAGAGATCGCCACGCGCACTCAGCGCCACGCGCTTGCCGCTCGGCGAGATGCTGGCGCCCTGCACGAACGAGGACGCGTCCACCGTGAGGGGCATGAGCTTCGGACGATCGCCCGGCACCGTGATGCGAATCTCAGTGGTGCTGCGATCACTCAAGTCGAGCTTCCATAGCTTCGACCCGTATTGGAAGACGATCTCGCCGGGACCATCGCCGTCCGGTCCGATCGCGGGCCACTTGAGATCGAAGTCCTTGAAACGCGTGATCTGCTCGCGCTTGTTCGATCTCGTGTCGTACGACCAGATGTTCAATCGATGCTCGTCCCCCTGATCAGACAGGTAATAGACCTTGTCGCCGTGCCACATGGGCAGCGAGTCGACACCTTCCCAATCAGTAATGCGCTTGGACTCGCCGCTCTTAAGATTGAAGAGCCAGATGTCAGTTTGCATACCGCCGCGATACCGTTTCCAGGTGCGGTTATCAATTGAATGCGGGGTGTAGGCGAGCCATGTGCCGTCGCGCGAGATTGTGCCGTTCGCGCCATACGGGACCGGCAGTTGCTCAGGCAGGCCACCGGCCACGGGCACCGCGAACATCTGAACCTGGCGGGCAAGGCCTCCGATCTCGCCACTCGCAAAAATCAACCGTCCGTCCGAGGTCCATTCCGACAGAAGTTCCGACGCCGGATGGTGTGTGACTCGCGCAGGAACGCCGCCGTCGGCAGCGATTGTGAAGAGGTCGCGGCCGCCGCCGTAATTGCCGACGAACGCAACCGACTTTCCATCCGGCGAAAAGCGGGGCATGCCCTCGAAGCCCGGAGGGCTGGCGAGCGGGCGCGCGACGCCGCCGGCTTTGGGAGCGATCCACAGGTCGTTCGCGTACACGAAGACCACGGAATCCTTGGAAATATCCGGGTACCGGAAGAGCGACGCGGACGACGTGTTCCCGCCTCGCTCTTGTGCTCCGCCCTGTCCAAGCGCGGGCGCGGCAAGTGCTGCGGCAGTGGTCGCCAGAAGGATGATCGCCGCGAGGGAACGTGCCGCCAGATGGTGTTGCTGCATGTATTGATCCAGGACGTAACGCACGACTGCGACATCGCGCCGCAGCGGGGGGGAACGTTGTACCGCATTCTCTGGATCGGGTTGTGGGGCAATGCCGCTCAATCACCGGTCTGACGGAGACTGCCTGAGAGCACGATGCGTCGATCACTGACCACCGAACCGCCCGGCGGCTCGACCGTTACCGCGAACAGCGTCGCCTCACGAACCGGAATCGCCGGCTTGATAGTGATCTTCGTCATGCCCTCACTTGGCATATCAAAAACGCCGCCGTCGACCGGATATCGCTGGTCGCGCGTTGCATCGAAAATCCACAATTGATACTGGACGTGCGCAGGATCGTTGACAGCGAGTCCAGTGATAAACAAGCGGCCTTCTTGCCGGTCCGCATGCCAGGTCATCTCGCCGTGCGCATTCCGGCACAGCGGATCGTCGGTACGCGAGAGTCCGATTGAGGTAGCGCCTGCGGAGAGCAGCCGCGCGCGAGGGTCGCCCGGCTCAATCAGCAGTTGCCTGTTCTGGAAGGCAACCCATGCGAGCGCGAGGGCCGCTGCGACAAGCCAGCCGAATCGTGGGCTCCACCTCGATGGTGAAACAACGGCGGGAGCAGGGCGTCGCGAACGATCTGACAGCCCCGATCGCCGCGGCGCGATAGGTCGCCGCAACGCGGTCATGCGTCGCTTGCATGCCGCGCTGACGTGCGCGGGCATCGACTCGGCTGCGGCGTCACCCGGACTGAACAGCGCGACATCGAGTGCAGCCGCGGCGAGTTCCAGGCTCTCGTCGTCGGCCAGTCCTTCGATATCAAGAAGCTCGCGCAGGCGCGAGGCGGCGTTGTCCTCCAGTCCAATCAGCGCGCGATCGCAACGGAGCTCCGCCAGCTCAGTGCTGGTTGCATGCGAAAATGCAGCTTCGTTGCGGTTCATTGCGCCTGCCCCTCTTCTTCGCTGCTCGGCTTGGGGGCAGCGCCTCGGGTCGTGTCACTCGGCGATGCTGCTTCGGTGCCGAATGACCAGCCCTCGGCCGCGAGCAGTTCGCGCAACCGAATGAGACCGCGTCGTGCGTGCGTCTTGACCGTCCCGAGCGGCAGCCCGATGGTGGTCGCTATCTGTTCATGGGACTGACCATGCCGGAGCGCCAGCTGGAGCACCTGACGCTGCTCGGGACGGAGCTGCTCGAAGACCCGCCGGGCAACGACCGATTCTTCGCCAATCTCGGCGGTATCGGCGTCCGGCGAAACGGCCGCGATGCTCTCGGGAAGCGCTGTCGGTGTCGGTCGCCTTTGACGCTTGCGACCCCGATCGATCAGCCGGCGGCGCGCAATCATTGCCACGAAAGTCGGTTCGCTCGCAATGGCGGAATCGAAACGGACAGCGGAGCGCCAGAGGTCGATGAAAATCTCTTGCACTGCGTCCTCGGCTTCACTCGCGTCTCCGCACATCCGACGCGCGAGGGACCACACGAGTCCACCGTATCGCTCGATGCACTCGTCTGTGGCGCCGGGTTCGCCCGCAGCGATGCGCTGCAGCACCGAGTGCTCGGGCGGACGATCGCTACGCGTATGGTCCGGCGAGAAGGACGGGTTCGATCGTTCGCTGGTCAGCGCGCTCTCCCCATGCGTAGATGAGTCAAAGAGACCGACCGGGAGGCCTGCATGACTGGCACGCATGGCTCCCGGTCGTTTCAATTGTACTTCTCTTCGCATCGAGTCGCTGTCACTTCGGATCGGCCGAGGACTTCGGCTCACTGGCTGTCGCCGTCTTGCCGTCCCCGATGAAGCCGGCCGGCATGATCACGCGGTCGACGACGTGAATCACTGCATTGCTCGATTCCACGTCGGCCTTCGTGACCGTCGCCTCACCGATGGTCATCTTTCCATTCGTTGAGACGACCTTCAGCGGCGTGCCCATGAGTGTGCGCACTTCCGGCATCTTCGCAATGCCGTCGCTGTAGACAAGTGCACCCGGGATCACATGCATCCCGATCAGCTGTGCAAGCTTGGGCTTGTTCTCTGGTTTGAGCAGCGTTTCGATTGTGCCTTTGGGCAGCGCCTGAAACGCGGTGTCGCTCGGCGCGAGGATCGTGAAGGGGCCAGGCTGCTTCAGCATTTCGGCCAGGCCTGAGGCATCCACGGCGGCCAGCAGGATTCCGAACGTTCCGAGACCGCGCGCCACTTCGTACGCGTTGCCGTCGGTCGGCATAAGGACGCTGTCGATCACGTGAATCACGCCGTTGCGCGCCGCGATATCTGCCTTGACGATCTTCGCGTTGTCAGCTGTGAGCTTTCCGTCGACAGCCTTCAGATTGATGCGCTGCCCTTGAAGGGTCGGCGCGAACGTCATGCTCGCCGCATCCGCGCTCATCGCCTTCGCGGGCACGACGTGATACTTGAGGAGTGATACGAGCTGGGCCTTGTTCTCCGGCTTCAGGAGCGTCTCGACAGTCCCTGCGGGCAGCTTCGCAAACGCTTCGTCGGATGGCGCGAACACCGTAAATGGTCCCTTCCCCTTGAGCGCGTCGACGAGGTCTGCGGCCTTGAGCGCAGCGAGGAGCGTCGTAAAGTTGCCAGCCGCCGCCGCCGTTTCAACAATGTCAGCACTGCTGACGACAACGTCGCGGGTCGGATC
>JAWXBD010000249.1:0-17659 GCA_034439815.1 Phycisphaerae bacterium
CAGTCGCCGAGGAACGCTCGCGCATGCTCGCCGCCGCGACCTTCGGCGAAGTCGTAGACGACGATCTGCTGCGGGTCGAAGGCCGTCGTCCCGTAAGCCCAAAGGTAACTGCGATGCGTGCGTTTCAGGCCCGGCTTGAGCATCGGCAGCGGCGTCTCATCGGCATGCAGCACCGAGCGCTTGAGTAGCAGTGCCTTCATCGCCTCATGCAGCGGCGTGAGCTTCACGCCGCTTACGCCGACCCACTGGCCCTGCGTCGAGCACGGGATCGGGAAGCCGGCTCGGCCGAAGGCCTCTTCCTGACGGTACAGCGCCTGATGGTCGGCATATCTCGCGACCAGCACCTGGGCCACGAGACCCGCCGTCGGGATGCCCTTGTCGATCACCGAGGGCGGCACCGGCGCCTGGATCAGCGTCTCGCAGCGCTCGCAGACCCACTTGCCGCGGATGTGCCGCTCGACCTGCAGGATGCCGGGGATGAAGTCGAGCTTCTCGCTGGTGTCCTCGCCGATGCGTTTGAGCGCACAACCGCAGCCACAGACCGTCGAGTCAGGCTCGTGGCGGATCTCGATCCGTGGCAGCTCCTTCGGCAGCGCCGCGCGTTTCGGGATGCCTTTCGGCCGATCCGCCGGAGCGGCCTTCAGCTCCTCGAGCTCGGTCGCGATCGCCTCGAATTCCTCGTCGATCGACTCCTCGAGGAGGCTCCGCTGCAGCCCCTCTACCTGCTCGCTGCGCTTCCCGAACGTCCAGCGCCGGAGCGTCGCCATCTCGTGCGTCAGCTGCGCGATCTTCAGGTCCCGATGCTTGATCGCATTCTCATTCTGCGCGAGCAACGCCGCGAGCGCCGGGCTGAGCTTCATCAGCCCCTCGACACTTATCTGCGCAACGTTCGGCAGCCACGTCGCGTCAGTATACCGCGTCACGCGGCTCCAAGCTCGCCAAACGCCTATATTCGAAGCACTTCAGAGCACGCGGATCGTCGCGAGATCTCCGAGCCGCTGCCACGGCAGGTCCACGACCAGTGCGCGCAGCTGCTCGTCGCTCAGCGCCATCGTGATGCCGCTCGCGCTCGGCGCCCAGACGAACTGGCCTCGGTGCAGTCGTCGTTCGCAGAGCCAAAGGCCGAAGCCATCGTGCACCAGTACCTTCATTCGGCTCGCACGCCGGTTGGCGAAGAGATACGCGTGATGCGCTCTCGCCGCGCCGAACACGCTCACCACGCGTGCGAGCACCGTATCGGTCCCGGCGCGCATGTCGAGCGGCTCGACCGCGAGCCATGCCTGATCGATTCGGATCAACCGAGCAGCTCCCGCAACCAGCTTGCGCAGGCGCCCGCCGCCGTCGCCGGCCACTCGATCGTGATCCGCGATTTGCCTTTGCGGATATGCACGCGGATCGGACGCTCTGCCGACGTCGACGCCGGCGCGGTTCGCGTCGCGATCTTCAGCGGCAGGAACGGCCCCGCTCGTCGTCGGCAGCGCCGCCGCGGTCATCGCCCTCGGGGTCGCCGATGCCGCGCCGGATTCCTTGATCCAGGTCCGCAGCATGTTCGCATTCAGTTGGGAGCCTAGGTAGCAGTAGCCTGCATTGAAGGTGCCTTTCGATACTCGCGTTTCGGATAATGTCGCTTCAGAAGCTTTGGACGGTTGTCATCCGACTCAGAGTCGCTGCGTTCTCGTGAGGAGGGGCTACACGAGACGGGAGACTTCGCGTGACCATAGCGCACGGCCGGACCCGGATTGCACCAGAGCGATCTGCCGTCGAGCATATCTGGCGACGTAACCGGTGCATCGCGAAGGGGACGATCAGTGTCTATCGATACTGGATTTCGCGCTTCTCAGCGTGCTGCCTGTCCCGTAGCCTCGACGAGCGCGGCGAGCTGACGCGCGCTGGCGCGGAACGCTTTGCGCGCTGGTGGCGATCTGCGGGAAGTTCTCGCCCCGGACGCGTGAGCTCTGCGATAGAAGGTTCGCGCAGCGCGCTTCGCGCTTGGGCCCATGCACGCGCAGTCCTCGGTGAGACGCTGCCGACCTGGCAGCCGTCTGCTCCGACGCGATCAACGTCACCCGTCTCCGCAGCGTTCGCAGCCTGGATGCGAGAGGTGCGCGGCAACCCTGCAGTGACGATCCACAAGAAGCTGACGCAACTGGCACTTTGGCGCACCTTCTGCCGATCGCGAGGTCGCGCCGCAACGTACCCTCGGCTGAAGGATATTGATGACTTCGTCGTGGCATACCGCCAGCGCTATGCACGCACAACAGTTGCTGACATCTGCTCGACGCTACGCGCCTATCTTCGGTTTCTGAAAGCGACGGGTCGCGTACCGCATAACCTGTCTGGCTCCATCATGGCGCCGCGCGTACGCGTAACCGAGCGGCCGCATCGTGCCCTGCCATGGAGCGATGTGCAGCGGATCTTGCGCGCCGTCGACCGCAGCCGCACGGTCGCGCGGCGCGACTATGCGATTCTGCTGATGATGAGCGTCTATGGGCTCGGTGCCGGTGAAGTAATCGGCTTGATGCTCGACGACGTCCGCTGGCGCGAGGCCACCGTGCGCGTCACTCGCCCAAAGACCGGCGTGCAGTTCCTGCTTCCCCTGCTGCCAGCGGTCGCCCGAGCGCTCCTGAGTTATCTGCGGCGCAGTAGTCCTGTACATTGCGCCTCGCGCCACCTGTTCGCGACAATGCGCACGCCGCACCGCAGGCTCGCGTGCTCGGTCACCGTACGGCACATCCTGCATGCGGCCGCGCAGCGCGCCGGCGTCGAGGCGTCCTTGTCTTGGCACGCACGTCCTGCGTCACACCCATGCCTCGCGGCAGTTGGAACTCGGAACCTGCCCCAAGCTGATCGGCAACATTCTCGGCCACCGCGATCCGCAGTCAACCTCAGCGTACCTGCGCGTGGCGACCGAACGCTGCGGCGGGTGCCGGCGTTGCGATCTGCACCGCCGCGAAGTCCTTCGTCTCGCCCAGCGCCGCTGTCCGGCGCTGCCAATACGACAGCAGATTTGACCGCACGCCATGGCGCTGCGCCACCGCGCGCACCGTCGCGCCCGCGACCCGCGTCTCGGCGACCATCGCACGCCGTTGCTCTTCGCTGTACTTGCGCAGCACTCGCCGCGACTTCGCCGTCGCCATCGTCGTCACTGCATCCATCGCGAGTCCTCGCCGCACGGCAAACGGCCGCGCCTCACACTCGCTCAGCCACAGTCGCAATGTCTATGCGGTGCTAGCCGGACGCTTACGCTGGGACGGTAACCCGGTAACCTCATAAGGGTCGACCAAGCGCTAGTAAGCGACACTTACGGCGTCCAAGTCGCGAGATTCGCAGACGGGCATGAGCAGCGTTTCGTCCCACCCCGCCGTGAGGGGTGCATTCGCACCGTGCGCGTACGGCACGAGGGCCGAGATGCGGTCACGGACCTGTGCAGCAGCGAGACCGGCCGCGACCCGCGACCCGCCGTTCGACCGCCGCGTCGTCGAATTAACGCAGCACGGGGCCGGCGAGCAGCGATTTAAGGGTTTCGACCGCGTGCCCAATCGCGCCCGCGTTCGAGCCCACCAGCGTGACTTTCGCGTGCGTCTTGCCGGCGTCGAAGACGGCAATCAGGTTTTCGGCCACGCGAGCCTGCGAGCGATGGCGGGAATTGAAACGACGACGATCAACAGTGCTCCGACGAAGATCGACAGAACGATCCCAGGCACATTCATGAGCGACAGGCCGAAGGTCGTGAGGCCGAACAGGATCGCCGCAAGCACGACGCCGGCAATCGTCCCCACTCCGCCGGCGATAGAAACGCCGCCTAATATAACGATGCTGACGACTTCGAGCTCCCATCCAAGAGCGATCGTCGGTCGCGTCGAGCCGAGGCGAGAGGTCAGGAGAATCGCGGCAAGCCCGCTAGCCAAGCCGGTGGCGGCGAACAGCCAGAAGCGGTAGCGCGCAACTCGCACGCCGGCAAAAAATGCGGCAGTGGGATTCGAACCGATTGCATAGATCCGCCGGCCAATGATCGTCCTATGGAGAATTACTGCCGTAACGAGCGCAGCCACGACGAACAGCACTAGCTCGAAGGAGACGGGGCCGAACACATAACCCTGACCGAACCAAGCGAAAGACGGGGGGTACGATTTTAACACATTGTCTCCCAGCACACCGTAGGCGATGCCGCGAAAAAGGCTCATCGTACCAATCGTCGCAACGATGGACGGAACGTGGAGAACGGTCACCAGCATACCGTTTATCATTCCTGCCGCGAGACCCGTGCCAAGACCGACGGCAAGCAGCACGGGTGTGGGGAACCCGGCTTGCGCCGCGAGGCCCATCGCAACCGACGCCAGCGCGATGATGGCCGCGACGGAGATGTCGATCTCCCGGGCGATGATGAGCAGCGCGAGCGGCAGCGCAATCAGCGCCTTCTCCGTGAAGTTGAATGTCGCATCGGAAAGCGTCCACGGGTCCAAGATGTACGGCGAGACGCTCGCGATGCCGGCGAACACCACCGCAACCACGATCGCGAGCAGAGACTCCCAGCGCAGGAAACGCCGCAGTGGTCGCGCGCGAGTCGTCACCTCGACGGTACGCGGCGGGCTACTCATGCCTGTCGCGTCACGAGAGTCGAACCATGACTCGCGCGGTCGCGACGCGCATTGAGGATGACGGCCCCGGTGATGATCAGTCCGCTGACCGCCATCTGCCAGTAAGGCGACAAGCCGAGCAGCGGCAGAGCGTTCTTGATAATTCCTAGGAACAGGCAGCCAAGCGCGACGCCCGCGATCCTGCCGACGCCGCCCGCGACGGAAACTCCGCCGATCACGCAGGCTGCTATCACCTGCAACTCGAATCCCGAAGCCACATCCGTGTACGCAACCGCGAAACGCGCGACCCAGAGATAGCCGCACAGACCCGCGACTGCACCACTGACCGTGAACGCGAAGAACTGCGTTGCGCCCGTGGAAACGCCGAGACTGGACGCCGCTGCGGGGTTTCCGCCTACGAGGTACAGCCGGCGCCCGAGAACCGTGTGCCGCAGGAAAATGGCGCCCAGCACGATGGCTGCAATTGCCAGCCACGACATCAAACTCAGGCCAAGGAGTTGCACACGCACGATCTCCTGGAAGTCCGGTGTCATTTCATTACTCGTCACCCAGGCGCCGCCGGAGACCACGAAGACGAGGCCGCGGTAGATCGCCATGGTTCCCAGTGTCACCACGATCGACGGCACGCCGAGCGACCAGATCACGGCGCCGTTCAGCGCGCCGAGGCAAGCGCCTATGGCGGTCGACATCAGGAGCAGCACAATTACCGGCACGTCGGGAAAAGCCTGGTTGACCAACGCGGCGATCATGCCGGTCAGCGCGAGATTCGCGGCCACCGAAAGATCGATGGCGCGCGTGAGCAGCACGAGTGTCTGGCCGACAGCCAGCAGCATTAGGATCGACGTGTCGTCGAGCGTGTCAAGCATGCCCGAGACGGACGCAAAGCTCGGGAACATCACCGACGCCGCCATGAAGGTGGCAACGACGAAGAACGCGAGCCCTGTCTCACGGCTGTCGATCAGATCGCGACCAAAGGACTTCATGCGTCGAGCGCCGCGTGCAGCACAGCCTCTGCGCTCGCATCGCGGCGCTCGAACGAGCCGCTCAGTCGACCGCGCCGCATGACGAGGATGCGATCTGACATTCCGAGGATCTCGGGCAGCTCAGAAGACACCATCACGATTGCCAGACCCCGCTGCGCGAGCTCGTCGATCAGGCGATACACGGCGGCCTTCGAGCCGACGTCGATGCCCTTCGTGGGCTCGTCGAGGATAAGCAGGCGGGGCGCGGTCTCGAGCGCGCGCGCGATCACGACTTTCTGCTGGTTGCCGCCGGAGAGATTCTCGACGTGCTGCGTCGAGTCCGTGCACTTGATTTGCAGGCGCTCGACCCATTTTTCTGCGAGCTGCTTTTCACGTTCCGGACTGCACAGGCCCAGGCGGGCAAGCCGCGCCAGACTCGGAAGCGCGATGTTGTCGGCGATTGACCGCGTCAGCAATGCACCCTCGTTCTGGCGGTCTTCGGGGACGAAGGCGACGCCTGCGCGCAGCGCATCGTAGGGACCGCTCGCGCGCAGAGGACGCCCGCACACGACGACGCGACCCTCAGAAGCGCTCTTCGCGCCGAACAGCGTGCGCATGATCTCGCTGCGCCCCGCGCCGACCAGCCCGTACACGCCGAGGATCTCGCCCGCGCGGACTGAAAAACCGACGCCCGAGAACTCTCCGCGGCGCGCAAGCCCTTCCACAAGCAGCACTTCAGCACCGATCGTCGCTGGCGTTCGTGGAAACTCCTGATTCACTGCCCGACCGACCATCGCCCGGGTGAGCGACTCGCGCGTCGCTTCGGCGATGGCCCCGTCAGCCACAGCGGCGCCGTCGCGAAATACGACGTAGCGGTCGGCAATGGCGAGGACTTCCTCGAGCTTGTGGCTGATGTAGAGGACGGCCCGCCCCTGAGCACGCAGTCTTCGCACGGTCGCCAACAACCGCTGCGCTTCGTGATGCGAAAGCGCGGCCGTCGGTTCGTCCATTATCACGATCCGTGCCTGCCCCCCAACGGCGCGAGCAATCTGCACCAGATGCCTCTGAGCGACGCTGATATCGCCGAATCTAGAGTCCGGATCAATATGCAGGTCGAGCTGCGCCAGGAGCTCCGTGCAACGCAAACGCATGGAACGCCAGTCGACGAGTCCGTGCTGCGTCGGCATCTCGTGTGCGAAAAGATTCTCGGCAACGGACAAATCATCGAACGCGATCAATTCCTGGTGAATGACGCTGATGCCGGCGCGCACGGCATCGCGGGGTGAGACGACGCGCAGCGGCCGCCCGTCGAGCTCGACGGTACCCGCATCCGGGCGATGAACGCCGGCGAGGATCTTTACGAGCGTCGACTTGCCCGCGCCGTTTTCGCCGACGAGCGCGGTCACCTCGCCCGCTCGCAACGTCAGCTCGCCTTGCGTGAGTGCAGGCACGCCGCCAAAGGACTTCGTGACTCCCGAGATGCGCAGCAGCGGCGTGGCCATCGGCACAGGCTCGTCAGAAGATGCCGACGTACTGCTCAATGTTCGAGGCATCGTAGACGAAGGGCTTGTTCATAGCGCCGACGCCGTCGCTCCCGAAGCTCACCTCGCCCATCCGGCCGATCGCGGCGGAGCTCCCTGGCGCGATATTCTCGCCGCGCGCCAGCCGCACCGCCAGGTGCGTAGCCGCGTAGCCGAGGTCGATAGGATTCCAGATAGCGAAGCTCTTTACCGAGCCGGACTTTACGTGACCCGCAAGCTCGGAGGGCAGTCCCAGCCCGGTAACGAACACGCGACCCGTGAGTCCCTGGTCTTCGATGGCCTTCGCGGCGGCGACGATACCGACCGACGTGGGCGCGACGATGGCCGCGAGATCGGTGTGCCGGCGTACGAGCGCGACAGTTTCACGGTAGGACTTGTCGGCGACGTCATCGCCATAGGCGACCGCGACGATCTCGAGGCCCGGAAACTCCGGCAACGCCTGCTTCATCGCCGCGATCCACTCGTTCTGGTTTGTCGAAGTCGGGGTCGCGGAGACGATCGCAATCTTGCCACGCCCGCCTGGAATGGCGCTCGCCGCCAGTTCCAGACACGTGAGCCCGATGAGCTCATTGGACGAAGGCGCGAGATGGACTACCCGCCCCTTCTCCGCGACGGCGGAATCGAACGACACGACTTTCACTCCCCGACGCATGGCGCGTTCGAGCGTCGGCACCAGCGCATCCGGGTCGTTCGCGGAGATTGCGATGGCGTCCACGCGCTGCGCCACGAGCGCATTGATCACTTCGATCTGTCCTTCCGCCGTCGGCGTCGTGGGTCCCGTGAAGATCACTTCGGTGCCGCCAAGTTCCTTTGCCGCCTCGTCGGCGCCCTTGTGAACGGCGTCGAAGAAGCCGTTGCCGAGCGACTTCGCCACTATGCCGACGCGCAACGTAACCGCGGACTCCGGTTCCTGAGCCTTATTGCACGCGCCCAGGGCTGCAGCCGCAGTCAGCGCCGTAACGATGGCCAAGACCTTCATCGCGCACCTGCCGCGCTGCTCTCAGCGCGTAGTTCGGCCGGCACGGCGACGGCGCTCACTTCACCCCGGTGCACCATTCCGTGCTCCGCTATAGCATTTATGTCGCGAAGGAATGTGGCCTCCGAGGTCCGCATCATCTCCCCTAGATGGGTCACTCCGACCACGGAGCGTTCCTCGATGCAGCGCGCGTTGAGCCCATACGTTCAGCTTCGTGCATTCTAGAGTGTCGCTTTGTGATTGTCTTTGATCGATGTTGGTTGACAATGACAGGTTCGCGTGCCACTGTCCAATGCCAATTCGCTGCGAGGTTGCATGGCGTTGATCGAGAACAGGTGGGACGAGTGCGCTGCCCAGGGACTTTCCGAACCCGAGCTGCTGGTCTACCGATCCAATTTGCTCGGCGCCGATCATCGCGTCACCAATTATGGCGGCGGAAACACGTCCGCGAAAGTGCGCGCGCCGGATCCGCTCACCGGCGAACCGATGGACGTGCTTTGGGTGAAGGGCTCCGGCGGCGACCTCGGCACCATCACCAAATCCGACTTCTCCACGCTCTACTTGCAGAAGCTGCTCGCGCTTCAAACGCGATACACCGGCCTCGCGCACGAAGACGGTATGGTCGCGCTGTACCCGCACTGCACGTTCGACCTCAACGCGCGCGCACCGAGCATCGACACGCCTCTTCATGCTTACGTCAACCGCACGCACGTAGACCATGTACATCCGGATGCGGTCATCGCCATCGCCGCCTCGGCCGATGGCGAGCACCTGACGCGCGAGGTCTACGGCGAGGAGGTCGGCTGGCTCGCCTGGCTCCGGCCGGGTTTCGAGCTCGCGATGCGCCTGCAGCGGTTCGTGAGCGAGCACCCGAGCGCGCGCGGTGTGATTCTCGAAGGACACGGCCTCATGACGTGGTCGGACACTTCGCGCCAGTGCTACGTGAACACGCTCGACGTCATCAACCGGGCCATCAAGTGGCTCGAGTCTGGCGACCTGCCCCGCAGCGGCTTCGGCGAGCGAATCGTCGCAGCCCTGCCTCAGGACGAGCGGCGCGCGATCGCGTCGCGTTTGATGCCTGAAATTCGCGGGCGGCTGACCGGCGCACCCAAGGTCGGGCACTTCGACGACAGCGAATCTGTTCTCGAATTCGTCTGCAGCGAGCACCTCGAGCGACTCGCTGCGATCGGAACCTCGTGTCCCGATCATTTCCTGCGCACGAAAATCCGTCCGCTCGTGCTCGCCTTTGAGCCGGGGCGCGAATCGACCTCCGACGTGACCGAGCGCCTGCCGCAGGCGCTAGATTCGTACCGCGCGGAATACGCTGCGTACTACGCACGCTGCAAGCGGGCCGCCTCGCCGTCGATGCGCGACGTCGACCCGATCGTCTACCTCGTCCCCGGCGTCGGCATGATCACATTCGCTGCGGAAAAGAGCACCTCGCGCATCGCGGCAGAATTCTACGTCAACGCAATCAACGTGATGCGCGATGCTTCGCGCGCCTCGACATATCGCGGCCTACCTGAGCAGGAAGCGTTCGACATCGAATACTGGACGCTCGAAGAGGCGAAGCTGCAGCGCATGCCGAAGCCCAGGCAGCTCGCGGGCCGCGTGGCGCTCGTCACCGGTGGCGCCGGTGGCATCGGCCTTGCTATCTCGAACCGGCTGTTGGCCGAAGGGGCCTGCGTGATCCTCTGCGACATCGACAACGCCGCGCTCGAAAGTAGTCAGACGGCACTGCGCAAGCAGTTCGGCAAGGATGCGGTCGCCGGCGTCTGGATGGATGTGACCAACGAGGATTCGGTGACCTCGGCGTTCCAGCAAGCCGCGTGGCTTTTCGGCGGACTGGACATCTGCATCTCGAACGCCGGGATCGCGTCCGCTGCGCCGATCGAGGCGACGACCATGGCGCTTTGGTCCCGCAACTTCGACATCCTCGCCACCGGATACTTCCTCGTTAGCCGCTCGGCCGTGCAGCTGCTGAAGGCCCAAGGACGCGGCGGGTCCGTCGTGTTCATCGGCTCGAAGAACGCCCTGGCCGCTTCCTCTGGCGCCTCGGCCTACTCCGCGGCGAAGGCCGCGGAGCTGCATCTCGCGCGCTGCCTTGCGCTCGAATGCGCGCCCCAAGGGATCCGAGTGAACGTCGTGAATCCCGACGCGGTGCTGCGCGGCTCGCGCATATGGCAGGGTGAATGGGCCGAGCAGCGGGCGAGCCAGCTCAAGACAACAGTGGAGGAGCTCGAATCGGTGTACCGCGAACGCAGCCTGCTCAAGCGCAGCGTGTTTCCCGAGGACGTTGCCGAGGCCGTGGCGTTCTTCGCTTCCGAGCGTTCGGGCAAGTCCACGGGCAACATCATCAACGTGGACGCCGGCAACGCCGCGGCCTTCACGCGGTAAGCCCAGGTCACGAGGGGCGGCCGTGATCGATCGCAATTTCATCGCTGAGGACAACCGGACGCGCAGTGCGGCGCTGCAGAGCGACTACGCGGCACTTGGCGCCTCGCTCGAGCGTCGTGGCCTCAACATCGAAAGTATCACGGCCGCGGTGTCCCGTTTCGCAGTCGCCATTCCGTCGTGGGGGGTGGGCACTGGCGGAACACGCTTCGCGCGCTTTCCCTGTCCTGGCGAGCCGCGCGGCATCGGCGAGAAGCTGGAGGATTGTTCGGTCATCCACGGGCTGACGCGGGCGACGCCAACGGTGTCGCTGCACCTGCCTTGGGACCGAAGCGACGACTACACGGGCCTCGGAGAACGCGCCGCGGCGCTTGGGCTTGCGTTCGACGCAGTGAACTCCAACACGTTTCAGGATCAGGCCGGCCAACCACACTCCTATAAATACGGCAGTCTCACCCATACGGACCTTGCCGTCCGCGACCAGGCCGTCGAGCACAACCTGGACGTGATCCGCGTCGGAAAGGCACTCGGCTCGAAAGCGTTGACACTGTGGATCGGCGACGGCGCCAACTTTCCGGGCCAGCAGCATCTCGCGCGGGCCTTCGAGCGCTACCTGGAATCAGCGGCGCGCATCTATGCCGCCCTCGATTCGGACTGGCGCCTGCTCATCGAGTACAAGCTGTGCGAGCCGGCGTTCTACGCCACGGTGATTCAGGACTGGGGCACCTGTCTGATGGCCGTGCAGACCCTCGGCCCTCAGGCGCACTGTCTCGTCGACCTCGGCCACCATGCGCCCAACGTCAACATCGAAATGATCGTGGCGCGGCTCATCCACGCACGGCGACTCGGTGGCTTCCATTGCAACGATTCGAGCTACGGCGACGACGATCTAGACAGCGGATCCGTCGATCCTTATCGCCTCTTCCGCGTGTTCAACGAGCTGGTGGACGCCGCAACGCGGGTCGCGCCAGACCTGACTCCCGCATACATGCTCGATCAATCCCATAACGTGACGGACCCGATCGAAAGTCTGATGACGAGCGCGATCGAACTGCAGCGCGCGTACGCGCAGGCCCTGATCGTGGATCGCGCCCAGCTCGATTTGCATCAACAGGCTAACGATGCGCTGATGGCAGAACAGACACTCAAGCGCGCCTTCACGACGGACGTGAGCCCGATCCTGGCGCGCGCACGCGAGCGCGCCGGCGGCGCGATCGATCCTGTAGCGACTTATCGAAAGAGCGGCTATCGCGTCGACTGCACTCGCCGGCGGCCCAGTCGCAGCGCGGGCGGTTCCGGCATCATCGGATAGCGAGACGGACAAAGAGGGGGGACCGATGCGACGTCCATTGCGCCTACGAATAGCCATGCTGGCGACAGGCTGCGTGCTGCTCGCAGCCACAGTTTCGAGTCAGGCGGAACGTCGACTGCCGCCGGTCTTTGGTGCCAGGGATGCCGCGCGGGCAAGCGAGTTCGACACCCGCATCCGGACATACCTCACTCCGACGCGGGTCGTCTGGGTGTCCGACGCGACGGGTGCGCAAGTCGTCAATCCACAACGCCTGCTTACGACCGGCACCACCACCGGGCAGGCCGAACTGGTGAATCGGGATCTGGCCTCGCTCAGGAGCGACGCCAACAATCGCGGCGCAATCCTTCTCGACTTCGGCCGTGAGATCCACGGCGGCGTAAGGCTGGTCACCGGTATGTGGGAAAGCAAGCGGCCTGTGCGAGCGCGCATCCGATTCGGTGAATCGGTTTCGGAGGCCATGTCCGATGCCGGCGGCGAGAGCGGCGCGACCAACGATCACGCTATTCGCGACGATAGCCACCTCCTCCCGTGGCTCGGCACCATCGAGATTGGCTCGACTGGATTTCGTTTCGTCCGCATCGATATGGCCGAACCGGACGCGGAGCTTCTTTTGCGGGAAGTGAGCGCAGCGTTCGTGTATCGCGACGTCGAGTATCTCGGCTCCTTCCACAGCAGCGATGAGCGTCTCAACCGCATCTGGCTCACCGGAGCGTACACGGTCCACCTCAACATGCAGAACTACCTCTGGGACGGCATCAAGCGCGACCGCCTGGTGTGGGTTGGCGACCTGCATCCAGAGGTGATGACAATTTCAAGCGCCTTCGGGCACCACGACATCGTGCCACGGAGCCTCGATCTCATCCGAGATGCAACGCCGCTTCCAGAGTTCATGAACGGCATCAGCTCGTATTCGATGTGGTGGGTGGTAATCCATCGCGAGTGGTACCGTCTGTACGGCAACCTCGATTACCTGCGCGCCCAGCAGAACTATCTCCGCGGTCTGCTTCATCTGCTAATCAGCAAGACGCGCAACGGTCGCGAGCAGATCGATGGTTGGCGCTTCCTCGACTGGTCGACGGAAGGCAACGAGCAAGCCGTGGATGCCGGGTTGCAGGCGTTGATGGTTATCGCCCTGGAATCCGGTGCTGAACTTAGCGAGGCACTCGGCGACGAGAAGACCGCCGACGACGCACGCAAAGTTGTGGCACAGGCACGCCGTCACGCCGCACCGAAGACCGACAACAAGCAGGCGACGGCGCTCCTCTCACTCGCCGGCCTCGTTTCCGCGAGGAAGGCGAACGAAACGCTCTCGCAAGGCGGCGTGCGAGGGTACAGCACCTTCTACGGCTATTACATCCTTCAGGCGAAGGCAAAAGCCGGCGATTACGTCGGCGCGATGAACGCGATCCGCGAGTACTGGGGCGGCATGCTCGACCTCGGAGCGACGAGTTTTTGGGAAGACTTCGACGTCGCCTGGCTCGAAAACGCCGGTCGAATCGACGAGCTGCCGGTCGAGGGCAAACGGGACGTCCATGCCACTTATGGCGAGCACTCCTATAAGAAGCTACGGATGAGCCTCGCCCACGGCTGGGCGACCGGGCCAACCTCATGGCTCACCGAGCACGTCCTCGGAGTGCAAGTTGTGGAGCCCGGCAGCAAAACGCTGCGCATCCGCCCGAATCTCGGCGACCTATCATTCGTAGAAGGGACTTTTCCGACACCTCTGGGACTCGTGAAGCTCCGTCACACACGGCAGCCCGACGGAAGCGTGAAGACCGACATCGAGGCACCGCCCGGCGTTCGCCTGATCTACTAGGCGGTCGCGAGTCCCGCGCGCAAGATCCGGTCCACCGCCTCGGCTAAGGCTTCGAGCCCCTCGATCGTTGCCTAGATGTTCGGGGACCCCGCATGCGCTGGAACTCAGCGTGCACGATCGGCACGCCCATGACGCGATGCGTCTCCCAGAGCTGGCATGCGATTGCGTCGGCCGAAAGGCCGTCGACCGTGAAAAGCGCCAGTCCGCACGACTGCGCAGGATCGCGCGACCTGAGGATCCGCACCGACGGGAGCTTCGAAACGCAGTCCTACCAGCGCGCGCGCCGGTAGCACATGCGCGCAGCGATGCGCTCGACGACGATGGCCCGATGGAACATCACGGCCTCCGCGAAGCGTTGTAGTTCGCTGCCGGATGCGTAACGAATTCCTCGAACTTGAGACTATCTTCGCCGAACGCGACGGGTGCCGGCTGCAGCGGCCAAGTCGAGCGGCTGTTCGCCCGCCGAACGTATAAGAAGCCGGTGCCGATCGACGCGAGCAGCGACTTGTGCAGGTTGACACCGTAGTAGATGCACTCAAGGTCGCGCAGCTTGTGCGGGAAGTGCGCGAAGGCAGGGGCCCGTCGACAATAGTCTTGACGCCGCGAGCACCCGCCATGCGCGTGATCTCCCGCACCAGAAAAATCTGGCCCGCGAGGTCGTACGTGTTGCCGACCTCCACGGCCGAAGAGAACGAAGGTGACCGCCCCACCCCTCCAGCGGCGCCGGAAAATGCTGCTGCGCGGACGCGGCGGCAGCCCGTGATGCGGGGACGAGAGCGCTGAAATCAATGGACGGGCACCTTCACATCGTACTCCGTTTCGATGCGACTCGCGCGGCAAGCGCCGGTTGCCACACTATCTGTAGTTGTGGATGGCTCGCGCGGAATCGCTCGATCGCCGGCGCGCTGATCGACGTCTCGTCGAGATAGACCGTATCAAGAGACGGCATGCGCGAGAGTGAGGCCAACCCGGCGTCGGTCACCTCGGTCCCATACAGGTTCAGAGTTTCCATGTAGGGCAGATCGCGAAGCGCACGCACCGTGTCGTCCGTGGCACGAGTACCGGCGAGATTCAGTCGCTGCAGGTTCCGCAGCCGCGCGAGCATTTCAAGTTGCTTCGGATTAGCGCGTACCCCGGAGAGATCCAGCCAGACGATCTGTTCCACAAACGCCGCAAGCCAATCGATCGGCAGCGGCGCGCCCGCGGCACCGTCGAAGCGCCGCTGTACCTCGAGCAGGCCGCTGCCGGCGAACAGGAAGTTAGCCTGAAAGGACGCCCGCAACATCGCGAGAACCTTCGGGTCGGGAGCCGGTACTATGCGCGCTAGAGCAGGAGATTCGCTGCTCACGCCCATCGCACGCAGGATTCCCGCGACAATCGGCGTGGGACTCGCCGCGCGTATTGTGACGGCTTCGTCGGCGCCGCGATCGACCCACCAGAGCAGGAGCTGCCCTTCCGCTGGCGTGAGCGCCGGTCGACCACTCGGCGGCATCAAATCCTTGTGGCCTGCCGGCGCCATGATGCGCCGGACGAGCTCGCTTTCATCGGAGTCTCCGGGTACAACGGCCTTGCCGCTGTCGCCACCGCGGATCACGGACGCGAACGAATCAAGCCGCAAGCCGCCCTTCTGCGATAGCGCACCATGGCAGTCCCCGCATTTCTCCGCGAGAACTGGCTGCAGGATGCTGGAGAATACACGTGCCTTGCGCGGGTCGATGACGGCCGGAAGGCGCGCGCGAGCTTCGCCGTCGACTAGGCGCAGGGAGACGGGAATCACGCCATCCGCGGAGCCTTTGCCGATCAAGAAGAGCACCACGAGTGTCGCGGCAATGAGCGATGTCTGCCAGCTAAGGAGACGGCGGCCACCGGGCAGGATGCGCGTGAGCCCCTCGTCCGCATTGCGCATGTGATGCCAGATCGCGGCGGACGTGTGTATCAGAAGAAGGCCGCAGAGACCGTACGCCAGGAGTCGATGGGTTCCTTCCGCCATATCTCCCAGCGATTGATTTCCAGAGAGCGCACCCGGCCAGGGAAGAAAACCGAACAGCGGCATAGGGGTGGTTGCCGAGGAGCTCGCGACAAACATCCATCCGATCGCCGGTACCGCAATAAGCAGCACGTACAAGAGCGCGTGAGTCGCCGCGGCGGCTCGTCGCTGCCACGGATTGCTTGCCAGGGGCGCAGGCGGGCGATGGATAGCACGTAAGCTAATACGCAACAGAGTCAGGAACAGTATCGCCATGCCGACCGACATATGCAGGGTGAACACGCGCTCCCGCTCGCCGCCACCAACGTCGGCCATGCGTAAACCCAGCGCTACGGCGAGCGCAATTGCTGCCGCGGTCAGCCAGTGAATCGCGATCGTCGTGCCGGCATAGGCCGTGCCCGCTTCCCGGAGCGGGACGGTCGACCAACGCCATTGAGGGAGGTGCAAGCGGGATCTCATCGAACCATCAGGCGAGTATGGGTTCGATCACCTTGCCGGCCACGTCGGTCAGCCGATAGTCGCGACCCTGGAAGTAGTAGGTGAGCTGCTCGTGGTCAAAGCCAAGCAGGTGCAGCACCGTGGCATGGACATCGTGCACATGCACGGCGCCACTGATCGGATCGAAACCCAGCTCGTCCGTCGCGCCGTACGTAAAGCCGGGCTTCAATCCGCGTCCGACCATCCAGATGGTATTCGCATACGAGTGGTGATCCCGCCCCACCATCTCCAGATCAAATTTACCGCCCTCGCTCACTGGCGTGCGGCCGAACTCGCCTGCCCAGATGACCAGCGTGTCGTCCAGCAGTCCGCGCTGCTTGAGGTCAAACACCAGCGCAGCCATCGGCTTGTCGATCTTAGGGCAGAGGGACAGCAGACCCGAGCGCAATTTCTGGTGGTGATCCCAGCCGGCGATGTCGTTGAGCTGCACGTAGCGTACGCCGCGCTCGATCAGGCGCCGTGCGAGCAGGCAGTTGTTGGCGAACGAGGCCTCCGCCGTCGTGCCCTAGAGTTCGTGGACATGCTTGGGCTCACGCCGGATGTCTACAGCATCGGGCACAGCAGCCTGCATCCGGTTCGCGAGGCGGTACCGCGCGATGCGCGCTTGAATCTCGGGATCGCCGAACGCCGCATGGTTTATCGAATTGAGGCGGCTGATCGCCTCGACGGTCTCCTGCCGGTCACGGGCCGTGAAGCCTTTGGGATCGGAGAGGTTGAGGACTGGATCGCCCGTCGGCCGAAGCCGCACGCCTTGGTTGGCGGACGGCAGGAATCCGGCACCATAGGCTTCCCTACCGAGAACACCGTCAGGATCTCCTGACGTGAGCACGACGTAGCCTGGTAGATTGGGGTTCTCCGTGCCTAGAGAGTGTACGGTCCAGGCACCAAGCGTCGGGCGTCCGACACGGGCATGTCCACAGAGCATCATCAGCTCTGCGGGGCCGTGATTGAACTCGTCCGTCTTCACGGCCTTCAGAAAAGCGACCTCGTCGACCGCCTTGGTGAAGTGAGGTAGCAGCTCCGATACCCACGCACCGCATTCTCCGTGCTGCGCGAAGCGGAACTGCGGCCCGAGAATCCGAGGCTGAGATTCCGGAGACACTGCAAGGAAGGTCTTACCCTTGAGGAAGGATGTCGGGCACGGCTTGCCGTGGAGCTTCTCGAGCATGGAATTGTAGTCGAACAGCTCCAACTGTGAAGGTGCACCGGGCAGGTGAATGTGAATGACGCGCTTCACGCGCGGCACAAAGTGAGCCGCGAGCTCTCGCGCGGGCGTCTGGCGAGAAGCTGCGGCGAGAGGACCGCCGCCGAGTGCCAGCGCACCGAGGCCGGCAATGGACTCCTGAAGGAAACGTCGCCGGGACGCACGATCGATTGACATCGGCCTACTCCTTCGTCAGCACGGCATCGAGGTTCAAAATGACATTTGGAGCTGCCCCGCTTCCGTGGACAGTTTAGTGTCTTAGTCCTGTGATCTTTTCTTCATGCTGCCCTGCTGATCTTACCCGACAGTGAACCTGCCGCCGCAGGCGGCAGAAGCTCTGCCATTCTCGCTCTGGCTTGGTGATGCGTCCG
>JAWXBD010000250.1:0-3855 GCA_034439815.1 Phycisphaerae bacterium
CCGCAGATTCGGCCATACGACCACTCAGCGCGCCGCGGCGGCCGCCGCGGCGCGCTGAGTGGTCGTATGGCCGAATCTGCGGCAGTCTCTATACTTCGCGCATGTCCGATGTCAGGCAGGTGTGGCTGAACGACCGGCTCGTCGATGAGCGCGCCGCGAGCGTGAGCGTCTACGACCGCGGCTTCCTGTTTGGCGACGGGGTGTACGAACTCGTGCGGTTTTTTCGATGTGACGTGGGGCCCACGGCCGCATCAGGCCGACGACGGCATGGCGTCGCCATGGAGCTGCATGTCGCGCGGCTTCGTCGAAGCCTTCAGCTTGCGCGCATCGAGGGCTTTGACGCCCACCAGCTCGATCATGTGTGCCACGCGGTGCTCGACGCCAACGGTCTTGATGACGCCGCGGTGTACGTGCAGATCACGCGCGGCGCGGGCCCGTCGCGGTCGCACGTGCCGCAGGGGCCGCTGACGCCCACCGTCTTCGCGTCGGCAACCGTGTGCGAACCCATTGAACGGTTCTGTCAGCCGGCGACTGTTGCAGCAATCACGCTGGAAGATGTGCGCTGGAAGCTCTGCCAGATCAAGACCATCAGTCTGATGGGCAACATTCTCGCGCTCCTGGAAGCCGATGCGCACGGTGCGACGGAAGCGATCCTCTACCGCACGCAGGATGGACGGGCGATTGTCGGCGAGGGTGCGTACACCAACGTCTTCGCAGTGATCGACGGCACGCTCGTCACGCCACCGCTCGACGACGATCCGCCGATCCTTCATGGTGTGACGAGGGCTGACGCTGTGACGTTCGCGCCGCGCGCCGGCATCGCCACCGTCGTCCGGCCGATCACGCTCGATGAACTCCGCACCGCGGATGAGGTCATCATCAGTTCCAGCCGACGGCTCGTGAGCGCCGTCACAACGCTCGACGGTGCCACGGTCGGCGCGGGACGCGCCGGCCCCATCGCAATCGCGCTCTTTCACGCCATGCGCCAGCACATTGTTGAGCAGTGCGGGAGCGCCGCGCACCTCACCCCCGTTCCGACCGTTGCGTAAACAGCAGTTTCATTCCTCGAACGATCGACCATTACCCACATGCCTCCGCTTCTCGCAATACAGGTCGGCAATTCACGGATTCAACTGGGACTGTTTCGCGACGATGCGCTCGATCAGGTGCCGGACAGGGTTCGCCTGCCGAGCGACGACGCGGCTGCCGCGGTTTCCGAAGTGACGCGGCTGTGGGAGGAGATCAAGGACGAGCCGCATGCGGTGATCGTGATCGCAAGCGTGAACGAGAAGGCTTCGCATCCGCTTGAGTCCATGCTGGAAGATCAGCTCGGCGTCGAGGTGTTTCGCATCGGTGACGACATCCCGGTCCCGATCGGCGAGTCGCTCGACCCGGAGTCGATTGTCGGCGTCGATCGCCTGCTTAACGCTGCCGCGGCATGGGACCGTCTCAAACAGGCGTGCATCGTGATCGATGCGGGTACCGCGGTCACCGTTGACTTTATCGACGGCGAAGGGACGTTTCACGGCGGCGCCATCGCTCCCGGAGTTTCGCTGCAGTTGAAATCGCTGCACGAGCACACGGATGCGCTGCCGTTGATTCAGTTTCGTGTACCGGACGGCGAGCCGTGGGGCAGGAATACGAGCGAGGCGATGCTTCGCGGCGTCTACGAGGGGGTGCGCGGTCTCGTATGGCGCCTCGTCGAGCGCTACAGCGAGTCCTACGGCGCCTTCCCGCTGGTGATCGCGACCGGTGGCGACGCGGAAGCGCTTTTTGCCGGCGATGAACTCGTCAACCGAATCGTGCCTGACCTCACGCTCTACGGCATGGCGCTCGCCGCGCGGCGCGCGCTGGCGAGTGATCATCGGCATGGTGACAGTGGCCGCGACGACGAGGACGCATCGTGATCGACGTATCGCCGGCAGTGAGTCCGTCGCACGCATGACCGAGCCGTCCGCAGAGTTCGGCGGCGATCCCGACTGCTTCGCGCTCCTCGCGACGCCGCGCGGTTCGGGCGCACTTGCCATCATCGATCTCCTCGGTGATGTCCGCGCCGGGCTCGCGCGACTCTATCCCGAAGCGCCGCCCGCGCGCGGAAGACTCTCGCACCGCCGCTTCGGCGATTTCGACGACGGCATTGTTGCAGTGTTGAGCGACGAGCGGGCCCAGCTGTGTCCGCATGGCGGACCGCGCGTGATCGAACGAATGCGGCAATGGCTCGCCGCCAGCAACATCATCTGGCTGGAGAACGCGGACGATCTCGATCCGCTGGAACTCTTTCCGGAAGCGGGCGATCGTGTCGAGGCGTTTGCCCTGCGAGCCCTGACGCGAGCGTCAAGCCGACTCGCCGTGCAGCTGCTGCTTGCCCAGTCAGCTGCGTGGCAGGAGGCGCAACCGACTGCGGACGACATGCCGCGCTCTCTGCGCCTGCGCCGATTGCTCGTGCCGCCCCGCATTGTCGTGGTTGGCCGTCCGAATGCGGGAAAGAGCACACTTTCGAACTCGCTCGCGGGACGCACGATCTCGATTGCCAATCAACAACCGGGAACGACCCGCGACTATGTCGCGGCGCGGATTGATCTCGAAGGCGTGGTCGTCGACTGGTTCGATACGCCGGGATTGCGCAACACCAGCGATGCCACCGAGCAGGAGGCGATCACGCTTGCTTCGTCGGTCATCGAGAGTGCTGACCTGCTCATCGCGCTTGCAGAACCACACGGAGACTGGCCGCACACCCAACGTCCGCCCGATCTTCGCGTCATGAACAAAGGCGATCTGCACAACACAGGTGCGCTCTCCCCGGCACCTGACTTCATCGTGAGCGCGGCCACACGCGCCGGACTGCCCGAACTGGTGCATGCGCTGCGCGAGCGTCTCGTACCGCAAGCGGACCTCGACAGCCCGCGCCCGTGGGTCTTTGACGATCGCCTGCTCGCGGGCGCTGCCTCTTCACAGCCCCATGCTTGAGTACCCCGCATCGACATAGATGTTCTGGCCGGTGACACCCTTCGACAGATCGCTCAACAGCCACATCGCGGCGTCGCCCACTTCTTCGCCTGTGATGTTGCGACGAAGCGGCGCCTTGCGCTCGACCCATGTAAGAATGTCGCTGAACCCTCCGACAGCCATCGCACTCATCGTGCGCAGCGGCCCTCCTGAGATCGTGTTGACGCGGATCCCCTTCTGACCGAGTTCCATCGCGAGATAGCGCATGGTCGCTTCGAGCGCCGCCTTGGCGACACCCATGACGTTGTAGCCGGGCACCGCCTTCTCTGCGCCGTAGTAGCTGAGCGCGATCATGGCGCCGCCGTTGGGCATGAGCGGCGCCGCGCGATGCGCCATCGCCGCGTAGGTGTAGGCGCTGATGTCCATCGCCTGCGTAAAAACTTGGCGCGGGGTCGCGGCAAACACGCCTTCGCGCAGCCAGTCCTTGTCCGCAAAGGCGATCGAGTGCACGAGGAAGTCGATCGTGCCGACATCGCGCTTCACCTGCTCGAAGACGCGATCGAGATCTTCGTCGCTGCCGGCGTCCATCGACGCAAGCCACGGGTCGGCGATGCCGAGCTGCTCGACAGCCTTGCGGCAGCGGCGCTCCATCTTCTCCCCGGGCAAGTGCGTGAAGAGGCATTCCGCGCCGTGCTTGCGCAAGCTCTCGGCGATGAAGTAGGCGTACGAGTGGTCGTTCGCAATCCCGACCACCAGGCCCCGCTTGCCGGCCATGATGTTCGAGGTGGGCGAGCCCAAAGCCGTTGGTGAAGTGGAGGCGGCGCTCGGCTGCTTTATCCTGCAGCTCTATGACCGCCGCCTCCACTTCACCCACGGCTTTGGGCTCGCCCACCTCGAACATCATGGCCG
>JAWXBD010000251.1:0-37005 GCA_034439815.1 Phycisphaerae bacterium
CCTCGCCCAGAAACCGGAATAACCCCAGAGCCCCAACGACCTGCCGATCACGTCACCAGATATGCGAACCCGGAACTTCCGATGATCCCTCAACAAAAATTCATCATCATCGTCCGGGGAACTCGCGACAGGCGGAAGTTATGAATTTACAGACGAGATGTTGCTTAACCTCTCGTTGAAGATCGGACGACCCTTTTTCATGGCGGTCTGAGCTTCCTCCAACCGTCCGACGACAATGAGCCCTTCTCGGCGGATCAATTCCCGCACTCCGGCGAGCTGATCGGTGATGCTTCGCGTCTGCCGATCCTCGACGTCGGTCGACTTTCTCACGTAGACGAAGTAGCGAAGTGGTTTTTCGTGTGACATATGATGTGTACAAAAATGATAAACGTAGTCCATGCGGACCACGAATCTAGTGTATCACTGCGCCATGAGGCGCGCCAAGTGTCCAGCTGTGCGCAAGCCGTGTGGCTCGCACTACGGCGCAGCACTGCGGTTAGAGAAACGCCGAGAGCGCGCTGCTCTTGGGCTTGTTGGCAGCGATGAGATCGACCCCTGAGAACAGGTCGGTGCCCGCCGCGCGAACATCGATGTCGGACGCCTCGCCGGGGCCACGCGTTTGCAGATAGGCTGCTTCGGGCTGTTCGCGCAGATGTGCAGCCGTTCGCGGTCGAATGAAACGCAACATGTGTCCGCGTGGCCCCATCGAGGCGAATACATGCCCACGTTGACGGACAGCGGCTGGCCAACGGTTTTCAAAGACATGCGTCAACCCTTTCTGGTTCGTGGTGTGGCGAGAATACCTGTTGTTTCCGTGCACGACCGGACGATTCGATGGGAGGCATCGCGGCTGGCCCTGTCGCGGTGAGCGTGGCGGAACTCAGGCAGGTCGAACGGTTACTCTCGAAGGCGGACTCCCAGAAGTGTCGGCAGACGTTCGGACACTCTGGTTCGAATCTCGGTTACTCCACAGCACTCGACAGGTGAACAACAGGTTTCACCGAACATTTCCGCGTCGCCAATGAGGCGACGCGGTTTTGTTTTTGGCAGAGCACGTTTGCTCCGAGCCGCACTCGGGGGAGACGGATGCGCCCAAAGACGGGTGGCCGCAGCGAGGCCAACCAAGTCACGCCTGAACCTGCGCGGTCGCCGCCGCGCGCCGCCGTTCGCGGCACCCAATGGCCAGGCGGCGTCCCCCCACTGGCTGAATCCTGAACGTCATGTCGTGGGCGGCTCTGAGGTCGCCTGCGCGTCACGAACAAGCCTGTGCCAGGAGCGCTTGCCGCACTGCGGACACGTCATGAAGGAGAAGGTGAGTGACTGGCTGGCCTTCCAACGGATACCGCCCAACTCCCAGATGGACCGCGCGAACCCGCACGAACATCGCATCTTCCACGAGCGTGACTCTGCCTCCATGCTCTTGGCCCACCGTCGGGGAAGAATGCGAACGAAGAGCTTTTGTAGAAGTGACATGACGGGTTGTGCAGGCTAACGACAGGCGAGCTATGCCGCAGGCGCGCGCGGCGCGACGCGAAAGCCTCGCAGTCAGATACCCACCGGTGTGGGCTGCATGGCCGGGAACGTCAGTCCCGCACTCAGGGCAAAGGTGCAGTCCCGCAAGCAGATAGCCGCAGGTCGTGCACGCGGCCGGAACTTTGATGCTCTTGAGGCAATCGGCGTAAAGCTCCAGGTAGCCACAATCGGCGCAGACGCAAGCTGACAACGTCGTGGTCAATTGGCCGCTGAACACTGCGGCGTCGGGCTTCCGAAAGGTCGGTACCGACAAAGCGCCGTTGTCGACGCGGTCAATGGCTTTGGCATCGGTGATGACATCGCTCGAATCACACTTCGGACATGTGTTGGTGCGCTTCATGTTGTTGCGGAATTGCTCCGTCGAACACCTGAGAGCGATGCCGCACGCACGTGCGGCCGAGGCTGAGAGCCTCGAGATGCGCGTACCGCCGCACCTGCGAGTCGGCATAAGCGCTGCATTTGGCGGCTTCTTTGCAGCCGCTCAGAAACAAGATGCGGATCGGGGAGACGAGGTGGCGACGGGAGCAGGGCTACTCGATAAAAGACCGCGCGAATCGATTCCCCCACCCGGCGGCGGCAACCATGAATCTGCGGCGCGTGCCAGATGCCGTCGAGATCCGGCTTCGAGCGTCCAGCGGCAGTATCGAGTGATGCGCCATCGAGCGCGAAGTGTTCCATGGCATCGAAAGGCACAGGCCCGTTGGCACGGCTGCGCATCCGCGCGGCGCCAACTCCGGTCACCCCGAGATTCAACGCGATAGAGGGAGCGATCACGATGATGGTGATGGTGATGATGATGATGACCAATCTCGGAATCCTGCCTGGCAACTGGACCGAGGCGGGGGCCTCCGGTGCCGCACGCCTATGCCGGACGACCGCACTGGACCGTCGCTGACATTGCATCCCCAACGCCCGCCCGTGTAGCATCGCACCGTGGATCCGCTCTACCTCGACAACAACGCAACGACGCGCCCCTTGCCCGAGGTGGTCGACGCGATGCGCATCTGTCTCGAGCGCGAATGGGCGAATCCGTCGAGTGTGCATCGCGCCGGTGTCGAAGCCCGTCGCCGCATCGAACTCGCGCGAGAGTCCGTCGCGCGGCTCATCGGATGTCAGGAACGGGAGCTCCTCTTCTGCTCTGGCGGAACCGAAGCGGCGAATCTCGCGATTCTCGGAACGCTGCCGGCCGAGGGGAACTGGCTCGCGGCCGGCGCTGCTGCGCCGTCGCGCCGCGTGCTCGTCACCAGCCGTCTTGAGCACAGCGCCGTCCGCGAGACCGCCGACGCCTGGTCGCGCCGCGGCGGCGAGGTCGTATGGACGCAGCACGCAGACGGTGGACTCATCGATCTCGACTGGCTCGCCGCCACCCTGCGCGAGCGATCCGACGACGTCGCGATCGTCTCCGTGATGTGGGCGAACAACGAAACCGGCATCATCCAACCGGTCGAGCGGATTGGCGCGCTGTGTCGCGAGCACGGCGTCCGCTTTCACACCGACGCGACGCAATGGATCGGCAAGATGCCGACGGATGTCGCATCGATGCAGATCGATCTCCTCTCGTTCGCGGCGCACAAGTTTCACGGGCCCAAGGGCGTCGGCGCGCTGTATGCGCGGCGCGGCATCCGGCTCGAACGGCAGATCATCGGCGGTCCGCAGGAACGCGATCGGCGCGGCGGAACGGAAAACGTCCCCGGCATCGTCGGCATGGGCGTCGCCGCCGAGGCTGCCCGGAACTGGCTTGGCACCTCTGAGCGCGGGCGACTCTCCGGGATGCGCGACCGACTGGAGAGCGAACTCCTCAGCCGCTGCGCCGATGCATCGGTCAACGGCGTCGACGTCCCGCGTCTGTGGAACACGACGAACATCGGTTTCGCGAAACTCGAAGCGGAAGCGATCCTCCTCCTCCTCTCCGAACGCGGCGTCTGCGCGAGCGCGGGGGCCGCATGCAGCTCCGGCAGCCTCGACCCGTCGCCCGTGCTGCTCGCGATGGGAATTCCCGCAGCGATCGCGCATGGTTCGATCCGCCTCTCGCTTTCGCGCCTCACGACGGACGGCGATATCAACCGTGCGATCGACGTGATTCCCGCAGCGATCGAGAAGTTGCGTCGCGGCGCCGCTGCGCTCACTTGAAGCTGCGTCAGCGTCCAGCGCAATCAGAAGAGATCAACACAGAGAGGCACAGAGGCCAGCCGGAGGTCACAGAGGAGGCGCGGACCGTAAACACTGCGGTGAATCGCTGACTGAAGCAGAGAATGCATAGGGAGGATGAGGGGATGATCGCAGAAGCCGCGCCTCGGATTCCGAACCCATTCTCGCCGCGGTCGCGCGCGATCCGCCAGACATCCGTGCCATTTCTGTGGCCCTCTGATTCCTCTGTGTCTCTCTGTGTTGAACTCCGTAATCCCTTGACCGCAACATTCACCGGTCGTTTCGACGCCGCGCGCGATACGCCTAACGCCGCGCGCGATACGCCTAACGCCGCGCGCGATACGCCTAACGCCGCGCGCGATACGCCTTGATCAGCGCGTTCGTGCTGCTGTCGTGCTTGAGCTCCGGCTTCGCCGCCGCAAGCTCGCCGATGATCTTCTTCGCGAGCACCTTGCCCAGCTCGACGCCCCACTGATCAAAGCTGTTCACGTTCCAGATCGTTCCCTGCACGAACACCTTGTGCTCATACAGCGCGATCAGCCGTCCGAGCATGCGCGGCGTGAGCGCATCGCACAGCAGCGTGGTGCTCGGCCGGTTGCCTTCGAAAACCTTGTGCGGCACGAGCCACATCGGCACACCTTCGCTCGCGACTTCCGCCGCTGACTTTCCGAACGCGAGCGCTTCCGCCTGCGCGAACATGTTCGCCAGCAGCTGATCATGCTGATCGCCGATCGCGTTCGTGGCTTTGCAGAAGCCGAGAAAGTCGCACGGCACGAGCCACGTCCCTTGATGAATCATCTGATAGAACGCGTGCTGGCCGTTCGTTCCTGGCTGACCCCACACAACGGGACACGTGCTCCAGCCGACACGCTTGCCACCGAGTGTGATGAACTTGCCGTTGCTCTCCATTTCCAGCTGCTGCAAGTACGCGCTGAAGCGCTGGAGATACTGACAATACGGAAGCACCGCGAGATTGCCGGCATCGAGGAAGTTCGTGTTCCAGATGCCGATGAGCGCCATGAGGACCGGCAGATTATTTGCGAAGGGCGCCGTGCGAAAATGCTCGTCCATGTCGTGGAACCCTACGAGCAGTTCGGCGAAACGCTCCGGCCCGATCGCGATCATGGTCGACAGGCCGATCGCGGAATCCATCGAATAGCGGCCGCCGACCCAGTCCCAGAAACCGAACATGTTCTTCGTGTCGATGCCGAACGCCGTGACCGCCTCCGCGTTCGTCGACACCGCGACGAAGTGCTTCGCAACCGCCGCCTGATCTCCTTTGAACGCCTTCAGCGACCAGCGCCGCGCGGCCTCGGCGTTGCTCATGGTCTCGAGCGTCGTGAAGGTCTTGCTGGACACAATGAATAGTGTCGTCGCAGGATCCAGATCGCGCGTCGCCTCGGTCAGATCATTCGGATCGACGTTGCTCACGAATCGGACGGTGAGTCCGCGATCGGTGAAGCTGCGCAGTCCGTCATACGCCATCGCCGGGCCAAGGTCGCTGCCGCCGATGCCGATGTTCACGATCGCTGTGATCGGTTTGCCCGTGTGCCCGAGCCATGTGCGGGCGCGGATCTTTTTCGCGAACTTCGCCATGCGGTCGAGGACCTCGTGCACCTTCGGCACGATGTTCTCGCCATCAACCGTGATGGTCGCGCTGCGCGGCGCGCGCAGCGCGACATGCAGCACCGCGCGATCTTCCGTCACGTTGATGCGCTCGCCGGCAAACATCGCCCGCGTCCGCTCTTTGACGCCCGCGTCCTGCGCGAGCGCGAGCAGCGCGCGCAGCACGTCGTCGTTGATGCGCTGCTTCGAGCAATCGACAATCATGCCGAGCGTCTCGACCGAGTAGCGTGCCTGTCGTCGGGAATCTTCCGCGAAGAGTTCGCGCAGCGTCGTCCGCTCCAGCGATTTCGCGTGCGCGGCAAGCTGTTTCCAAGCGGCCGATGCAGTGGGATCAAAGGATGCGACGGCAGGCTTCGACTTCGATTTCGATTGGGCTTTGGGGGAGGCTGACCGCGGCGCCTTCTGGCGCGGCTTCTCCGCCATCGCAGTGCCCGCCGATGCCTTCGACGCCGATGCCTTCGACCGAGCCGCCACCCCGACCGCGCGCGTTCGCTTCGCCACGAGTTGACTCCAGTGTGTGTGCGAGGACTCCCAATCCGGGGAACCCGGTCGGGCAGCGTACCCCCGGCAATTCGACAGCGTGGACTTGGAGCGCTCCGGTACGTTCGGCCACGGCGTATCCTGCGTGTCCGGACCCTCGCGCGATTCCGTTCTCTCCTCCCCGTTCCCCAGTCGGAGTTCCCTCCATGACAGCACCCAGCCGCTCGATCGTCACCGCCCGTCTTCATCAAGTCGGCCAGAGCCTGTGGCTGGACAACATCACGCGTGCCATGCTCGATTCGGGAACGCTGCAGAAGTACATCAACGACCTGTCCGTGACCGGACTCACGAGCAACCCGACGATCTTCGAGAAGGCAGTCTCCGGTTCCGGCGACTACGACGCACAGCTGCGAACGGTGGCGGCGCGCACGACCGATCCCGAAGCAATCTTCTTCGAGCTCGCAATCGCAGATCTCACGCGCGCGGCCGATCTCTTCCGCCCCGTCCACGACCGCACGGCGGGTGTCGACGGCTTTGTGTCGCTCGAGGTTTCGCCCAAGCTCGCCAACGACACGGCAGCGACGATCGCGCAGGCGAAGTCGCTGTTCGCGAAGGCGAATCGCAAGAACCTCTACATCAAAGTGCCGGGCACGCGCGAAGGCGTCCCTGCGATTGAAGAGCTGATCTACGCCGGCATTCCGATCAACGTCACGCTGCTCTTCTCGAAGGAGCAGTATCTGGCGGCGGCCGACGCGTACCTGCGCGGTATCGAACGGCGCGTCGCCGAAGGCAAGTCTGCGAACGTGAGCTCCGTCGCAAGCCTGTTTGTTTCGCGCTGGGATCGTGCGACGTCGGCCGCACTTCCGCCGGCTCTGCAGAACAAGACAGGGATCGCCGTCGCCCAGGTCTGCTACAAGGAATATCTCGACCTCATCAGTTCGTCGCGCTTCCTCGCGCTCGAAGCGAAGGGCGCGTTCCCGCAGCGGCTGCTCTATGCGAGCACCGGCACGAAGGATCCCGCGTTGAAGGCGACGATGTATCTCGAGGCGCTCGCCAGTCCCAACACCGTCAACACGATTCCCGAGGAGACGCTGCTCGCGTTCGCGCAGCAGGGAACGCTCGGCGATCTCGTCCCCACGAACGGCCTGGCGGCGCAGCGTGTGCTCGATGAAACGACAAAGGCCGGCGTCGATCTCGCAGCCGTCGCCGAGAAACTGCAGCTGGAGGGACGTGACTCGTTCATCAAGTCGTGGAAGGATCTCATCGCGGTCGTCGAGAAGCGAGCCGGCGTGCTCGTCACCCGCTGATACGCGCTTGAGCGCTCCGTAGCGCCCTCCGGGCGCACACTCGCTCCCGGATTCCCGGGCGTTTCGGAACGCATCGAGCGCGCGAGTCAATCACGATGCGCGAGTACACTTGCCGTCCATCATGACTGGACGCGCGATTCATCCTGATTACATTGGCGAACTCCGCTGGCGCGGACTGCTGCATCAGACAACCTCGGACGAGATTCCCGCGTACCTCGCGTCCGCTGCGCGCACGGGCTACGCGGGATTCGATCCGACCGCAGACAGTCTGACGATCGGCAATCTCATTCCGATGATGATGCTCGCGCACTTCCAGCGCGCGGGCCATCGGCCGATCGCGCTCGTCGGCGGCGGCACGGGACTCATCGGTGATCCGAGCGGCAAGAGCGCCGAGCGTCAGCTGCAGACCGCCGAGCGCATCGAGGCCAACGTCGCGTCGATCAAAGGCATCTTCGCGCGGGTGATGGACTTCGACACCACGGGCCCGTCGCGGGCGGCCGTGATCGACAACAGCGAGTGGCTCTGCAAGCTCGGTTTCGTCGAAGTGCTGCGCGATGTCGGCAAGCATTTCTCGGTGAACATGATGATTCAGAAGGAGTCAGTAGCCGCGCGGCTAAACACCCGCGAGCAGGGAATTTCCTACACCGAGTTTTCCTACATGATTCTGCAGGCGTACGACTTCCTGCATCTTCATCGGCAGCATGGCTGCACGGTGCAGTGCGGCGGCAGCGATCAGTTCGGCAACATAGTTGCGGGCATCGATCTCATTCGCCGCGATGCGCACGGCGGCGATGCGCACGCCTATGGCATTACCGCGCCGCTTGTGATGAAGGCGGACGGCGGCAAGATCGGCAAGACCGAAAGCGGCGCGATCTGGCTGAGCGCCCATCGAACAAGTCCGTTCGCATTTCATCAGTTCTGGCTCAATGCCTCAGACGCGGACGTTCCGAACTTTCTGCGCTGGTACACGTTTCTCGATCGCGACACCATCGAGCAGCTCGATCAAGCGACGCGCGACCGTCCCAACGAGCGGGCGGCACAAAAGACGCTCGCGCGCGAGGTGACGCGCACGCATCACGGCGAAGCCGAGATGGCGCGGGCTGAAGCTGCGGCGCAGGCCCTGTTCTCCGGCGAAGTGCGGGCGCTCGACGGGCATCTGCTCGGCGAAGTGTTCGCTGAGGTCCCGCGCACGCAACACCCGCTGACATCGCTCGACGGCGCGGGCGCTTCGCTGCTCGATCTGCTTCCGCAGACCTCGCTCGCCACGAGCAAGCGCGAGGCGCGTGAGTTCCTGCAGGCGGGTGCGGTCAGCGTGAACGGCGAGAAGGCCGGGCTCGACCGGGCGCTGACGAAGACGGATCTGCTGCACGGCGGACGCATTGTGCTGCGTCGTGGAAAGAAGCAGTGGCATGCGACCGAGTGGGCGTAGCGCGTGGCCGCACAGCAATTCGGCCGCTCAGCGCTTCGGCGAGGTGCGTTCTTTAATTGTCAATCCGATGGACGGTGCTGTGTCCACGCTCGCCCCGATCTGGAGCACGGTGACATCGGGCGGCATCATCCATAGCTGAATCGGCTTGCGGGCTTCGCGCTTGGCGAGGTCGTCCGCGGACAGATGCACGAAGGCGAACACTTTCGCCCGGCCCGCTTCGAGCGCTTCAATCGTCTCGCTCGGGCCGGTCACCTCGACATCACGCAGGAACTGGTCGTCCGGAACGATCTCGACCAGGAAGCTCGCGAGATCGGCGGGCGGGCCGGCGATCTGCACTGGCACGAGACGCAGCACCGTCGTGCTCGAGCGGGACTGCAGCGTGAAGGCGAGAATCGCGGTGTCAGGAACCACGCGAATCAGGTGCGAGTGCTCCGCAAGCGCTTCGGGAACGCGGAGCGGAACGGGGATCCCTTGCCGGCGTCCTGCTTCAAACTTGTTGGCTTCGGCCGTCGCCAGAAACGCCTCGACGTGCGGATCGGTGCCGAATCCGCCCATGTACGCCTTTGGCACGGTGACGCTCACAGTGGGGACATCAACAACGGTGTCGCCCATGAGCTGCACGCCCGGGATCATTGGAATCACCTTCGCGGTGACCGTCACGGTCTCCAGCACCTCGATGGGGAGTGTCGAAGGACTGGCGTTGATCGCAGCCACCCCGAGCGATGTCAGCGCGTCGGAGCGCGCGAATGCGTTCGCCACGTCGACGGTGTGCATCCCGGGTTGCGACGGCACGCTCGGCCGTCCGGTCGTCAACTCCATCACCTGGCCCGACAGCCGGTCGAACGCGCGCTCAAGGTCGCGCCGAGAGCCTTGCAACTCGAGCTCCACCGGTGTCGTCTCGGTCGGAATGACGAGCAGACGGTCCGGATCGTTCGCCACGATGCGGACGTAAATGTTGATCCGGTCCGTTTCACGCGTCTGGCCCGCGGCCCAGAACCAGATGAGCAGCGACACAACGGTGACGACGGCGATGTTGGTGAGCAGGGGACGCAGTCCTTCGGGACTGTCGCCAAGCGGTTTCATGCAGCGTCTCCAGACTTCGCGCCGCTGATGTTCGCGGTACCGGTTTCCGCGCGGCGACTGTGATCTTCCGGAGCGTCCGTTGCAAACAGCGTGAGCAGACGGTCCTGGACAGCATCGCGTGCGATCGGGCCCGAGAGTGACCCTCGATGCGCGATTCGGATCGAGCCCGTTTCCTCGCTCACGATGACGACGATGCAGTCTGTGTCGACGGTCGCGCCGAGACCGGCGCGGTGGCGCGCTCCCAGTTGCGAAGGGACCGAACCTTCTTCCGCGAGCGGCAGCTGCATGCCCGCGCACCAGACTCGGTCGGCGCGGATCACCGTGGCCAGATCATGCAGGGGATTGTTCGGCCAGAAAATGCTTTGGAGGAGGCTGGCTGAGATCTTGGCGTCGAGAACAGTTCCGCCTTCGGTCAGGTTGCCGATCGGTACGGTTCGCTCGACGACGATGAGCGCGCCAAAACGGCTGCGGCTCAGAAAGTCAACGGCCTCGGCAATCTCCTCCGCAAGTGTGCTGGCATGACCGCGCGTCCGGCCAAAGAGCCGCGTCTGACCGAGCCTCGACATGGCTTGGCGGATCTCGGGCTGAAACACGACGACGAGGGAAAACGCGAGCAGCACAAGCACCTGGTCGGCGAGGAATCGCAGCCGACCGAAACCGTCGCCGCCGCTTCCTCCACTGCCCATCAGCCGCACGCCCAGCGCGAGCAGTCCGATCACGAGCGCGAACCCCTTCACCGCACCGGCCCCGCGGGTGTTGCGGAGGAAGCGGAGCGCCATCCACACGCCCGCCCAGATCACGCCGATCTCCAGCGCAACTTCGAGAGGGTTGTAGCCGCGAAAGACCGTGTGAAAAAGGCTGGACATCAGTATGACCGGTGCCGCGCCGACGGCAGCGCTGCGGAGTATAAGCCCCTCCGTCACATGCTCGCGGGCGACGGCTTCGGCTCTCTTCGATATCGCCGTTATGATCGGGCACGCATGAGCCGACTCACCGGAGCTTACGACCTTGGCCGCGCGACGGGCGTATGCGCCGCCACCGGCATCCCGCTCGCGCAGGGAGCCTCGTGCGTCATTGCGCTTGCGGACGCTCCGACGCTGGAGAGCTCCAACGCGGGGACGCCGAGCGGCATGTTTCTCCGTCGGCTCGAGTATTCCAGTGACGCGTGGAATGCCCTGATCGCCGCGGGAACTCCGCCGGAAGGCCTCTACTGCTTCTGGCGCACCACATGGGCGGGAGGGCAGCAGCGGAAGATGCTCGTGGACGACGAGACGCTGCTTGACATCTTTCATCGCCTGGACTCGGACGAACGGCCGCAGCGGATGGCGTTCCGATTTGTTCTGGCCCTGTTGCTCGTGCGCAAGCGGCTGCTCCGCATGGTCGGCCATCGGCGCGACAAGACGAAGGACGGCGGCGATCGTGAACTCTGGCTTGTCATTCCGCGTGGCAGCGAACCCGGGACCCCACCCATTTCGGTCGTGAACCCGCGCCTCGGCGAGGACGACGTCCGCGAGATCGCGGCGCAGCTCGGGGAGATCATGGCGGGCGACATCACGGCAGGGGAGACCATGGCGGATCCGCAATGACCCGCCTTCCGCACCGGATTGTCGCGGCGTCGCTGCTGACCCTTTGGCTCGCAGGCGGAGGGTGTGCCGGTGACGGACCTGCTGCCGAACGTCCCGCGTCCGAACGTCCCGTGAACGAGGCGCTTCTTGGCGGCACGTCGCCAGCAGAAGCGCCCGCTCCACCGTCGGGCGCCGAGCCCGAGGCGCTCACCCTCGCGGCGAGTCGGCAGGCGACGCGCCTGCAGCGACTCAAGATGCTGGAAAGCCGCGGCACAGTGGAGTTCCGCTGGACCGAGGAAGGGCGCAAGCGCTTCGAGCAGTGCGATCTCGATCTGTACCTCATGCTGCCGGATCGCTCGGCCTTCAACCTCAAGAAGCTCGGCGAGCGGTACGCCTGGCTCGGATCGAGCGGATCGCGGTGGTGGGTCTTTCGCCTGAAGGAGTCGCCATCGTCCGTCGAGGTGCACAGCTGGAACGCGACCGCCGATACAGACGGTCGCGACATTTCCGTCATGTCGCCCCGCTCGATTCTGCAGCTCGCGGGACTCGTGCCGATCGTTCCTGAATCGACGACGACCGTGCGGGAGGACGCCGCGTCCAAATCCGTGATCATCGAAACACCCGGTGACGCGGTCACCGGCGCACCCGGCGCGCGCTGGACGCTCGACTCGTTTACGTCGCTGCCTCGCGTGGTAGAACTGCTCGACTCCGCAGGTGTCGTCTTCGCCAGCGGCTCGATGCAAGATTATGTGAGCGCGCCTGTCGAAGGCATGGGCCCGGGCGACTATCCGAAGGTGCCGTCGCGCATCACGATTCGCCGCGCTGACGGCAGCGGTCAGATCATGCTGTCGCTCGACAGCCCCACGTGTCGCGTCGTGCGGATGAAGGACCGTTACTTCGATCTGGACGCGTTGATGGTCGAGTTCCAACCCGACGACGCGACGTGGCGCGAAGGGTCCGCCGCCGTCCCGACGCCCGCTCCGGCAGCTCCGTAAACGCAATGCTCCGCCGAGTCATTCCCACCATCGCGGCCGCGATTGCGTTTCTGCTTGTCGCAGGCGGAAGCGCTTCCGCGCCTGCACCCGCACCTGCAGGGGTGGCGATGAAGGATCGCCTGCTGGGCACGGCGTCGACGGGGAACAGCGGCACGCACATCTGGTGGCTGCAGCGGTCGAAGCAGGCGGTTGAACTGTTCCATTGCGGATCACAGACGCCGACCGCCGCGCGGCCGCTTGCCGAACATCTCTCCATGCCGGAAGCGATCGCGTCGCATGGCGACAGCGTGTGGCTGGTCTTTCCCGCGAGCGCTGCCGATCCCGAGCGCCGCGGCGTGCTGTCGCGGCGAGCTCATTGGAATCCGGCGACGAAGCTCTATTTCAGCGTTCCGCCGAGCGGCGACATTCTGCCCAGCCTGCCTGCGGACGGTGACCTCGTCGCGCTGGCCGCCGACGCAACGGGCCCGTGGGCGCTGATTGCCGCGTCGCCGGCCGAGCGCCTCGGTGTGCGGCGCGAGGGAGCATCGGCCGCGACCGCGCGAGGGGCGACGCTCCTGCACCTCGACGGCAATGCGTGGGTGCCGGTCGAACTGCCGCCCGAGGTGCGTATCGCGAGCAATCTCGCTCCATCGGCCGGAGGAATGCAGATCCTCGCACCGTCCGATGACGGGACAACGGTTCGCGCGCGGCGTGTGGACGCGGAATGGACGGTCGATCGCATTCCCGTGCCGTTTGAACACGCGCGCACCGTGACGACGTGGATTTCGACCGGGTCGCCGACCGCAGAGCGGCACGCGGTCGTGATCGATGACGACGGGCATTCGTCGCTGAAGTACTGGCGCGATGACCGCCTGCTGTCGTGGGCCACGCTGCCCGACGATGCCAGGCCGTGGTTCGTCGGAGGGACGCCCGATGGTGCCGTCGTCGTGCGGAGTCGCGACGGTGTCGCCGAAGTCGCGCGTATCGCCGCCGCAGCAACCGAACTGGGACCGTTCGTTACGCTCATCCCGCCCTCGTTCGGCCCCGGCGGCTGGATCCACATGCCGCTCCTAGCGATGCTCGTGATGTCGGCGCTGCTCGCAGTGGCGTTCGTCCGCGCGATGTCCGCCAATCCGGACGGTGACGCGGACATCAGCACCGCCGACCGGCCGCCGCCGCTGCCCATTGATCGCCGCATCGGGGCGCTCCTGTTTGACCTGCTCATCCCCGCGCTCGGCGTGATCATTCTCTTCCGCGTTCCGGTGCTGGATCTCTTTCTGCTCCCGTCGTGGACGCTCGAGATCGAACGGGCGATCCCTTCGATGCTCCTGATCGGTGCGACGTGCGTGCACACGTTCGTCACGGAAGTGCTTTTCGGGACGACCTTTGGCAAGCGGATCGTGGGCGGCGTGGTGCTGAGCGCCGACGGGTCGCCGATGCGCATACGCCAGGCGTTCGTCCGGATGGTGTTCAAGGCGCTGATTCTGAGTGCGCCCATTCTGGGAGTGCTCATTCTGCTGCAGCGAGACCGCCGCTCGATCAGCGACATCATGGCCAAGACGATCGTGGCGGACGCCCGCCCAGATGCCCCGCGCGGTGAGTCCGCGGATGACGACGATGAGTCGGTGTGACCGTTGGACAGCTCCCCCCGTGAAGCCTGTCAATCTTTGCCGGTTGAATGAACGAGGGCGGAAATGGCTTGTCGCTCGTGCGTTCCCTTGCGGTAGCGGACCCTGTCAACGTCCGTTCATGCGCAAGAGTGGCGCAGGCAGTCAAGCGTTTTTGGCCGACCGACCGATACAACCTACGGCGTCGCCGGGCCTCTGAGGCCGGTGCCGTCAGATTGCGCGGCGAATGGACTCGTCGCCCGATCGTCCGCCCTACTCCCCCGACGGCCCGTGGCCTGACGGAGTGGGGGCATGAGTGGAGCTCATGACAGACGGTCCCGTTCAACCTCCTCGAAGTTTGAAGCCCCCTTCGCTGACGACCCCCGAGCCCGGCGCACCCGTGCCCGCAAAGGTGGTGCCTGCGCCTCCGGTCGACGACGGCAAGCTCAGCTGGCGCGATGTCTGGCAGCTGCCGGCCGTGCTGCTCGCGGCTGGACTCGTCGGGGGAGGCGTGGTGTACGTCGCCAGCCTGCCGCGCGACAACGACTTCTCCGGGACGCTCGATCAAGTGGACGAACTGCTGGCTTCGGGCCACCTCCCCGAAGCGAAGGGAGTTCTGTTCGACACGATCGCACCGAAACTGGAACAGGCGTCCGATCTGGACCGGGCGCGGTTTGAGGCGACCACGGCGGACTGGCTCGTTGCGGCGCGTTCCGGCGTGGGAAGTGCAGCGGCTGAAAATGACCTGCAGATTGCCGCCCGTTACGCGAAGGCGGAGGAGCAGGGGTTCGAACTCGATCGAGAGCGGCTTCTGCACTGGGCTGCCGCACTCGTGCGCGTCGGACGCACCGAGGAGGCGCTGGAGAAAGTCAACAACGTCAAGGCCGAAGGCAACGAGGTCGACGTCCTGCGCAATCGCGTGCGCCGCATGGTCATGGATCGTGCATGGGAGCAGGCGATCAAGGATGAACGGCCCAACTGGGGAGAGATCCTCGTCGGACTGGGTACGTTCCGCGCGGATGCATCGGTGACGCTCGCCGACGAAGCATGGACTGCGGCGCGGCAGGCGGAAGCGCGGCTCGCGCTGGACCGCCCCCGCGAAGCTGCGGACAGGCTCCTCCTGGACCTGCGGCGCCTCGAAAGCGCCACGGCCACCGATCGCGGCAGCATTCCCCCTGAGGCATATGCCGAACTCTCGTCCCTGCTCGGCAGGGCGTACGCGGCGCTCGGCGATATCGATCTTGCCCGCGACAGTCTCGAGCGTGCCGTCGCGATGTCGGACGGAAAGTCGATCGCCAAAGGCGAAGCGATCCTGCTGCTCGGACAACTCGCGCTGCAGCGCGGAGATCTTGACGAAGCTGAGCAGCGGTTTGGCAGCGTGCTCACGGATTACTCGGGCGAAGACTGTTATGTCCCCGCGCTGCTTGGCCGCGCCGAGACTCACGCAGCGCATGGCGACAACGTCGAAGCTCTCGATGACTACAGGACTGTTCGGACGAAGATCAATACGGTCCAGACACGGCGCGTGACGGCGCAGGAAGTGATCGGCAGCCTGATCGATCGTCACGACGCGTTGCTCGTCGGCGGCGATCTTGAACGCGCTCTCGACTATGCGAAGCTCGCCGCTGACTTTCAGCCCGGACGACCGACGCCTGCGGAACTCCTGCTTCGGCTCGCCACCACAGGGCGATCGCTCGCGGACCAGCTCATTCAGGGTGAGGATGCGCATGATCCCGAATACCAGGCAGTGGCTGCACGCCTGCTGAAGTTCTCGGCAGGCTGGTTTCTCGAGCACGCGAATCATCCGGACACCGCGCGGGAGAACGCCGACGGCTGGGCGGAGTCGATGTGGCTCGCCGCCGACAGTTTCGAACGTGCGGGCTGGAGCGACGACGCGATGCGCTCGTTCCGGCAGTTCATCGAAGCGCGCCCCACTGGCGACCTGCGCCGCGCGGAAGCGATGTTCCGCGTCGCTGCGATTCTGCACGCTGAGGGCGCGATCGGCGAAGCGGCTGCGGAGTATGCCCGCGTCATCGACGAATTTCCCACGAGTCCGCTCGCGAGCCGCGCCACGGTGCCGCTGGCGCGGTGTCTCGACGCCACCGATCGCCGAGCCGATGCGATCGCGCGGCTCCAGGCAACCGTGGATGGAACACTGGGCCTGAAGCCCGACGCGCAGGAGTTTCGGGACGCGCTGCTGGAGCTCGCCAGGCTTGTGGTGGCAAATGATGAGCTTGCGCGCGGCGCCTCGCTGTTTGACGAGGCGTTGCGCCGCTATCCGGACGACCGGCGCGTCGCGGAGACGCGCTTCCTGCTTGGGGAGTGTCGGCGGGGACTGGCGCGCAAGCAGTCGAGGCAGCTGACCGACGGAGCGCTGTCGCCATCGCAGCGCGCGTCGATCGATGCCCAGCGCGTCACCGATCTTGAGACCGCCCGCGCCGAGTTCGAGCAGGTCGTCCTGGCGCTTGACTCCCGCGTGACCGGCTCCGGACTGAATCGCGATGAGAGCAAGCTGGATCCGCTCGAGCGCGATGCACTGCGGCTCGCGCACCTCTACCGAGCGGACTGTCTCTTTGATCTGGGCCGATATCGAGACGCCATAGATCTGTATGAGATTGCCGAACGGCGCTATAGCGATTCCGCTGTCTCAATGATCGCGCTCATCCAGATTCTCAACGCCTGGCATGAGCTTGGTGACTACGAGCGCGCAGCGACAGCGCAGCGCCGGGCCGAGCTTCGGCTCCTGCAGCTTCCGGACGTCGCGTTTCTTGAAGCAGGATCGATCTTCAGCCGTGATGCGTGGGAACGCTGGCTCAAGAACGCGCCGCCGGGAACGCGCATCGCATCCAGCAATGGTGCAAGCGACGACAACGGCATGGGCCGACGATCGACTCCTTCTGCGGCGAACGCTGACAGGGAAACTCCCGAGTGATACTAGCAATAATAGTAGTCGTACAAATTTAAGGAACGAGGCGCCAACGATGACTGTGTACAACACACCACTCTCTCCCACCAATCCAGTGCCAAACGGTCAGGCGGACGCGGACAGCAGCGCCGGCCTTTGGGCATGTCGGCTCACATCGGTCCTTGACGAGCGGGCGCGGCTGCTTGCGGAACTTGACGCGGCAAGCTCGCGGCAGGGGGCGATCATCGAAAGCCGCGACACCACGCTGCTGTTGGAGCTGCTGGCGGGCCGGCAGAAGATTGTTGATCGCTTCGTGGCCGGGCAGCCTGAACTGCTCGCGCTGACAGATTCGTTCGAAGACCGTATCGCCGCGCTCACGCCGCAGCACGCGAGTGAATTGCGCACACGGATGCGTGAGTTGTCGGAGGGTCTGGCCCGCGTCACCGCGCGCGACGAGGTGGCGCAGACGCTTCTCCGCGAAGCGAGGGACGAGGCGCACGAGGAGCTCATGCGGACGAATGTCGGTGCGGGCGCGCGGGCCGCGTACAGGGGCGGCGCCGGGCCGTCCAACGTGTACGCCGATCAGACGGGTTAAGCAGTCTCTCATGTTGGGGGGTCACGCATCAATGAGTGTGCTTGCAGTCAAGGCATCGCCGGCAATCTCGATCATCGAGCCGACAGGCGCGACGCTCCAGGCATTCGGCGGCGCATCGGACGACCGGCGCGGCGCGTCCATTGCCGCCGACGATCTCGCCGAACTTGTCCGCTCGTTCACGGACGTGACGGAACGGCTGCAGACCACGCATCAGTCGCTGCAGGCCCAGGTCGGCCAGCTGCAGGCGGAACTCGCCGAAGCAAACGAGCAGCTGCAACGTTCACGCGAACTCGCGGCGCTCGGCGAAATGGCCGCTGGCATCGCGCACGAGATCCGCAACCCGCTCGGGTCGATTGCGCTCGATGTGGAAGGTCTGCGCGAGGATGCTGTGGGACGGCCGGCGCAGGAACAGATCTGCAACCGGGTGCTGCGAGCGGTGGAGCGGCTGGACTGCATCGTGGGTGATGTACTGCGGTTCGGACGCGATCTGCGCATCCAGCCGTGTTCCTGCGACCCGATGGACGTCATCGAGATGGCGCTGCTCGCATCGGAAGCGGTGATTCGTCGCGGCAGCATCAAGATCGAACGCGTCGGATCGACCGAGGGCCACGTCACGCTCGATCGCCACCTCATCGCACAGTCGATCGCCAATCTGGTGCGCAACGCCGCGGAGGCGATGATCGAGACCAACAGCCCGGAGCGCGTGATCCGCATCGGTGCCCGCCGAATCCGCAAGGCGCAGGCGGACGGACGCCGCTCGGAGCACGTGGTGTTTCGCGTGGAAGACACCGGACCCGGCGTGCCCGAAACGCTCGTTGAACGCATCTTCAATCCGTTCTTCACGACGCGCAGCGAAGGGACCGGACTCGGACTCGCCATCGTGCATCGCATCATCGATGCGCATCACGGCGCGATCACGGTGCGCAACGTGACCGCCGCACCCGGGGCCTTGGGCGGCGCGCGGTTCGACATCGCGATCCCTTCGCAGCAGGGACGAACTTTTGGCAGCGACTCGGATAGTCAGTCATCGCGCCGGCGTCGTGCCGGTCGCACTGACGCAGCGTCGGGATCCAGTGGCGGGACGCATGGGGGACTGGACGAGGCGGTTCGACGCCGCATCGGTCCATTGGCACGTTGATGCGTGAGGCGGCGGAGAACACTATGGCTCGAGTGCTTGTGGTTGATGACAAGGAAATGATGCGCGACAGTGTGACGACGACCCTCGCGCGGCGCGGGCACACGGCCGTTGCTTGCTACAGCGGCAAGCAGGCGGTCGAGCGCATCGGGGAGCGGGTGCCTGATCTGATCATCACCGATCTTCAGATGCCTGACATGAACGGTCTTGAACTGTTGCAGGAAGTGCGCAAAGTCGACGAGCAGCTTCCCGTCATCATGATGACGGCGTTCGGCACGGTCGAAACCGCCGTGCAGGCTATGAAGCTCGGAGCGTTCGACTACGTCACGAAACCGTTCTCGGGCGACCAGCTCACGATCGCGGTGGATCGGGCGCTTGATCATGCACGTCTGCAGCGCGAGAACCAGATTCTTCGCGCGAATGCCGCGCCTGCCGGGCGACCTTCGACCGTCGATATGGTCGGATCCGGACCTTCGATGAGTGCGCTGAAAGAAGAGCTTGCACGCATCGCCAACAGTCACAGCACCGTCCTGATCGCCGGCGAAAGCGGCACGGGCAAGGAAGTCGCGGCGCGGCTGATTCATGCAATGAGTCCGCGCGCCGCTGCGCCGTTCATGGCGATCAACTGCGCGGCGCTGTCCGCGAACCTGCTCGAGAGTGAACTGTTCGGTCATGAGAAGGGTGCCTTCACTGGCGCTGACAGGCTGCGCAAGGGACGCTTCGAGCTTGCCGAGGGCGGCACGCTGCTGCTCGACGAGATCAGCGAGATCGCACCTGAGCTGCAGGCGAAGCTGCTCCGCGTGCTGCAGGAGCGCACGTTTGAGCGCGTCGGCAGCTCCAGTTCCCGCGCGACGGATGTCCGCGTGATCGCCACCAGCAATCGCAACCTGACCGGCGAGGTCGACAAGGGCCGCTTCCGCGGCGACCTCTACTTCCGTCTGAATGTGCTGCCGGTCACGATGCCCGCGCTGCGGGATCGCGTCGAGGATGTGCCGGAACTCGCCACGTATTTCCTCGGACTGGTCGCGGCCCGCGAAGGTCGGCGTCCGCGTGCGTTCACCCACGATGCGGTTGCGGTCCTGAAGACCTATTCGTGGCCAGGCAATGTGCGCGAGCTCCAGAACATCTGCGAGCGCGCCGCAGTGCTAGCGATGAACGATTCGATTGAAGGAACCTTGATTCGGCCCTGGCTGATCGGGGCGGCTGCGCCAGCAATCACGACCGAGGCCCCGGCCGCGTCCGTGACGACCGGAAGCACCGGTGGTGGCGTCACATCGCCTCTGAGCACCGCATCGCACCAGGCGGGACTCACGAGCCCCGTACCGATGGCTGTCGCATCATCGACCTCGCTCATCCCGCGCATCGCGTGCGACGGCCACCAGGTCACGCTCGAGATCCTCGAACGGGAAACGATTCTGACCACGCTTGAGCGAAATCGCGGACACCGCGTCCGCAGCGCGAAAGACCTCGGAATCGGCGTGCGCACGCTCGGGCTCAAGTTGAAGAAGTGGAAGGAAGAGGCTCGCATCCCGCAGGAGATCTGAGGGCAGCGGGGGGTCGTTCTTGCGCTCAAACGCGCATTCATCACCGGAGTCACGCGCATGTTTGACCGCATTGTCAATGGAGGGAACATTCCCGCGCTCGAAAGGGCGCTGCAATTTTCCTCGGCGCGGCAACAGGTCATCGCCAACAACCTTGCGAACATCGAGACACCCGGTTTCAGGCCGACGGACGTCTCACCGGTCGAGTTCCAGCAGGCGTTGGCTGGAGCACTAGAGGCGCGGCAAAGGGCTGCTGCGGCTGGAGTTGGCTATGCGGGCCTGGAAGCGGACGACGGCGGTCTCGAGTTGCAACACAGCGACCAGATCCGCATCGGCGCCCACGGGCTGGAACTCTCGCCGGCGCCCATCGGGGACGGGATTCTGTTTCATGATGGAAACGATCGGAACATGGAACGGATTCTGCAATCACTGACGGAGAACCTGACAGCATTCCGCTTCGCGGCGACGCTCATGCGGCGACAGTTCGCGTCGCTCGAAACCGCGATCCGCGAACGAATGTAAACGCCCCACACTGACTGAACGGACTGAAACAGCATGCATGGCGCTCTCGACATCTCCACCTCGGCCTTGGTTGCGAACCGCATCCGGCTCGACGCGATTGCGGCGAATCTGGCGGCGGTGGACATCCCCGGCAATCCGAATGGCCCCGTCCGGCCACCCGCGACGCGCGATGCGATCTTCGCCGTTGGCGATCCGGTGTCCGGCGCTGAAACAGGCGTGCATGTCGCGGATATTCAACTGACGAACGCCTGGGTGCCGCGCAATCAGCCGGGCCACCATCTCGCAGACAAAGACGGAAACGTGTGGTACGCCGACATCAATCCCGTCGAGCAGCAGGCGAACATGATGATGGCTGCACGGAGCTACGAAGCGAATATCGCAGCCATCGAAGCCCGGAAGTCGATGATCAGCTCTGCCCTTGAACTGCTGGCTTGATGAGACATCGCGTACAGGCGAACAAGCCCGGAATTATGAGCGACCGCCATGAGTGACCCCCTCGGCCTAGTGAACTCGCTGCACCGACTGAATCCCGCAGGGACTCAGCCTGGCATTGCGCGGCCCAAAGATCCGAATGCCGCCGAGTTCCGCGATGAGCTCATGCGGCAGATCGGCGAAGTGAACAAGCTGCAGCAGGAAGCCTCCGGCGCTGCGCAGGACGTGATGACCGGTCGCCGCAGCGACTTCGAAGGCGTGATGATCGCGACGCAGAAAGCGGACACCGCGTTCAAGATGCTGCTCGCCGTGCGCAACAAGGTCATGGACGCATACGACGAGGTCAAGCAGATGCGTGTGTAATCGCGCCCCCCCCCCGGTCGTAGAAGAAATGGTCGCAGCAGAAACAGCAGCATCGGATATCGGGATCGCGGTTTGATCGACGCTGTCAGGATGACGGCGGTGAACCGTGAGCGTCTGGACCCACGCTGTGCCGCGCATCGCGCGGCACACGCAGGCATGGAGGCCTAGCGCGTGCAGGCAATTCGGCAACAGATCGCAATGATTCAGGCGCGCATCGCAGCGCTTGACACGACCGCCAAGCTCCTCATCGGATCGCTTGTGGTGGTGCTCGCGATGGCCCTCTTTCTCATCGCGCAATACGCGGGGACGACGGACATGGTGCCGCTTGCGGTCACCACGACCGCGCAGATGGAAGCTGTGCAGTTCCTTCGCGAGCGCGGCTATGACCACCGGGAAGAGGGCGGCAAGGTCCTCGTTCCAACGGAGCAGCATCGCACCATCATCAGTGCGCTGACTGAGCAACGAATCGGTGGAGGCGATGCGATCGACTTCAACGCGCTCGTCGTACTCGACACGCCGTTCGATACCGCGCGGCAGAGCGATCAGCGCAAGATGGTCGCGCTGCAGAACGTGCTGGCGCAGACGATCGCCGGCTACAAGGGCGTCAAGACCGCGATGGTCGTGGTTTCCGCCCGGCCGTCGCCAGGCCTTGCGGGCGCGCCGCAGCAGAGCGCCAGCGTCTCGCTGCAGATGAAGACAGGCCACGCACTTGCCCAGTCACAGGTCGATGCAATCGCGTCGCTCGTGGCCGGGAGCCAGGCTGGACTCAAGCCCGAAAACGTATCGATCACCGATGGCGAAGTTCCCCGTCGTCCGCGCGCCGGCCGCGACCGTCTTGCCGCCGAGAATCTCGAGCAGCAGCAGAAGATCGCTGATGCGGTGCGCGAGCGTATTCAGAATCTCCTCGCGAACATTCCGGGCGTCCTGATCTCGGTGAACCCGCAGGTCGTGACGAAGACGGTCCAGACGAACTCGATGAAGTACAACGAAGCGATCAGCGCGCCGATCAGCGACTCGCGCCTGGAGACCAGCTCGAAGTCGTCACCGCCGAGCGTGGCGCCGGGCGTGCGGCCGAACACCGGCATGGATCTCGCGGACGGACGCGGAGGCACGAGCACCACCTCAGAGAAGGCCGCCACCGAGTTCACGACGCGCATTCCGCAGACTCAGCACAGCGAGTTCGATCCGACCGGTTACGCGGTGAAGATCGATGTCGGCGTGTTGGTGCCCTGGTCCTACTTCCGACGCGGCCTCGAGCTGCATACCGGCGCGGCGCCAAGCGCTGCGAGCGACGAAGCGGCGATCGCCAAATTTCGCGACGAAGAGATTGACCGCATCCGCAAGCTGGTCGAAACACAGATTCAAACTGACGCGATTCAGGAGTCCAAGAAGGGCTCCGTCGAGGTCACATGGTTCTACGACTTCGAGGGCACTGTCGCCGAAGCCAGCATCGGCGGCGGAGCAGCGGGAATGATTGACGTCATCGCACCCGGCTCGTCCGCGGGCGGACTGATCAAGACCGCCGCACTCGGATGTCTCGCGCTTCTCTCAATCGGCATGATGCTCATGATGGTGCGGAAGTCTGCGCAGCGGCCGGAGCTTCCATCGGCCAGCGAGCTCGCAGGGGTTCCGCCGACACTCGAGCTCGACGAGGCGGATCTGGTCGGAGAAGCAGACGAGTCGGCACCGGCGCTCGAAGGCATGGAGCTCGATGACGACAGTCTTCGACGCGAGCAAATGCTGACGCAGCTGAATGAACTTGTGAAGCGGGAGCCTCTTGAAGCAGCGGGCCTGCTGCGCCGCTGGATGCGTTCATCCGACGACTGATCCCTGCTGGAGGCGTTGACCGATGCGTGGTTTCAAGAAGCTCCCGGAAACTCTCGAGGAACTCGACGGCATCGAGAAGTGCGCGATTCTTCTGCTGTCCCTTGAGCCGGAAGCCGCGGGCGAAGTGCTCAAGCAGCTTCCCACCGACACCGTCGAAGAAGTCACCCGCAAGCTTGCGAGCCTCGGCGACGTGTCCAAGGACATCGCCCAGCAGGTCATCGGCGAGTTCTATCGCCTCTCGATGGCGCAAAACTACGTCAAAGAAGGCGGCCTCGATTACGCCAAGCTGCTCCTGCGGAGCTCGCTGGATCCCAAGCTTGCTGACAAGGTCATCTCGCAGATTCAGACGCAGGTCCAGAAGACGCCATTCTCCTTTCTGCAGCGGGCCGAGAGCGAGAACCTGCTGACGTTCATCCAGGATGAGCATCCGCAGACGATCGCGTTGATCGTCTCGCATCTTGCGCACCACAAGGCGAGCGAGATCCTGAAAGGCCTGCCCGCCGCGAAGCAGATCCAGGTGGTGCGGCGCGTAGCGAACATGGAGCAGACGAACCCCGAGGTTGTACGCGAGGTGGAGCGCGGCCTTGAAAGCCGGCTGTCAAACCTGCTCTCCTCCTCAATGGAACGCGTCGGCGGTGTCCAGACCGTCGCTGAGATTCTGAACCTCTGCGATCGCTCGACCGAGCGCCAGATCATGGAAGGTGTGGAAAGCCAAGATCCGGATCTTGTCGAGGAGATTCGTCGCCTGATGTTCGTCTTCGAGGACATCCTGATGGTCGACGAAAAGGGCATTCAGTCGGTCCTCAAAGAGGTCGACAACGCCGAACTCTGCCTCGCGCTCAAGACCGCAAGCGAGGATCTCAAAAAGAAGATCTTCGCCAACATGTCGAGCCGCGCCGCCGAGCTCATCAAGGAAGACATGCAGTTCATGGGACCGGTCAAGGTCTCGGATGTCGAAGCGGCGCAGCAGCGCATTGTCGACATCGTGCGGCGTCTCGAAGATGCCGGCGAGATCGTCATTGCAGGCCGCGGCGGCGGCGGCGATGTGATCGTCTAGCAAAGTAAGAAGACAAACGGCAAAAGGCAGAAGGCAGAAGAATGACGGACCGCCCCGCAATACAAGAGCTCAATTGATTCCTACTTCATACTTCCTCGTTCTTCCTTCTTCCTTCTCACTTCCCCTCCCATGAGTGTTGTCAAAGCCCATAACGCCGTGCGCCACGTCGGAGGAGCGGTGTCGCTTGACTTCGCCGATTTCCGCAACGAGGCCGCCCGCATTCTCGCAGCGGCGCAAGCCGAGAGCGAGCGGATGCTTCGCGATGCGCGATCGGACGCCGCGCGCATTCGCGCCGAAGCGGTCGCGCGGGGGCGCGAGGAAGGCCTCGTGACGAGCCGCGAAGAAGGTCTCGTCGAAGGACGTGCGGAAGGTGAAGTTGCGGGGCGCACGCAGGCAGTTGCCGAGCACGGCGCGATGCTCAACGAGCTCGCGGCGCGATGGAGCGCCTCGCTCGACCAATGGGACGTCAGTCGGGTCGAGCTGATGCGCGACGCGCGGCGCGGACTGCTGCGGCTCGCACTGGGAATCGCTTCGCGGGTCGTGCATCGCGCAGTGCAGGCCGATCCCGAACTCGCCGTGACGCAGCTCGAGGGTGCACTCGGGTTGCTCGGCAAGGCAACGTCGATTCAGGTCGTTTGCTCGAACACCGACCTCGCTCTTCTCACCGAGCACACGCCGACGCTGCTTGAGCGGCTCGGCACCACGTCCGACGTGACGTTCAGCGCGGATCCTGCCATGACTCCGGGCGGGGTGATCGTCCGCGTGTCGGAAGGCGCCATTGATGCGTCGATTGAAACACAGCTCGACCGGGTCGCGGAAACGCTGCTGCCCGGAACTACCGGCGCGAGCGTGGCCTCATGAGTTCGATGGAACGCGCTCTGGCCGCGATCTCGGGCATCGAGCCTCGCCTCGTCGTTGGAAGCGTGCAGGCCGTGCGCGGATTGACGCTGCTTGTCGACCGCTTGCGTGTCCCCGTGGGCTCGCTGGTCGATGTCGACGCGGGTGAACGAGAGCAGGCGCTCGGCGAAGTGATCGGCTTTGACGGCGGTTGCTCACTCGTCATGCTGCTTGGTTCCGCGACTGGTGTCAGTCCGGGCGCCTCGGTGCGATCGCGCAGCACCGCTTCCGTTGTACCGATTGGTTACGGATGGCTCGGACGCGTGGTTGACGCGCTCGGACGACCGATCGACGACGGCCCGCCGCTCGATGACCTCGAGCACCGCCCGCTCGATCCGCCGATCATGAATCCGCTGCATCGCGGCATCATCACCGAGCCGCTGTCCACGGGAGTCCGCGCCATCGACGGCATGCTGACGGTCGGTCGCGGCCAGCGCGTCGGCATCTTCGCGGGCCCTGGTGTCGGCAAGAGCACGCTGCTGGCGAGCATCGCGAAGGGAACGGCCGCGGATATCGTCGTCATCGGACTCGTCGGTGAACGCGGTCGTGAAGTCAAGGAATTTCTCGAGCACACGCTCGGACCGGAAGGACGCCGGAAGGCCTGCATCGTTGCCGCTACCGGCGACGAGAGCCCGCTGCTGCGTGTTCGCGCGGCGACGAGCGCCATCGCAGCCGCCGAGTTCTTTCGTGATCAGGGCAAACATGTGCTGCTCATGATCGACTCGGTCACGCGTCTCGCGCAGGCGCAGCGGCAGATCGGGCTCGCCGCAGGCGAACAGCCGGCCACGAAGGGATTCACGCCCAGCGTGTTCTCCCTGCTCTCGCGCGTGCTTGAGCGCGCCGGTTGCCTCGAACGCGGTGGAAGCATCACAGCGTTCTATACAGTGCTCGTCGAGGGCGACGATCTCACCGAGCCGATTGCTGACGCTGCCAAGGGAATTCTCGACGGTCACTTTGTTCTGTCGCGCCGCATCGCATCGCGCGGGTTCTTTCCGGCGATTGACGTGCTCGAATCGATTTCGCGTGTCGTCGACAACGTGACGAACGTCCAGCAGTGCGCTGCGCGCCGGCTGCTCATCCGGTTCATGGCGGCCCATCGCGCCCAGGAGGAGCTCATCGCGATCGGTGCCTATGCGCGGGGGTCGAATCCTGAAGTGGACACGGCGATCGCGATGAAGCCGGAGATCGAGGCCTACCTGCAGCAGGACAAGAACGAAATCACGCCGTATCCGGTCGCCTGTCGCGGCCTGGCAGACCTCGCGCGGCAGGCGGCTGATCGCCTGGCGGCAGCAATGAAACTTCGTGAGCAGCAGCCCCATCAGCAACCGGGCACGCCCGCTCACACCCCGCCCTCGGCGCGCCGATAAAGGGCGAACACTCGGACTCGCCCAATGCCCCGATTCAAGTTTGCACTGGATCCGCTTCTGGACCTTCGCCGCCGCGAGGAGGACCTGTGCAAGCGCGAGGTCGGACGGCTGGAGCAGATTCGTCAGGCGCTGCAGGACCGGCTCACGGACCGTCAGCGCGACATCGCCGAGGGCAAAGAACTTCTGCGCAGCAGTCTCATCGGCTCGCTCGATGCCGGGTTTCTTCGCCAGCAGGCCGCGTCCATTATCTCCGTCGATCAGCTCGCGCGCCGCACGGTGATCGAGTTTGCGGGCGTCGCCCAGCACTTGAGCGCAGCGCAGGCGGTGCTGATTGAAGCGGCGAAACGCCGCCGCGCGATTGAAATTCTTCGTGAGCGACGTCTCGAGGAATGGAAGCGCGAAGAAGGCCGCAAGGAGACTGCGTTTCTTGATGATCTTGCGAATTCGGCGCTGGCCCGCACTCGGATGGAAGGACTCGACGCATGAAGAAGCTGTGGAACATGATCAGCGTGATCGCGATCGTCAATCTCTTTGCAGTGCTGGGCGTCGGAGGCTGGATGTGGAAGTCCGGCCGCCTCGACGGCGGGCGCGTCAGGATGCTTCTTCAGGTGCCACCCGAACAACCCGCACCAGTCCCGGAGGTTCCGATCGAGGAGCCCGCCGGCGATCTCACGCCCACGACGGTCAAGATCGACGCGTCCGATCGCGCGCTGCAGCAGCACGCGCTGTCGCTGCGCCGACTGCAGGATGAAAAGGTGCAGCTCGATCGGGAACTGGAAGAACGACAGGCGCTGCTGGCGCAGAAGACGCTCGGCTTCCAAGCGGAGAAAAGGGCCTGGGACGAAAGCATGGCCGGCAGCAAGGCGTCGAAGAGCGCCGAGCAGTTCAAGAAATCCGTGAAGCTTCTCGAGAGCGTTCCGGCGAAGCAGGGCAAAGAGTGGATTCTTGAGATGGTGCGATCGGGCAGCGTTGACGAGGCCGTCGACTACCTGGACGCGATGTCGCCATTCAAGGCATCTTCCCTCCTGAAGGCATTCAAGGGAGAAGACGAGACGAAGGTGGCAACGGATTTGCTTCATCGGATCCGACGACGAACTCCGGACGCGCCCGCGATCCCGGAATCTGCTCTCGTCTCGGACGCACCTTCGAATGGCTCCAGCACTTCCACCGCTCCCCCCGTCCGCGCCCCCAATGCAGCTGAAGCAGCCGCCGCGCGCCAGCCCGTTCCAGCACCGACCGGCGCTGAATCCCCTGCACAGCCCGCTCAAAAGCCCGCTGCAGCACCCGCGACCGTCGACAAGCCCACAGCCAACCAGGGAGCAGCGATCGATCCACCGGGCGGAGCAGACGCGCCCCGAGCTGACGGAACCAGGCGCTGATCGACCGCGCCGCGCCGACGAGCCCGAATCATTCGAGCGCTCACTCGCCGACGCGCAGGACCTGCTGGAATCAGCGGTGGAACCTGCGCCTGCACGCACCAACGAGAACACGCGTTCCGCGCAGGACTCGTCCGGCAGCACAACGCAGAATGGTGCGGATGACGGATCTCCCGACGCGTCGGGATCCGCCGTCGCAGTCGATGCGGATGCTACGCCGCAATCGCTCGCGACCGTCGCAGCGCATTCCGGGGTGGGGAACGCAGTCGTCCCGCCCTCGGCCACGATGGCACCCACAGCCGCCGCTGCGACGACGCCCGTATCAGGCGGACCCGATGCCTCCAGCTCAGCGAGCGCATCAACTGCTTTGAACGCGGAAGGTGCGGCAACGGGCGAGCAGTCGGAGGGTGGCGGCGACGGTGAAGAGCCACACGCAGATAGTTCGACATCGAAGCAACGCGCGACGCGCACAGCCACGACGGATCCGGCAAACGAGCCCGCCAACGGTCCCGCAAACAGGCTCACGAGCGATTCGGAAACGAGCGAGGCATCCAAGCTTGATCAGCGCTTCGGCATCCGCGCGGAATCCGCCGCGAGTCCGGCAGTCGCGCGGGCGGAGCAGCTGAATCAGTCGCTCGCCGCACAACGCGCCGCGGCGGCACGAACCAGTGGCCAGCAGCAGAAGCAGGGTGAATCGCAGGGTGAGTCGACCATGCAGGATGACCGCGCCGTCCCACTGCCGACCGTCCCTGTGATGACGCGCCTCGCGAATGGCAAGATGATCGCATCGGGCATGCAGTCACTGACCCCCGCGCCGTCGGACGACGCCGATCCGACCGGTCAGCTCGTGGGCCGCGGCTTGACAGCGCTCATCGGCCAGAAGGGCGGAACGATGACGATGCGCCTTGATCCGCCAAGCCTGGGCGAGCTTCGCATCACGATGACGATCCAGTCCGGCCGCGTGAGCGCTGAACTGCTGACATCGAGTCCGCAGGCCCACGCCATCCTCACGTCGGAGATCGCCTCGCTGCGGCAGGCACTCGAGTCGCACGGGCTGCTCGTTGATCGACTGTCAGTCCAGACCAACGCGCCGGCCCAGCAGCATGCGACGCCGTCGCGCACCGATGTGCAGACCGGTCCCCAGAACGCGCCAGCTGCACCATCGCCGCAGCAGGGCGGCGGCGCAGACGCTGACGCGCAGGATCGCCAGCGCGGCGATCGGCAGGATGCCGGACAAGGACAGAGTCGCGGCCGCGCCCAGGACGAGTCGCGGCGCGAACGGCGCGATCCATCGGAACCGCTTCCCGCCGAGCGCCGGCGCTCCTTCGCAAGCGAGTTCGCCAGCCGACCCGCATAAGTACAAGTGAACGAACTCTCAACGATTCAGTGAGTCTCGCACTCACACCCCCTTTTTCGGAGGACAGTTTCATGGACCCCGTATCAGCAATCTCAGGAAACCTCGCTCCGCAGGCCAAGACCGGCAGCAGTTTCAGCGATCTCTCATCCGAAGAGTTCGTCAAGATCCTCTTCACGGAGCTCGCCAACCAGGATCCGTTCAAACCCAACGACAGTGGCGCGATGCTCGAGCAGCTGAACTCGATTCGCTCGATCGAGAGTGACACGCAGATGATGAAGCAGCTGGAATCGGTGGTGGCGCAGAATCAGTTCGCCAGCGCCGGCGGCCTGATGGGCCAGCATGTGCAAGGACTCACGGAGGACGCGAATCGCGTGTCCGGCAAGGTCGTGAGCGTCGCGAAGAGCGGCGATTCCGTAGGACTGCTGCTCGACAACGGCTGGGTCATCTCCATGGAGAACGTGGAAGCGGTCCTGGCCGAGGACATTGTCGGTCGATGACGGCAGGCATCACCGGAACGCGTCATGACGATGGACGGACACGACCTCTTACGACGGCTCGAGCCTGCGGTGCGACCGATGGCCGCGCCGTCGTTTGGCGTGCGCGTCGATTCGGTCGGCGTCAGTGATTTCGAATCGCTGCTCGCTCGCGCCCGCGGCGGCACGATCGAGAGCGGACGAGCGGTGCAGGACGCCGCGCTCGGTACGCCGCTGCCGCTCGAAGCGCGCGAGCGGATCGGCCGCGCGCTCGATCTGCTCGAGTCACGCGGTGTAGACACCGCTGCGATTTTCTATGGCGGCCGCCTGCTGATCGCAGATGTGCGCCAGCGCACATTCGAACGTGAAGTTCTTGCGCACGAGCCGAGTGTGCCCATTCATGTGGATGTTGCGCTGCGTGTCCCGACAGGCGACGAGCAGCCGCCATCGCGCGTGCAGGGGCCGCCCCACGCGTTGCGGATACCGGTGCCGCTGCCGGATCCGCCCGATTCTGCTGAGCAGGCAGCCTTGAGCTGATTCAGGCACGCGGTTCGCTCGACACACGCTGGACATTTCAATTCTGCAAACAGCCGCTGCTCACTCTGAGCGCGGCCACGACACGGAGCCTCGCTGTATGGCATCAACGACCGCCTTCTTCACGGGTCTCTCCGGACTCATTGCCAACGCACGTCGTCTCGACGTGATCGGCAACAACATCGCGAACGTCAACACGACGGCGTTCAAGAGCAACCGGATGAGCTTCTCGCCCAACTTCAGTCGCAACTTTTCGCTGGGCACCGCTCCGAGCGATGTGTCGGGCGGCACCAACCCGGGGCAGGTCGGCCTCGGTGTCGCGATTGGCGGCACGCAGCGCAACTTCGCGAACGGCGCCATCGGTGCGACGGGTGTGACCACCGATGTCGCACTGGAAGGCGACGGATTCTTCATCGTCGAGATCGCGGGATCCCGCTTCTTCACGCGGGACGGCGAGTTCACACGGAGTCCGCAGAATGACCTCGTGACGAAAACCGGCGCCAAGGTCATGGGCTACGGCGTCGATCAGACGTTCAACATCGTCGAGGGCGCGCTCGAGCCGATCAATGTCCCGATCGGAACGCTGACCCTCGCCGAAGCGACACGCAACGTCATCTTCAACGGCAACCTCAATGCGGCCGGCGATGTGGGCACGATCGGTTCGGTGCACACGAGCCGCGCGATGTACACATCGCCGCTGGTGCCGCCGCCGGCGGGATCGGAAGTGAGTGCACTGACCGATCTGACGGCGCAGGACGTGTATATCTCCGACGGCGCCGCCGGTTCAACGCTGGCCTTCGACAGCGCGACCAATCCGAAGATCATTACGCTCTCCGGTCTCGAGAAGGGCGGCAAGGATCTCGGCACGAAGACCTTCGCGTTCAGTGCCGCCGCCGTGGCGGGGGCCGATGGATTCGGTGCCACGTTTGGCGACTTCACTTCGTGGCTCAACGACGTGCTGGGACTCGACTCGACGGCAATCGGCGATGCTTCCAATCTTGGCGGCGGTGCCACGATCAACGCGGCGGGTCAGCTGGAGATTACCGGCAACGAGGGTGAAGCACAGGAACTCGGCATTGAGACCGCGGACATGGTGGTCTCGGCACCCGGTGGCGCGATCGGCCAGCCGTTTGTGATGAGCCAGCTGAGTTCCGCTATCGGCGAGAGTGTGCGGACGAGCTTTGTTGTGTACGACTCACTCGGCACACCGGCCACGGTGGATCTCACGTTTGTTCTGCAGGCGACCAGCCCCTCGGGCGGCACCACGTGGCAGTTCATCGCCGAAAGCAATGACAACGCCGCTGCGGGCCGCGTGCTCGGTCTCGGCGAAGTCGAGTTTGACGCGAGCGGTCGTTACGTGAGCGCGTCCAACGAAACGTTCTCGCTGCGGCGCGACAACGGTGCCGTCGATCCGCTCACGATCGAGATGGACTTCAACTCGGGGACGGATGCAGTGAGCAGTCTGACCGACTCCGGTTCGAACCTCGCCGCGGTGTATCAGAATGGTTCCGCGATCGGCACGCTGTCGAACTTCTCGATCGGCACCGACGGCATCGTTTCGGGTTCGTTCACGAACGGGCTCACGCGCACGATTGGTCAGATCGCGCTGGCGAAGTTCACGAATCCAGGCGGGCTCGTCGACGCCGGCAACAACTTCTTTCAGGTCGGCCCCAACTCCGGCACGGCGCTGATCACGACACCGCTGGGCTTCGGCACCGGTCGCCTGGTCGGCGGCGCGCTCGAGCTGTCGAACGTCGATCTCTCGCAGGAGTTCATCAACATGATTCTGACAAGCACCGGCTACTCGGCCGCGAGCCGCGTCATCACCACGACCAACGATCTCATTAACCAGCTGCTCGTGATCGGCCGTTAAATAAATCCCCAGCGACACGCGGTGCCAAGGACGGCACTTGTCGAAAGCGGATCCTAAGCCCGCGGAACGGATTCCGCGGGCTTTGCTCTTTTTCCGCGCTCATCGCAACACAAGCGCGTCAGCGGCGAGGATTCCGCCCGTCGGGCGGGCGGCTTCCGCGCACTCCGCGACCGGTCGCGCGCGGCTGATGCGTGGCGGCGTTCGCAAGCCGCGCGATCGAGTCGCCCTCCGGCGGATCGGATTGATCGACCTTCGCGAAGATCATCTTGCCCGCGCTCGTCTGCAGCGAGTTGGTCACGACGACGTTCAGCGAGGCGCCGACGTGCGCGGCGCCGTCTTCGATGACCACCATCGTGCCGTCCGGCATGTAGGCGACGCCCTGGCCCTCGCCTTCCCCCAGTTTGATGACGACGACGTGAAGGGTCTCGCCAGGCATCGCCGCAGTCTTCAGCGTGTTCGCCAGATCGTTGATGTTCAGCACAGCGACGCCATTGATCTGCGCGACCTTCTTGAGATTGGCGTCGGTCGTCAGGATCCGCAGCTTTTGATCTTTCGCGAGATCAATCAGCATGCGGTCGACCGAAACGCCGTCCACCTGCGGGTTGTCGATGGAGAGATCGAGATATGGATTCGCCTGCAGGCGCGCCACCATGTCGAGTCCGCGCCGCCCGCGGGCGCGCTTGATCTTGTCAGCGGAATCGGCGAGTGCCTGGAGTTCGTCGACGACAAACTGCGGCACGATGATCGGCGCATCGAGGAAGCCCGTCTGCCCGAGGTCGTTGATGCGGCCGTCGATGAGCGCTGACGTGTCGAGCAGCAGGGGGCGCACACCGCGGACCTGCTTCGCAAACTCGACATACGGGATCACGAGCCGGAAGTCATCCTTCGTCGTCAGCACGACCGAGACGGACAAATAGCAGAGGACGATGCCGACGATGACCTTCGTGAGTCCGATGTACAGCGCAGGCCGCGAGGCTTCCAGCTCCCACGCATCCGCGATCACATCAAGGAGCGCGCCGATCGCGACGGCGCCGATCAAGCCGAAGCACACGCCGAGATAAACGCCGACGACCGAGCTGAGGCGTTTGTTGGGCGTGATCGCATCGAGGACGAGGACGATGATGCCGATCGACGTGGTCGAAAGAATCAGTCCGAAGATCGTCGAGAATCCGAAGTCCTCCGCGCGACGCTCGCTGGCGATCGTCAGGATCGTCACCGTGACGAGGAGCACCAGGAACAGCAGGCGGACCACGAGGAGCAGCAGCCGATGGGAGCGAAACTCCTGCTCGACGCGCACGGACGGCAGATCGAAGTTGCGCGCCCGGGCGGGATCGGGCGCGTCCACCGCCTCCGCTCCAGCTCCGGCCCCGGCTCCAGCTCCGGCTCCAATCAGGTGCGGGCCGTCGCCGTCCAACGGCCGACGATCGGACGCCGGGTTCGGATCGGGTCCCGCACCGGAACCAGCACTGGAACCAGTACCGGGAGTCGGGTCATCAGCGGGATCGTTCGGGTCGGGCATCCAGCGGCGATTGTACGGTGCGAGGCCCGCGGCGTTGGAGCGCGTTCTTCGACTGTGATGTGCACGCGCGTGCGCGAGTTGGAGTAAACTTCGGTTCTTCTCGTGACGCAGAAGACGGCCGGGTCCGCTGGACGGTTGGCTCGTGAACCTGGTCAGGGCTTGACCGCAGCAGCCATAAGCGACGTCATCCGAGCTGGCGGGTGCCTGGCCGTCTTCCGCGTCACCGGAATACCTGCTGATCTTCAGCCGCATTGGCAACGGAAACCGGCTTCCGCAGGGATCGACCGGATTCTCGTCACCGCTCCCTGCTCTTCTCTTCGCGATGGCAAAGCAAGCATCCAAGTCGCCTGCAACGGATCCGACGCCGCGCCCCAAGCGGGAGGGCGCGAAGGCTGACGCGAAGACTCCGGCAGCCAAGTCGGATGCAGCTGCCACCCCGGCCAACTACCAGGTGCTGGCCCGCCGTTACCGATCGAAAGACTTCGGTGAAGTGGTCGGGCAGGATGCCATCGCGCGCACGCTCCAAAATGCCATGCGCACGGGCAGAACCGCGCACGCCTACCTTTTCTGCGGAACGCGCGGTGTCGGCAAGACCTCGATGGCCCGCATCTTTGCGCGGGCGCTCAATGCGGTCGACACGCTGTCGGAGCAGGACGCCGTTGCCGGCGCGATCATGCGCGGCGAGGACCTGGACGTCATCGAGATCGACGCGGCGAGCAACCGCGGCATTGACAGTGCCCGCGACCTGATCGCCGGCGCGAGTCTGATGCCGGCGCGCGGCAGTTACAAGATTTACATCATCGACGAAGTGCACATGCTTACCACGCCGGCCTTCAACGCGCTGTTGAAGACGATGGAAGAGCCGCCGGCGCACGTGAAGTTCATCTTGTGCACCACCGAACCGCAGAGTGTGCCCGCGACCATTCAGAGTCGCTGCCAGCGATTTGACTTCCGCTCGATCCCGACGGTGAAGATCGCCGACCATCTGCGCGAGGTCCTCACCGGTGAGCATGCTGACGCTGAAGAGCGCGTCGTGATGCAGATCGCGCGGATGGCCAACGGTTCCATGCGCGACGCGCTGTCGCTCCTGGAGCGGCTGCTCGCTGCGGCCGTGCCGGACGAGGGCGGTCGGCCGATGCTGTCCTGGACCCTGCTCGAAGATATTTTCGGTTTGCCCGACGAAACGCTCGTCGAGAACGCGATCGACGCCATCGGACGTTCGGACGCGGCGACGGCGCTGACGCTCGGCGGGGAACTGCTGGACCGCGGACTTTCGATTGAGCGGGCGCTCGACCTGCTCGCGGAGCGATATCGATGGATGCTGCTCGCGAAGGTCTGCGGCAAGGACACGCCCATGCTCGAAGTGGCGAGCGAAACGCGTGAGGCCATGGTGCGTCTCGGCGCCGCCTTCGATTCCGCGGCGCTCGTGCATCTTGTGGCGCTGTGCGACGCGGTGGCGTCGAAAGCCCGCGATGCGTCGAGTCCCCGCGCGCTGTACGACGCGGCGATCGTGCGCATGTGTCTCAGCGAGCAGTTTGCGGAGGCTGCGGGACTGCTTGTCAACAATGGGGCCAGCTCGGGGAACAACGGAAAAGTGCAGGCACCGCCGGGAAAAGCCCCGCCGCGGGCCGCTGAGCAGCAGACGCGACCCGCGGCACCCTTCAACCTGAAGCCGGCGAACCTGACCCCGGCGCGCCTGACACCGGCCGATCGGGGCCTCGAATCAAAGCCGACCGTGGCACGCTCCGCGCCCGCGACCCTCACGCCGGTCACCTTGACCAAAGCCCAAGTGCCGTCCGACACGGCTCCGCAGTCTGCATCCAACAGCGACGGCTTCTGGCAGGAGATCGTCGGCAAGGCATCGTCCAGCGCGCGCGACGGGGCGCTGCTCGCCGGACTCGTCTGTCAGAGCTGGGACGGCCGGACGCTCACGCTGACCGCGCGTGAAGGCGAAGCCGGTGCCGGATTTCTCGCATCAAATCCCGATGTCGTGAAGTCGACGGTGCAGCGGCTCGCCGGTCGTCCGCTCGATGTGCGCTTCGATCTCATCACGGTGCCGCTGTCACGGCCGCCGGCCGCGCAGCGCGGGCGCATCCCCCGTGAAGTGCGCGAGCATCCGGTCATACGGCTCGCGGTCGAGCTGTTTGATGCATCCATTGTCGACTGCACGCCGCTGCGCCGGGGTGAGGTCGTGCCTGATGTTGTCAGTGGCGAAATCGCGCAGCCGCTGCATGATGATCATGAACATCATGACGAACCCGAAGGTCTTTCCCAGGAAGGGTGACTTGCATGTTTGACTCGCTGCGAAACATCGGCAGCATGGCCGGCCTGATGAAGGACATGCCCAAGATCCGTGCGAAGCTCGAGGAGGTGCGGGCGAAGGCCGAGACGACGCGCGTCGCGGCGTCGTCAGGCGGAGGTGCCGTGACAGTGGTATCGAGCGGCAAGCTGCGCATCGAAAGCATTGATGTCGATCCCATCGTGGCGCGCTCGATGGCCGGTGATGATCCGGTCAACCGCGCACTGGCGATTGAACTCATCCGGGAAGCGACGAACAGCGCGCTCGATCGTGCGCAGGCCGCGATGGCCGAATCGCTCGCGGGTGCCGCGCGGGAACTGAATCTGCCTATCTCGGCGGAGCAGCTGAAGGAACTGCTGTAGTGGCTGCCCAGGCGCTGCCCGAATCGGTTCGTCGTTTGATCGATGAATTCGCGACGCTCCCCGGCATCGGACGCCGTTCGGCGGAGCGGCTGGCATTCTGGATTCTGAAGAGCTCGAAGGACGAGGCGATGCGACTCGCCGATGCGATCGCCGTTGTGAAGTCATCGGTGCGCCACTGCTCAGTCTGCTGGAATCTCACCGATTCCGATCCGTGTCCGATCTGTGCCGACGAGCGGCGCGATGCGTTCAGCGTGCTGGTTGTCGAGCAGCCGAAAGATCTGATCACGCTCGAGCAGACTGGCGTGTTCAATGGCGTGTATCACGTGCTGCTTGGCCGGCTCGATCCTCTCGACGGAGTCGGGCCCGAAAGCCTCACGGTTGCTGGATTGATCGAGCGACTGGAGCACCCCGCCAAGAACGCGCGCGGCATTCGCGTGACGGAGCTGATCCTCGGCCTCAATCCGGACATGGAAGGCGACTCGACAGCGCTGTGGCTCGCGGAGCAGGCGCGCAGTCGAGGATTGAAAGTGTCGCGGCTCGCGCGCGGATTGCCGACGGGCAGCCAGATTGAATACGCAAATCCGGCGGTGCTGGCGGATGCGATCGCAGGTCGTCAGGCGATGTGAGGAAAGTGCGAAGGAAGAAGGATGAAGGATGAAGGAAGAAGTATGAAGGATGAAGGATGAAAGCTCAGGAATACGCCGTGGTGTGAATTCAAGAGGACCTGTCAGTAATTCTGTGTGCGAGGCATGAATCTCCGAAGGAGTCAGCATGCCAAGCAAGTCCAGCAAATTCACGAAGCCGACGGACCTGTCGGCA
>JAWXBD010000252.1:0-3610 GCA_034439815.1 Phycisphaerae bacterium
CGGCCGGCACCGATGGTCCGGCACGCCTGCCAGCCACTCCCCGGCGCGACGACCAGGAACCGGTCGCGCTCCGCCTGCTCGACGTTTCGCCGGGTCGCGGGCTGTTCCCACATCACCTCGTTCATGCTCGGCGCCAAGAGGACCGGCTGGTGGCGCCGATCGATCGCCGAGACCAGCAGCGACACTGGATCGTCGGTGAAGCCATGCACCAGTTTCGCGAGCAGATCCATCGTGCAGGGCGCGACGAGACACGCATCGATCGAACGCGCGAGCCTGATGTGCTGCGGGTCGCTGCGGTCGGCCTGGTCCCAGATGCTGGTGTGCACGGGCCGTCCCGCGAGCGCCTCGAACGTGAGCGGCGTGACGAACCGCGTCGCTGCATCGGTCATCACGACGTGCGTTTCGCATCCCGCCTGAGCAAGCGTGCTCACGACCGATGCAGTTTTATAGACTGCAATGCCGCCGCCCATACCGACAGCGACTCGGCGTCCCTTGAGGGCAGCCAAGGCTTCTGGAGGGCCTGCAAACATGCGGTGTCTCGATGTGGGCGGACGGGTCGACGCCGCGGCGGTCTTACCGCAGCTCGGGCGCGTCCGGCAGCGGAAGTCGACTCGCACTGAAATCGATCGTGATCTTTTCCTGCATGATCTCGTCGATCACGACTTCGAAGTCTGTCCGTCCGTCGCGGTCGACGAGCGGGCGGGCACCGTCGATCAGCTCGCTCAGGCGTCGCTGGATGAGCGCGGTCAGCTTGAACCGACCACCGAGCTTGTTGACGATGTCATCGCTCTTCAGGGCATCAATCATGGGGGCGGTTACCTTCAAAACCCGGAGTGGAGAACCCGGAGTGTGAACCTCTGCCGCCAGCGAGCAAAAAACTGACCCACGGCATCGCGTGCAAACACGCGCCCCGCAAAGCCCGAACGCTCGAAGCGAAAGAGAATCGGGCATGATAGCGAAACCCGGCACCCACTGCCAGTCATCCGGCACACCGACCGATGCCTCCCTCCTCGGCAAACTCCCCTCCGAACAGCGACATCCCCGCCGGGGCGGGCGAGGAACTGCTCGGCCTGTGGCGGCGCGGCATGCGCGCGACCGCGTGGCCGCAATTGCTCTTGGCCGCGGTCTTCGGCGTGTTTATGGGGCTCGTGGCCTTGGGCTTCATGGTGCCGTTCCACTGGGCCGAGTCCGGTGCCGCGGTGTGGGCGACCCACCATCCCGATCGGCTGTTCTGGGCGATTCTCTTCGTACCGGCCATCGGGGGATTCGTCTGCGCGCTCATCCGCTGGGCCCTGCCGGTCGATCTGCGCGGCCACGGCGTCTCGATGGTCATGTACTCCGTCGCCCGGCTGCGATCGGACCTTCCGCTCAAGCTCGCCTTCCGCCAATGGCTTGGCTCGACCGCAACGATCGTGACGGGCGGCTCGGCAGGTCCGGAGGGTCCGATCGTCGCGATCGGCGCGACGCTTGGATCGACATTCGGCCGACTCGCGCGGCAGGACCGCGAGTGGACGACGACCCTGCTCGGGGCGGGCGCGGCTGCCGGCATCGCCGCCGTGTTCAACGCACCGATCGCCGGCGTGTTCTTCGCACTGGAAGTGCTGCTGCGCGACTTTTCGCTGCGGACGCTCGCACCCATCGTGGTCGCCAGCGTGCTGGCGAGCGCGACGACGCAGACCGTGCTTGGAAGCCGCCAGCCGCTGTTCGGCGTCGATCCATCGGTGTTCGAATCGATGCGCGGCCTGCTGACGGTGACTGCCTCTCCGGCGTTCGTGCTGCTCGGCTGCGCGTGCGGCATGATCGGTGTGACATTCGTGCGCACGCTGCGCGGCACGGAGCGGTTCTTCACGCGCCTGCGCGTGCCCGCGCTGTCCAAGCCGGCGCTCGGCGGTCTTGTGCTCGGCGTGATGGGTGCGACGTACTTCCTCATCACGACGCAGCGCGGCGACCCCACGGTCCCGAACTTTCTTGGCAACGGATATCCGTTGATCGAGCGCGTGCTCTCACCGGAGATGTACGACGCGCTCCTCAGCAGCACCCCGCCCGTCGAACTTGCCGGCGTCATGCTGGTGTGGCTCGTGCTCAAGATGCTGGCGACGTGCGTGACGCTCGGGTCGGGCGGGTCCGGAGGACTGTTTGCACCGTCGCTCGTGCTCGGCGCGCTCACCGGTGGCGCCCTGGGCTTGGGCATTGCGGCAACGGGGCTGATGACGAATGCCAACCCCGCGCACTTCGCCCTGATCGGCATGGCCGGCATGATCGCCGCGACGACGCATGCCCCGCTCACCGGCATTCTGCTCGTGTACGAACTGACGCAGGATTACTCGATGATTCTGCCGGTCATGCTCACCGCCACGATCGCAACGATCGTCGCCCGCGCGATCGAGCGCGAAAGCGTGTACACCGCCGAGCTCGCGGTCCAGGGCGTGCGGCTCGGGACGCGGGGCGACAGCTCGCAGCTGCGTCGGCTCACCGTGCGCGACGTCACGCTCGCGCCGGCCGTCTTCATCAAACCTGATGACACGGCCGAGCGGCTGCTGGAACTCGCCGAGCGGATGAGCGTCGATGACTTTGTCGTGCTCGGACCGGACCAGCGCTATCGCGGTGTCGTCGGCGGCAACGAAATGCGGGCGGTGCTCATGTATCGCGAGGCGTCGCCGCTGCTGCACGTCAGTGAGATCATGCACGCCGCCGCGCCGACAATCATGATCGATGAGACGCTGGACGTCGCGCTGGAGCGCTTTGGCGAGAGCGAACTCGACAGCCTGCCGGTCGTCGACGCGGCGGGGCGGGTCGAAGGACTGCTGACGCGCGAACGGCTGATGCGCCGTTACCACCGGGAACTCGAGCGGGATGCATGATGGCATGACGCACGAAGCACCCCCACCCCGATCCCGATACCGATTCACGAAAGCGAATCGCCTGCAGCACAAGCGTGAGTTCGACTCCGTGTTTGCCGGCAAGGCGCGGCTGGAGCGCGGACCGCTCGTCGTCCATGCGATTCCCAACGCCGGCGGCGTGTCGCGGCTCGGCCTGTCGGTGTCGCGGCGGGTCGGGAACGCTGTTCGGCGAAACCGCATGAAGCGTCTGCTGCGGGAGTGCTTTCGGACGCTGCGCCCGGAATTTCCCGGCGCGTACGATCTCATCATTGCGGTGCGTCCTCACAAAGAGCTTCCGCACGAGGCGTATTGCACATTCCTCCGTCTGGCGATCGAAGCCGAGCACCACCTGTGGATGAAGCGCATGCAACGACGCGGTCCGGTCCCTCCGCCCGCACCCGGCGCGCCGTCGGTCTGACGGCGCGCGTCCTGATCAGCGGTGTGCGCGGATACCAGATCGTGCTCGGTCCCCTGCTCGGCGGATCATGCCGCTTTCATCCGACGTGCTCGTGCTATGCGATCGAGGCGCTGCGAACGCACGGAGCGCGGCGCGGCACGTGGCTGACGATCAAACGGCTGGTGCGCTGTCATCCGTGGGGCGGCTTCGGCGACGACCCCGTGCCGTGACCTACCAGTCCGTGGTGAAACCCCATTCTCCCTCGCGCGCCGCACCAATCAGTTTTCACCGCGCCACCCACAGCGAGGCTGACAGCCGTCGCCATATGACCCGA
>JAWXBD010000253.1:0-4989 GCA_034439815.1 Phycisphaerae bacterium
ATGCGGGCCCCCCAATGCGGTCCCCCCAATGCGGTCCAAGTCCGGAATTTTCCCAAGGTGCCGGACGCAACGGCTGGAGGATGCCGAGGGTCTCCCCTACACTGAGACTCGGTCGCAGCGGCGATTGCTGCCCCCATCTGTTCCGCGCGGGGTGCTGCCATCGGTATCGGCACTCTGATTGACCGCTTTCGGAAAGCGGTGCCTGACCTGTCCAACCGCTGGCCGAGCCTCTCTCCCCCCGATGTTCGGCACTCCGTCCGCTCCGAAGGCACCTCTCTTATGACCCTGAAGCTTCCCCTCTACATGGACCACGCCGCGACGACCCGCACCGATCCGCGGGTCGTCGAAGCCATGCTGCCTTATTTCAGCGAGAAGTTCGGCAACTCCGCCAGCCGCAACCACAAGTTCGGCTGGGACGCTGAAGACGCCGTCGATCATGCCCGCGAACAAGCGGCGACGCTGATCGGCGCCGACGCGAAAGAGATCATCTGGACATCGGGTTCCACCGAGTCGAACAACCTCGCCGTCAAGGGCGCCGCGCACATGTACGCGAAGTCTGGGGAGGGCTCGCAGCAGCGCGGCCACATCATCACGGCGCTGCACGAACACAAGGCGATCCTCGATCCGTGCAAGCGGCTCCAGCGCGAAGGATTCGACGTCACGTTCCTCACGCCGCCACCGGACGGCGTCATCACGCGGGCAATGGTTGAAGCGGCGATGCGCTCCGACACGATTCTCGTGACGATCATGTGGGCGAACAACGAGATCGGCACGATCAACGAAGTGCCGGAGATCGGCGCCCTGTGTCATGAGCGGGATGTGATCTTCCACACCGATGCCACGCAGTGGGTTGGCAAGATGCCCACCGATGTGGAGCGCGATAACATCGATCTGCTGTCGTGGTCGGGCCACAAGATCTACGGACCGAAGGGCGCGGGCGCGCTGTACGTTCGGCGCCGCAAGCCGCGTGTGCGCCTTGAAGCGATTCTCGACGGCGGCGGCCACGAGCGCGGGATGCGCAGCGGCACGCTCAACGTCACCGGCATCGTTGGCTTCGGCATGGCGTGCGAGATCTGCGGCAATGAGATGGATGCCGATCGCGAGCGGCTGTTCCGCCTGCGCCGGCTGATGGAAACCGAACTCTCGTCGCGCCTCGACGAAGTGCAGATCAACGGGCACTTCGAGCGCCGGCTGCCGCATCTCACCAACATGAGCTTCGGGTATGTCGAGGGCGAAAGCCTGCTGATGGGCATCAAGGACATCGCGTGCTCGTCTGGTTCGGCGTGCACGAGCGCGAGTCTCGAGCCGTCGTATGTTCTAAAATCACTCGGTGTCGGTGACGAACTGGCGCACTCATCGCTGCGTCTCTCGCTCGGCCGATGGACGACCGAGGAAGAAGTGCGGTACACGATCGATGCGATCGTGAAGTCCGTGAATCACCTGCGAACATTGAGTCCCCTGTGGGATCTCTTCAAGGAAGGCGTGGACATTTCGAAGATCCAGTGGCAGACCCACTAGCTAGTTCGACATTGCCGCCTTTCACTCCCGGAATCTCCAATGGCCTACTCAGAAAAAGTCATCGACCACTACAACGCTCCCCGCAATGTCGGCTCCTTCGGCGCTTCGAAGGAAGTCGCGCAGCGGAAGGACATCGGCGTCGGCATCGTCGGCGCGCCGGAATGCGGCGACGTCATGCAGCTTCACATCAAGGTCAATGATCGCGGTGTCATCGAAGACGCCAAGTTCAAGTGCTTTGGTTGCGGCTCCGCGATCGCATCGAGTTCGCTCGCCACCGAGTGGATCAAGGGCAAGACGATCGATGAAGCGATGGCGATCAAGAACACGCAGATCGTCGAAGAACTCAGCCTGCCCCCGGTGAAGATCCACTGCTCGGTGCTGGCGGAAGATTCGATCCGAACCGCGATTGCTGATTACAAAAAGAAGAACGCGATCGGTGCGGACGCGCCGTCCACCACGTCCGCCGCTGCATCCCGCTGACACCTCCTCGCACCCGTCGTTGAAGAAAGAGCCGAATGCCTGTCATCGTCACTGAAACCGCCGCCCGTGAGGTTGATTCGATCATCCAGCAGCAAGAGCTCGACGCGGCCACCGTGAAGCTCCGCGTGGGCGTCAAGGGGGGCGGCTGCAGCGGGTTCTCGTATCTCCTCGATCTCACCGAAGTCCAGAAGGACACCGACGAGATCTGGGACTACACGTTCCGCAAGAACGGCACGAAGTTCGAGCGAATCGAGTCTGCCGGCGACGGCAATGTCGCCGTGGCCGAAGCGGACACGTTCACACTGCGCGTCGTGTGTGATCCGAAGTCGTACCTGTATCTCAATGGCACGACGATCGATTTCAAGGAGTCGATCATGGGACGCGGATTCGTCTTTGAGAATCCGAACGCCACGTCGACATGCGGTTGCGGTTCGAGCTTCTCGGGCTGAGCGGTGGTCTCTGCAGGGAAGCGTTGCTCAGCGCTTGCGCAGCGCCGACATCAGCCGTGCCGCTTCCGATGCAAGCTCGGATTTCGCTACGCCGTCGCGCACGAGGATCTCCTCGATCGCGCGACGGAGCACGCCGCCACCGGTGCGCGCCAGCGCCGGTCCTTGGCGCGGATCAAGAGAAAGCTCGCGCGCGATGTCGACGTACGACGCGCCGGCCGCGTGATGGCGCACGAACACATCCCAATGCAGCGTCCACCCGCACCGGGAGCAGATGTCCTGTGCCTGTTCGCACGCGCGCTGGACGACTTCGCGCGCCCACTGTGCCTCGTAGCGCTCCACCGCATCCGGTTCGAGAGCGGGCGGGTCGGATTTATCGTCGAGAACGAGTCCGGCACGCTGGCGCTTGCGGCGCGACTCTTCGTGCAGGAAGAACAGAAACGCGTTCGCGATCCAGCGACGGAACGCGAATCCGCTGGCGAGCCATCGGGTGAAGAAATCGGGGCGATCCAGCCGGCTCGCGAAGAATCCCGCCACCAGATCCTGACTGGCACCGAGCGAACGAAAGCTTGAACCGCGCAAGTACGCGTCGAGCGCGGGTGCGTAAATCTGCATCACAAATGCGTTCGCCTGTAGGCGACCTTCATCACCGGCTGTGACCTGCGCTACGAGCCAGTCGCGTTGCGTGGCTGGAAAGGCGCCTTCCGCCGGCAGTTCGTAGATCTCATTCGGCTCGGCGGCACACATCTGTGTGCGGTTATAGCAAGTGGCCGCCGCACCCGTTCTGCCGCTGATCCAGCGCCGCCCCGCGCCAGCCTGTTGCACAGCCGTGACGCGCACCGGTCGAGTCCAGTTGTAAGGTAGTTGAGGAATAACAGCTAGCCGACCGCCGAACCTGGATCTCACCCGAGGAACGCGACATGACGCTCAAATCCACGCTCAAAACATTGGCTGCACTGCTGCTTCCCTTGGCGTTGGCATCGATGGTGATGGCCCACTCCCCCAGCCAGGCCGTGGTTCCGCCCGCCAGCCTGCCGTCGGTTCGCCCGTGGAATCCTCCGCCGCGCATCATCGTCCCCCAGATCGGGCGCGTCGCCGGTTCTGTGTCGTCGATCGAAATCACCGCAATCCGAGCCCGGGTCGACATCCGCGACACCATCGCAGTGACGACGATGGAACTGGATCTCGCGAATCGGAGCGGGAGCGCGCAAGAAGCGACGATGCTGGTGCCGGTTCCGTCCGCCGCTACGGTCAACGGCTTCACGTTTGAAGGGCCGTTCCGCGAACCGACCGCTCGAGTTCTCAGCAGGCACGAAGCACGTCAGGAGTACGACGCGATCGTTGCCCGCGAGCGCGATCCGGCACTGCTCGAATGGGCGGGATGGAACGTCGTTCGCACGAGCGTCTTCCCGGTCCCGCCGCATGGCACGCGGAAGGTCCGCATCGCGTGGGAAGAACTGCTCATCGCCAACGGTGACCGGCTCGACTACACGCTGCCGCGCAGCGATCTCCAGCACCGAGGTCCGGCGTGGCAGATCGAGATCAATGTCGCGAGCTCGACGACGATCGCAGGCATTTTCTCGCCAACGCACGAAGTCCGCACGCTGCGGCGCGGAGAACAATCGGCCTCCCTGGTCGCGACCGATCGCGGTGCGGCGGCATCCGGTGCATTGCGTCTGAGCATCGTTCGAAGTGCGGGACCGAGCGCCACTGTCATCACGTATCCGGATCCGTCGATTGGCGGCGGCTACTTCCTCCTGCTCGCCGTTGCGCCGCAGACGAGCGACGCGCAGGCGATGCCGCGCGACATTGTCCTCGTCCTTGATCGCTCCGGCAGCATGGCGGGAGCGCCGCTTGAGCAGGCGAAGGTTGCCGCAACCCGCATCGTCAACGGACTGCGCGACGGGGAACGCGTAAACGTCATCGATTTCAGTAACGGCGTCTCAAGCTTCGCGCCCAGTCCCGCCACCGTCAACGCCGGCACGCGTGACGAGGTCATCCGCTACATCGCGGCGCTGCATCCCGCGGGCGGCACCAACATCCACGACGCGCTGCTCGAAGCGCTGCGTCAGGACGTCGCTCCCGGCGCGCTGCCCCTGTGCCTCTTTCTCACCGACGGCCTGCCCACCATCGGCAAGACGCTGGAGCGGGACATCCGCGCGATGGCGGAGGACGGCAACCCAACGCATCGCCGCATCTTCACCGTCGGCGTCGGTCCCGACGTCAACGTGCCGCTGCTCGATCGCATCGCCGACGGCAGCCGCGCGCTGGCGGCCTACGTCACGCCTGGCGATGATCTCGCGACGAAAGTGGCGGATATTGCCGAGCGGCTGGCCGGTCCGGTGATCGCCGACACGGTGCTCGCGGTCGATGAGAACGGACGCGAGAGCCCCGGGCGCATCAGCGAAACAGTGCCCACGATGTTGCCCGATCTCTTTCGCGGTTCGGGGCTACCGTCAAATCTTGTGTGTGGCGGCGAAACGAAAAAGGCGACGTACCTTGGGGGGTTGCCACCAACCCAAGAGGAGTACGCCACCGTGCGTCA
>JAWXBD010000254.1:0-7865 GCA_034439815.1 Phycisphaerae bacterium
CGAGGCCGCGAGCTATCTCGCAATGATCCGGGCGAAGCCGGCGGTTGCTGCAGCGATTCTGAACACCGATACGCATCTTGGCGCGGTCACGACGGCACTTGCCGGCCAGTGAAGGGAGCACGTGTGCGAACCGGACGACGTCGGCGTCAGTATTCAGGATGGCTGCGCTGTATTGATTGCATCGGCCGTCTGCGCCGCCCGGTGCGCCGGCACAGAATGCTCCGGGCGCCGCTGAACGGGGAATCACAGTTCGGGACGACGCCACCACGGACCTCAGCGGTCAGCGCAGGGGCGGATTCACTCCGCAGCGCCCGCGGCTGGCGCCACGGGGCGCTCAAGACAGCTGTAGGATGCGCGCCCTATGTCGGTCTCGAATCTCAGTGAGCGCGCGCTCTTTGACATGCAGGCTCGTCACGGCGGTCTTGTCATTCTGTCACGGCGCCTGATGAGTGATCAGCTCACGCCTGTGCTCGGCTATCGCCGGCTTGTTGCCGCGGACGCCCGCCGCGCGCCGAGCTTTCTCTTTGAGAGTGTCGAGCACGGCGTGAATGTCGGCCGTCATTCGATCCTGGGCGCGCAGCCGCTGATGGAAGTCATTGCGACAGCGGACACGGTGGAAGTGCGCGATCATCGCGATGAGAGCCAGTCGACGCGGCGCGGCGCGGATCCGCTCGCGGTCGTCCGGGAGCTGGCGCGCGCCGACCGCATGCCGCCGAAGGAAACTCTCGCGCCGCTGCAGCTTCCACGCTGCTTCATCGGGGGATGGGTCGGCTACTCCGGCTACGACAGCGTGCGATATCTCGAGCCGGGAAAGCTGCCGTTTTCCGCCGCGCCGCGTGACGACCGTCATCTGCCTGACCTGGAGTTCGGTCTCTATCGACAGATCGTCGTGATGGACAACGTCACGAAGACGCTGCATGCGATCGTCAGTACGTCGCTCAGCGACCATGCATCGCTCGACGCGGCGTGGGAGAGGCTGCAGCGGGATCTGACCCATCTCGTCACGCGCCTCGAGACACATTCGGTTCCGCTGCCGGCCGGCGCGATCGACATCGATGCATCGCGGCGGCCCGTGACGCCGAAGTCGCTCGTGAGCCAGGACGAATTCGAGGCGTCGATCCGTTCTGCCAAGGAGTACATCGCCGCTGGCGACGCCTTCCAGATCGTGCTGTCGCAGCGGCTGGAGCGCCAGACATCGAGCGATCCGTTTGAGATCTATCGGGCGCTGCGTGTCGTCAATCCGAGTCCTTATCAGATTTATCTGCAGGCCTCCGGTGCGATCCTCATCGCATCAAGCCCAGAAATACTTTGTCGTGTCCGTGACGGCGTTGTCACCAACCGGCCGCTCGCCGGTACACGCCCACGCGGCGCGACTCCGGAGTGCGACCGGCAGCTGGAGGAACAGCTGCTCGCCGACGAAAAGGAACGGGCCGAGCACGTGATGCTTGTCGACTTGGCGCGCAATGACCTCGGCCGCGTGTGTGAAACCGGATCGATCAACATCGAGAAGTGCATGGACATCGAGCGCTACAGCCACGTGATGCATATCAGTTCGACGGTCACCGGCCGGCTGCGTCCGGGCCTTGACTGCTGGGACGCGCTCCGCGCGACGCTGCCGGTGGGCACCGTCTCCGGTGCGCCGAAGGTGCGGGCGATGCAGATCATCGACACACTTGAACCGGTGCGCCGCGGACCGTATGCCGGTGGCATCGGTGCGGTCGGATACGACGGGGATATGGACATCGCTCTGGCGCTGCGCACGATTGTGGTGCCGCTCGCACGAGCCCCGCACGATGGCCCGCACGATGGCCCGCACAATGGGGCTGGTGGCCTGTGGACCGCGCATCTGCAGGCTGGCGCCGGTGTCGTTCTCGACAGCGATCCGACCGCGGAATACGAAGAGACGCTGAACAAGGCGGCGGCGCTGGGTCGCGCGATCGATCTTGCCGAGGCGGCATTTGGATCAACCGCATCGACCTCCACGTCGTCGCGCCCATCTGCAGCAAGGGGAGTGTCTGCGTGAGCGTTGCAATTCCTCCTGAGTCATCCATCGCCCGCGCCGGATTCGCTGCCGATCTCAAGCAGATCCGCAAGATCTACTACAAGCCCGATGGTTCAGTGCTCGTCGAAGCGCTGCGCGGCCTCGACCTGCAGGTGCCGCACGGTCAGTTCCTCGCGATCATGGGCGCGTCCGGATCGGGCAAGTCGACGCTCATGAATGTGCTCGGCTGCCTCGACAGGCCGACGAGCGGGGAGTATCTGCTCGACGGCATTGATGTCGCGACGATGCCGGACGATCAGCTGAGCGGCGTGCGCGGCCGGCGCATCGGCTTCGTCTTTCAGGCGTTCAATCTGATTACGGAACTGACGATCGTCGAGAATGTCGAAGTGCCGCTTTTTTACCAAGGCATGCATCGCAACGAGCGGCGCGACCGCGCGATTGAACAGCTGCAGCGCGTCGGACTCGGTGATCGACTCACGCATCGTCCGATCGAACTGTCCGGCGGCCAGCAGCAGCGCGTCGCGATCGCGCGGGCGCTCGTGACACGGCCCGCGGTTCTGATGGCGGATGAGCCGACGGGCAACCTCGACTCGACCACCGGCGAGTCGATCCTCGGACTGTTCGAAGAACTCCACGAAAGCGGGCTCACGCTCATCATGGTCACGCATGACGACCGCGTCGCGAACCGTTCCGAACGGATCTTTCGCCTGAAGGACGGACTCATTGAAAGCGACGCGCCTGGCGGCGGCCAGAATCGCAAAAGCGCCATGTCGATGTCTGAGGGGCGTGCGGGGGCGCGTGCATGACGCACACCGACGATGCCGTCATTCGAGTGGTCGGCATCGATCCAGGTCTGCAGCGGACGGGCTATGCATGCGTCGAAGTGCCGCGCGACGGCTGGGATGCCGTGCTGGTCGAAGCAGGGGTCCTGCGGCTCAAGGCGGGGACGTCGCTCTCGTATCGGCTGCGGCAGCTCGAGCTTGATCTGCTCGAAGTACTTGAGGAACTGGCCCCGACCGTCGTGGCGGTCGAATCCGTCTTCTCACAGACGCGCAATCTGCGCACGGCGATTCTCATGGCGCATGCACGCGGTGTCGCTCTCCTCTGCGTGCAGCGTCGCGGACTTGAGCTCGTCGAGCTGCCCCCGGCAACCGTGAAGAAGGCCATGACCGGCAACGGCAACGCGACAAAGCGTCAGATGCAGATCGCTGTCGCGAGCGAGTTCGGTCTCGCGGCGCCTCCCGAGCCGCCGGATGTCGCGGATGCCATCGCCGTCGCTCTCGCGGGCGCGCGCCGGGCGCGGGCGCATCAGGACGGCTGCTGATCGGGGCGGATCGGATCATCAGCCAGGGGAATCGGCGCGTCGTCGTCAATCACCTGCAGGTGACCGTGCGACACCGGCGGCGGCTCGATGAGCGTGAGGTCCGCGCGCCGCGCCCCGGGGGAACGCTCAATGCGGTCGGCAGCAGCGTTGAACGCGGCGAGCTGCGGAACGGCGATGCTCAGGCGCATGAAGAGATCGCGGTAGAGCGCCAGCGGCAGCAGGAGCGCGAGCGACACCGCCATCGCCACCACGACGAGCACACCCTGGAGCGCCACCGCTCCCGCTGCATCGACAAGCGAGATCAGCGCGAGCAGGATCCATGCACCGCACGCTGCCACGGCTCCGGCCGCGAGTGTCCAATCGCCCAGGTGCGTGTTGGGAAGTGCCGCGATAAGGGCTGTCGAGGACGCGAGGCTCATGGCGACCTTGCGGGCAGACCACAACGCCACGAACAGCGAAGGAAGGACAAGCGCGGCGGCGACCAGTTGTGTGCCGCCGGGAAGCTGAATCGCGGACCACGTCAGACATGGCACCAGCGGAAGAGCCCCGGCGATGCCCGCGATGATCCCGTGCGTCTTCGCCGCGCGCATCGCCCGCTGCAGCGCGTCGCCCAAGAACGGGTCGGTCTGCGACACGATGGTCAGGCCGCGCTGGAGATCGCGCATGGCCAAGAAGTGGCAGAGGCCGTGCAGGCCGAGCGCCACCAGCGTAAGAGCGCCGACGATCGGTATGAGCGGGCCACCCAGGCAGATCGGCAGCAGCGCGAAAACCGCGGCGCCGTGCAGACGGCAACCGCTGGCAATTGGCTCCCACGCATCACCGCTGGCTGTCCCGCCTCCGGTGGTTGCGGAGTCGAAGTGGCTGCGGGAGAGGCTCAGTCCGATCGCGAGACCGCATTCGGGGCAGCGTCCTGACTCGGCCGCACCGCGCAGGTCGTAATGGCACCGCCGACAGACGACGCCCGCCGGGACTGTCGGCTCCGCACCAGTTTCCGGCTGTGGAGACCGTCGTCCGTCGGACCGCATCGCAAACCTCCGCAGAACTCCGAGGTGAACCGCCAGGCTCCCATCGACCAATCAAGCGGTTGAGCTACCGTGCAATCGTGGCCGACCAGGGCGCCGAATTCTGTCGGTGGCGGTTTTCAGGGCTTTTTTCCGGGGGATTCAATCTGCACGCCTCTGCAAGCCGAAGGCAATCCGGATCGCGAAAATCGGTTCTCCCCTGCGAGCGCGCTTCCTACACCGCACGGCCAGTGAGGTGGTTCGCCCGATTCCGCGCCAATCAGTTCCCGGAACACGAAACGTGTCAACAAGTGCCGAGTATAAGACCAAGCCAGAACGGTTCTTCCGCGTCTCGCCCTTCGGGCGCTGAATGGCGGACGAACCGGAACTCACGATCAACCACCCCGATCCAAACGCCGATTTCGACGGGTCCGAACGACGTGGGCCATTGGCCCTCGATTCCAACCAACCGCCACCGACTGCGACTTCGCTCTTTCCCGTTGTTCTTACCTGCTCCGCTGCTTGCCCACGTCTTGGGAATGGTCCTGAGTCCGTCGGAGGCCAAACGGAGCGCTTTGCGAGGGGCAGGCTCCACCGAGCCGCCAGAGGCACGCTATGCCGAAACGATCCGCTTCGCGTTCTGAGGCCACGTCCAGTCACACCATGAACAGCAACCACACCGGCCTCGGGCGCAGGCTTCTCGCGCTGAGCGTCCCGCTGATCGTTCCCGTCGGTGTCGTCGCCTTCGTACTTGCGAGCTGGCCGACCCACGGCAATGCCGCGGCACCGACGACGCTCATCTCCGCTCAGGAACGCGCCGAGCGGAAGCAGGCCGCGACGCCCGCCGTCGCCAAGTGGTCGGACGACCTCTGGAACGCCGCGAAGGCGGGCAAGCTTGGCGAAGTCGAGCTGGCATTCACGACGATCCCCGATGGCGTAGCTACGAGCGAAGTCGAGCGATTGCGTGCGCTCGCCCAGGAACGGGTGGCGCATGCCGAGGAGACGAAAGCGGAGCGCCTGAAGGAGCTGGAGGCCGCGTCCAAAGACCTCGCGGAAAAGCTCGACGCCCGTGACATCACGAAGGCGCTGACCGCCGCTGTGAAGCTGCAGACGCTTTCCGAAGACTGGAAGTCTCCGCTGCAGCGCGACGATGTGAAGCGGCTCATCGCCGTTGCGATCGACGCCGACGCGAAGGCACAGCAGGATGGCGACTGGCTGCTGGCACAGGAAGTCCTCTACCGCCTCCGCACGCTGTACGAGGACGCCGGCGACCGCGCCAGCTTCAAGCGTTACGCCGATGCACTCGACAAGGTGAACCGCCGCATCAGTCTGCTCGCCCAGTACGCGCCGACGCAGCTGTACGCGTTGCGCAAGGCGCAGGCCACGCGGGCCGGCAAGGAAGCGCTCGAGAAGTTCCCCGAATGGAACGCCGCGTTTGCTGACGACTGGAAGGAGCAGGTGCGCGACATCTCGCGGCAGATGCTCTCGGCCGGACTGCGGCATGCTGCCGAACATCACATCAGCTCGAAGGGCTGGGCCCCGCTCACTGACGGCGGCATCGACGCGCTGTCGATCGTTGCCACGACCGACGGACTCAGTGAGACCTTCCCAGGTCTCGGCGATCCCGAAAAGGTGCAAGCGTTCACGGCGGCACTCGAGAAGGCGAAGCTGAAGCTCGCGGCAACTCCGATTGACCAGATCGGCCGTCCGGACTACAACGAGGTGCTCGGCGCGGCGATGTCGGCGAATGACAAGACGATCAAGCTTCCGGACACCGTGCTCTTCCACGAGTTCGGTGACGGCGCGATCGATGAACTCGCCAGCCGCTACGAAGATCAGTACACGGAAATGATCTGGCCGGAACGGCTGCGGCGTTTTCAGCAGCAGGTGGACGGCGACTTCGTCGGTGTCGGCATTCTGATCCGCCATGACGACAAGCGCGACATCGTGGTCGTCAATCCGCTCGAGGGTTCGCCGGCTGCCCGCGGCGGCATCAAGGCTGAAGACCGCATCGCCGGCGTGAACGGCTCGCCGGCGCTCGGCTGGACGCTGAACAAGGCCGTCGACGCCATCACCGGACCGGTCGGCGAGACCGTCACGCTCAACGTCCGCCGCGCGGGGTCGGAAGAGCAGTTCGACGTCAAGCTCGTGCGTGACCGCATCAAGATTCGATCCGTCAACGGCTGGTGGAAGAAGGGCCTCGATTCGAACGGCGCGCCGCAGTGGAACTACTGGATCGATGAGGCGTCAGGCATCGGCTACATCCGTCTCACCTCGTTCAATGAAGAAAGCTTCGAAGACTTCCGGTGCGCCATCGCTCAGCTGCAGGCGGAGCGCACGGTCAACGGGCTGATTCTCGATCTCCGCCATAATCCGGGCGGTCTGCTGAAGTCGGCCGTCGAGTTCACGAATGCGTTCGTACCGAGCGGCACGGTCGTCAGCGGCGAAGACCGCAACGAGCGTGAAGTGTTCAATCTCAAGGCGCAGCCGCAGCGCGCGGACCTGCAGGGCGTGCCGCTTGTCGTCCTCGTGAACCAGGGTTCGGCAAGCGCGAGCGAGATCGTCTCCGGCGCGCTCCAGGCTCACGACGCGGCTGTTGTGCTTGGCGAGCGAACCTTCGGCAAGGGGAGCGTGCAGACGGTGCACGACATCTCCCACGACGGCACTGCCGCGGCGATCAAGCTCACGACGCAGCATTACGTGCTCCCGCCGCTGCCCGGCGAGGCCCACGGCCGCCTTGTCCACAAGGTACCGGGCGCGGACGACTGGGGCGTCAATCCTGATCTCGTGGTGAAGATGACGCCGGAGCAAATTGAGAAGTCGATCGAATTGCGGCAGCAGACCGACATCATCGAGGAGTGGAAGGACGAGAAGGACCGCACGCCGCGTCCGGACCCCAAGGACCTCCTCGCGAAGAACCTCGACCCGCAGCTGGAGTTGGCGCTGCTGATTCTCCGCGGTCGGGCGCTGAAGCACCTCGACGCGTCGGCGGTGACAGCGGCGAATCGCTGAGGCAACGAAAGGTAAATGCCAGGCCGTGCGAGTCCGCTCGCACGGCCTGACTTTTGCGCGGCAGTTTGCTGTGACCTACATCGCCTGGCGCCGGCGCCTGCTCAGCATCGCCGCGCCGAAACCCAGCACAGCCACGGCCTGCGGGGCCGGGATGGTGCTGAAGTGCATGTTGTCAATGAAGACGTCGTTGTTGCCGCTACCGATGATGTCATTGAGCTGCACCCGGTCAAACGGCATGGTCGAGACGATGCCGTTGAATCCCCATGTGGAACTGCCCACGTAGCCGGTGTTGAACACCAGCACATCGCCGAGGTAGAACCTCGCTCGGGTCGGCCCAGGGTGATCCTGCCAACACCGAAGAGAACGCCGCCGCATCGCTGCGGCGGCGTCCTTGCAATCAGCAGCTCATCACCTCGGCCGTCGCCGCCGCCTGCTCAGCATCGCCGCGCCGACGCCCAGCACCGCCGCGGCGTGCGGGGCCGGGATGGTGCTGAAGTGCATGTTGTCGACGAAGACGTCATGCACG
>JAWXBD010000255.1:0-3502 GCA_034439815.1 Phycisphaerae bacterium
ATGGCGGCCATGCGCCTCGTCCGCGACGCCTTCCACGGAGACTGGAACTACACCATCAAGACACGCTCGAAGTAGCACTTATTCGTTGACGAACCCTTACCTCCGCCGTCAGTCTGTTCATCGGATTGGTCGTCTATCTGCTGTGCAGCTTCGCGTGGATCGGCTTCGACGAACCGCTTCCGATGACCGCGCTGCGCCTCGCGGGCGTCTACGCGCTCGCCAACATCGGCTACATGCTGCTCTACATCTTCGGCACCATGACCATGGGATTCCTCACCATCGGCATTTGGGCCGTGCCGACGATGATCTACATCGGCTTGCTCGCGCAGATCATGGAAGTGGATTTCGAGGATGCGCTGATCGTCGCGATCATCACCACCGTCGTCAAGATCTTCGCGGTGCCTCTGCTGGTCGCGGCGATCGCAGGATTGATCTGATCGGCAGACAACAGCTCTCGATGCACATCACGCGCGCAAGGCGTTTCGGTGTGTCAACACCACTCGGATCTGGTCATACGAAAACTCGCCGCCGAAGTGGTCGAAAATAATCTTGTATCGAGGTTCCGGCATCTTCTCCGCGGCATCGGCGATCAGCGCGTAGACCTTCTCATCGACCCACGCCGCGACGCTGGAAGGCTTTGCCGAACTGATCCATTCCGCCAGGCACTGCGCCGACGTGCTCCGGGCATAGCCGGTCTTCTGCATCACCTCGTCGATCGAGGCCCCTCGCGCATACAGCGCGAACGCCTGCTTGCGTGCTTCCGTGGGCGGACGATCGCCGCGAGGTTCCGCCGCGAGCCTTTGGCGCGGGCGCGACCGCTCGGCGACATCTGTCGCCAGGTTGTGCTCGCGGCAGTATTGAGCGATGTTGACCGTAAACTGCTCGCCGAAGTCCGCTAGTTTTGCGGCACCCACACCTCGGATGTCCGCGAAGGTCTCGAGCGTCGCGGGCCGGACGCGGGCCATGTCCTCCAGTGCATTGTCTCCGAACACGAGATAGGCCGGCAGGCCCCGCGATTCGGCGACGACGCGCCGCAGCGTCCGAAGAAACTCGAATAGGCCGCGCTCGTCGCTCGACGTTTCGCCCGCCGCCGCCGGATCGCTCCCCCTCCGCTTCGGCAGCGCCACCGTGCTCACCGGGTCGAACAGCGACACCTCGATCTGCCCCTTCAAGACCGCGGCCGACCCCGCGCACGTCAGGATCACCGCATACTCGCCCGTCGTCCGCACCAGCGCGCCCGCATCCACCAGCTGGTTGATGTACGAAACGATCCGCTCCTTGGCCAGTTCCCGCATCAGCCCGAACGTGCTGAGCTGGTCGTGCCGGCGCTCCACGATGCGTTTGATCTGCGCTCCGCGCAGCACCTCGGCGATATACGCCGCGCCGAAGCCCGTGTTGCTCGCCTGGTAGAGCCGCGCCACGCACGAGATGATCTTCCTGGCGACGGTCGTCACATCCGGCACCGGCGCGAGCTCGTTCAAGCACAGGTCGCACGCCCCGCAGTTGGAGTTCGGGTAACTCTGCCCGAAGTACTCGCTCAGCGAACGGTGCCGGCACCGCGCCCCGTTCGAGAGCCGCTGCATGTGCTCCAGCAGTTCGTGCTGTGCCTCCACTGCTTCCGGCGGAGGGCAAGTCTCGGCATTCTGCGCCGAAAACTCCATCAGCCGCTTCCACTGCATCACGTCGGCCGACGAGTAAAACAGCACGCACTCGCTCGGGAGGCCGTCGCGTCCGGCCCGCCCGGTCTCCTGCTGATAGTGCTCGACCGTCTTGGGCATCATCGCGTGGATCACGCACCGCACGTCGCTCCGATCGATGCCCATCCCGAACGCGACCGTCGCCACCACGATGTTCAGCCGCTCGCTGGCGAACGCATCCTGCACCTTGTGCCGCTGCACCGGCGTCATCCCGGCGTGATACGAATCGGCCCTCAGCCCGCGTCCCGTCAGCGACGCGGCCAGCCGCTCGGTCTCTTTCCGGCTGATGCAATACACGATCGCCGCGCGCCCCTCGTGCCGCCGCAGCGCTTCCTCGATTTGGTCGTCGGCGTTCACACGCGGCAGAATCCGGTACGTCAGGTTGGGCCGGTCGAAGATGCCGACCAGAACCTCCGGGTCGCGCAGCGCCAGTTGCTGCACGATGTCCTCGCGCACCCGCGGCGTGGCCGTCGCTGTGTACGCGTGAAGCGGCAGATCCGGAAAATACTCGCGCAGCTCCGCCAGCCGCCGATACTCAGGCCGAAAGTCGTGGCCCCACTGGCTGATGCAGTGCGCCTCGTCGATCGAGAACCCGCCCAGACCCGGCCCGTCGTCCATTGCCCGCAGAAACGTCAGGAAGCTGTCGGACAGGATTCGCTCGGGCGCAACCAGCAGCAGCTTCAACCGCCCAGACAGCGCCTCGCGCCTGATCGCGCCGATCTGATTCGCATCCATCCCGCCGAAAATGGCCGCGGCTGGGTAGTTCGCCAGTTTTAGCCCGTCCACCTGATCCTTCATCAGCGAGATCAGCGGGCTGATGACGATGCCCAGCTTGCCGGTGAGCAGTGGGGGGATCTGGTAGCACACCGACTTGCCGCCGCCCGTGGGCAGCACCACCAGCGAATCGCGCCGGCTCACACCCGCCGCGATCGCCTCGAGCTGCAGCGGGCGCAGCACGTCGAAGCCCCAGTATTTCAGCAGCACTTGCAGCACGCGCGATTCGAGATCGCCGGTGGCCGCGGGAGGCTCGTCGGGTCGCGTTGGCTTGGTCGCGGTCACGCATCCACTATACCGCAATCTTCGGCGTGCGGGCATCCGCACGCCCGCGAACAATCGCCCATGAAGATCGAACCCGTCGCGCTGGTTTCCGACACCGGCCGAGTGCGCGTCGAGCCGCTCCGCATGGACCACGCACCCGCCCTCTTCGCGGCCATCGACGATGCCGACACCTGGCGCTGGCGTCCGGACCCGCGCCCGCGCGATGCCGCCGAAATGCAGACCCGAGTTGCGGCCATCCTCGATGAAGCAGCCCGGGGCCTGCGCGTCCCGTTCGTGATTCGAGTGCGCGACGGCGATGGTCCGGGCACGGAACACCTTGCCGGCTCGACCAGTTTCCTCGACCTTCAGCCCGGCAACCGCGCCCTCGAGATCGGCTGGACCATCATCGGCCCGCGCTGGCGGCGCACCTTCGTCAACTCCGAGTGCAAGCTCATGCTCCTCACCCACTGCTTCGAGACGCTCGGCTGCATCCGCGTCGGCTTCCGTATCGACGCCCGCAACGACCGCTCGCGGCGCGCCGTCGAGCGCCTCGGTGCCGTCGAGGAAGGAGTCCTCCGCAAGAACAAAATCAACCACGACGGCTACCTGCGCGACACGGTTTGCTACTCCATCCTCGCCGAAGAATGGCCTGCGGCCAAGGCTCACATCGCGTCGCTGATCCGGCCTTGAAGCTCGCTCCGCACCGCCTCGGCCACCGAAAAGACCAGCGACGGATCGCACTCATACTTCGCCGTCAACCTGTACGC
>JAWXBD010000256.1:0-4946 GCA_034439815.1 Phycisphaerae bacterium
CACGGCACAAGGCGCGGCGAGCGTCGTCAAGCCGAGCCTCTGCGGCGATGGTGGCAGGATCGACGGGTTCAAGCTCGCTGGCGACGTAGGTTCGGGTCAGGCGCCCAAAGCCCTTCTCACCCATAATCTGCTCGACGCTGCCCACCTTTGACCGCTTGCCGCGGAGCGAGGCGAAAAGCTCGACATTGTTCCCCGACAGAAGTGCGGGACGCGTTGCGTTGCCGGATCCGATCGTCAGGATCGTGTCCCAGCCCGTCTCGGCGATGAACGCCTTGGCGTGCAGTCCCTGGAGCGCGCTGGTGGAGACCTCCTCGCCGTCTTCGCTGGCGGCCATTTCGTCGAGGACGGACACGCGCTCAAAGGCGTCCAGCGTGGCGCTGTCGACGCAGGCCAATTGATCGGCGCGGCTAATGATGACGGGCTTTTCCGCTGTCGGCAGCGCGCTGAGCAGATTTAGCGCACTGGTATCGCAAAAAGGCGAGATGACGCCCAAACGCGCGCAGGACGCTGGTTGCCAGATTTTGCCGCCGAAGCCGTTCACCGCGAAGCTGACCTCGTCGAATTGGTCGGGCACAGTCCACCGGGCGCGCCGAATATCTTCGGCGACGTCGATAGTCAGCGCGCGCGCGTCGTCGGAGATGCCGGCAACGGCGAGGTCCGGCAGTCGGCTCAGAAGGTCGAACAGCGGCCGGTTGTTCGCATCGGGCCGGCGCGTCAGCTCGCCGTCGAGGCGTAGCGAGATGTCCCAGGACCGATCCCGCGTAAGATTGCGCGAGAGCACGAGCAGCCGCAGGAGCGTCGGATCTTCGGCGCGCGTCGACCGATAACGCAGAGCCCACAGTTTGGGATGGAACGCGCCGTCGCGCGGTGCTGCGACTTCCACGATGATGCGTTCGAGCAGCGAGCAGAGGCGTGAATGAGGGCGGCTTTGAGCGTGAAGATGCCCCGCATCGGCATAGACGACAAGGCGTCCGGCGATCCGTTCGGCGCCTTCGAGCAGCGCCAGCGGGTGGGTGAGAATGTCGTCCCGGTTTTCAGCCGCGAACAGAGCGAGGCTGACGGGTGCGGCGAGCGCGGTTTCGAAATCGAGCGAGAAGGTCGTCGCGATGGCAGCGTCGAAGAGATAGCCCGGAGGGGGCTGAAGGCTGTCGCCGTAGAGAACCCGGGTTTCCGGATCGAGCGTCGTTCTATTCAGCACTGGCAAGATCCCGCAGGTGCGACTTGGCTTGCGCCCATCGAAAGGTTAGCGGCTCGACGCCTGAAGCGCCTGTCCAGCGGTCTCGCACGGCTCGGTTTGCAAACCGGGACTGGCTTGTTTTCAGCCGTCGCTCGCGATCCTGGACGAGACGCGCGGCCGGTGTCAGCGCACCGTCTATGGCGCTGCCGGAAGTCAATAGGCCAAGCCATTCGGCGACGAAGCGTTTGGCGGCAGGCCGGATGCTGTGCGCCGGATGATCGATCGCCGCCCAAAAGGCGCCGAGTGACCAAGCCCGTATCGCAGTCATGTCCAGGCTCGCCTGCCAATCGGCAAACCGTACCTCGTATTTCTCGATCCATTCGGCCCGACCTCGCAGCCGGCTGAGCAGCAAATTGTAGAGCAGCGAGGCGCCGTGCATCACGCTGGAGAATATTGCGCCATGTGCAACCAGCGTGCGGGCGTCGTCAGGGAAGTCGGCAACATGGGGATGCTCCCAGATGTTGTCGCATTCGGCTTGGCTGGACCCGCTGCGCGCCAGAAACGCGAGGAGGCTGTGCGGTTGATGTGCGACAAGCCGATCGATGATGAACTGGGCTTCGTCGAGCGAGAGTTTGAACCGCGTGTTGTCCAGCAGGTCGGCGGGACGTGCCGGCAACGTCGGGGTCCAGATCTGAAGCGCTTGGGCCTCAGACGCGGAGTCCTCGCTTTCGCGAACGCGAGGCCGCGCGCGTTGGAGATGGCGCATAGATGAGAAGAGATTGTCGGTTGAGCCCGGGAAGAGACGGATGCCCCATGTGCCGAGGCCGGCCCAGTAGACCGAGCTGGGCAGTCTTTGGAGGTCCGCGCCGGCATCCCTGCCAATGATGCCGTTGGACTCGCCGCCGACCTTGAGCGCGTTGGCGAGCCGGTTTTCGAGGGCGCGCGCTTCGCTCGCGAGCTGATCCGCCCCGGCCGATGATCCTTCGAGCATCTGGAATAGCCAAGGAATGAAAAGCATGTAGCGCAGCCGGGTCTGGATCGTGCTGGTGCCCGGGAAAAGATGGTCGGCGATCGAATCTCGGATACCGCCCAGACCAAGCTCGTCGCGGGTTTCCCGCTCCTGGAATAGCGCCATGATCCGCTGCGCGCGCTGGCGCTCGGCTTCATCGAAATCAATCCAGGCAAGTGAAGACATTGGCCCTCCGTGGCTTCTTCAATGGACGACTGCCGCCCTTAGTGATCGAGTGTCAGTCGCTGCCTATGACACGGAGGCGCATTCCCCGGGTTTCGAGCAGGTAGGTCTCGACGCCGGCCAACAAGTGAAGTCCCTCTTCCCCGATGGCTTTGCGGGATAGGCCAGGTTGCACGATCCGAACGTCATATTCGAAACGATAATCCTGCCATCCCGCCTTCAGCTTCTTGATCGCAGCCGCAGAGCCATGTTCGATTCGAGAACTGGCGCCTCTGTCACGACGCTTCTGCTCACGCTTCAGCATGTGCTGCAGCATTCGGTTCGGGCGGTCGCGCCAACGCGCCGATTTCTGGGCCTGTCCGCAAACCTCGTACAGGTCGCTGAGCCGCGCGCCCGGCGTATCGGCCCCGGAATATTTGCAGTGGAACAGGGTGGCTGAAACGACGCTGTCGGTACTCCGCAGGGCGACGACGTCTGCGATCTCACCTTTGCCGTCATCATCGAAGATCACATCATAGGGATCGGGATCCGCTAGCAGGGCCTCGATCACTGTGCGCTGGACGGAGTCGGCGCGCTTGGCCGTCCCCTGCGATTCCACGCGGATATTGGCTTTCGACCAGTCCCAGGCTTCGATCTTGGCCACCGGATAGGGCTCGACCGTCTCGCCTTCCGGTAGGCTGTAGAGGTGGCTGTAGATGAGCAGCGATCCATCGCCGAAATCGATCTGAGGGGAGTCGTCGGCGAAGGATTCCGAAAGCGACTGGATCTTGCTGCCGATCTTGATCGTGGCCTTGGGACCACTTCGCTGCGGATAGCGGGCGCCGCCGTCGCTGAAGATGATCTCGAACTCGGCGGAATGATCGTCGCTGCGAACCGCAAAACGCAGCGGTCCGGTGCGCGCATTGTCGAGCAGCTCGATATCGCACTCGGTGAAAGAGACCGGCTGATCGCCGAACGAGATCTCGACGCGCTCTTCGATCTGCATGATCAGCGATTCGGGCCAGTGGATTGCGACGGGTGGCACGGCCGGCCGCTCGTTGATCTGGCGGGGGCGCATCGCGCTCTTGAACACCCCGTCGGTCGTGATGCTCGGATCATTGACCGTGCGGCCGACATCCTGACACCAATCAACCCAATCGGTGAGGTCGCGGACCTTGGCGCTTGACCAGAACTTGCCCTTGGCAGAGCAGCCGCGCGAGGCGGGCATCCCGTCAAGAAAGCCCGTGGCGAAGATGTTGTTCTTGATCCTCGATTGGGACTTCGCGCTGTCGAGACCGTCGGCGACGTCAACGCCCATGTACATGGAATAGCGAACCCCGCGGCCCTGGTGATGAGTAAGCCCAAGATTGCGCAGAATGAGTCGCTTGAACCCGTGGAGGCTGCGAAACACTTCTTCGCCTTCGACGCGGCGCGTGGTTTCGCCGCACACCGCCCTGGCGAGACGGTCAAAAGGCCCCTTCGCAGAACTGCTGATGTAGAGCAGTCCACTGGCCTGATCCCAGTGCAGCATGTGGAGATCCCAGCTCACGTTAACCGCTTGCTGCGCCGTGGTCCAACGGGCCTGTTCTTCCGCGCGCGTCACGAAGATCGCGACGCGTTTGTGGGCGTTGAGCTTCATGCCGAGATAGACCCCCGCGTCGTAGAGCTCTTCGGCCTGGAACGGATCCCAGGCGTCGCAGGCCGTCCGGTAGACCACGGCATTCATCTTGGGCTCGAGTGTCTGGAGGGGAATGTCGCTCAGATCGCCGGAGAATCCCTTGAACATCTCGGCGCGGCGTACCTGACGCTCGATTTTTGCCGAACTGAGCGCTTCCACCAGTGCGTTCCAGTCGGCGTCTTCTGCATAGAGCTTGGCCAGCGAACGATCCACGTCATCGACGCCGGTGTTGGCAATGACCGTGGCGTTTCCCAGTCTTGGATCCTGGCGCGTAAAGCGGCCGACGAACTGGATCGTGACCGCGACGCTCTTGTGATGATCGTGCAGCGCCGCGATTTTCAACTCAGGTAGGTCGAAGCCCTCGCCGAGCATGTCGACACAGACGATGATCCGGCTGTCGAACCGCCGCAAAGCGGCGAGATTCTCCCGTCGCTCCTTGAGCGACTGCTGGCTGTGAACGATGACGGGTCGGTAGTCCGGGTAGGCGAGCGTGTAGAGGCGATGGAGATGCTTGGCGCGCTCAATGGTACTGCACCGGGCCATCGCCAGATGATTGAGGCCGGCATCCAGATCGGAGGCGAGCACGTCACCCAGTTTGTCGATGATCGCCTGGTCGGCGTCGGGTTGATCGAGGCCGAAGACCGCCTCGAACCGGATCGGCTTGAAATACCCCTCCTGCTGCGCCTTCTTCAGCGGATAGGTGTAGATGAACTCCCCATCGACACGGCGGCCATCTTCGCGGAACGGTGTGGCTGTGAACTGGACGACGGGTATGGGCGGCGTGCGTTCAGCGAACAGTCCGCGAAAGGATGCCCAGGTGCGAGCCCCGATGTGATGCGCCTCATCGATGAAGAGCGCTGCGGCGCGGGCCGCCATATGCTCCTGAACCGGCGGTTCGGCGCGCCCGGCAATATGCATGG
>JAWXBD010000257.1:0-13711 GCA_034439815.1 Phycisphaerae bacterium
AAAAGGGGTCGCGCACGCGTGCGCGACCCCTTTTGCAATGCCTGTTTGCTGTCAGCAGCGATCGTCGATCATTGTGGCTTCGTGCCGTCGGCGGGCTTCGGTGGCACGGTGCCGGGTGAGCCGGGCGTTCGCGGCGAACCGGCCGGTGCCGGGGGAGCGAGCGGCGCCGTCTCATCGGCGGCGAGCAGCTCGACGTCAAAGATCAGCGTGGCCATCGGCGGGATGACAGGGGCTCGGCCCTTCTCGCCGTACGCGAGCGTGTATGGGATGATCAGCTTGCGCTTGCCGCCGACCCGCATCGAACCGACGCCCTCGGTCCATCCTTTGATGACACCTGCGAGGAAGAACTCCGCGGGCTGACCGCGATCGACGCTCGAATCAAACTTGGAGCCGTCGGTCAGGTAACCGATGTAATGCACCTTGACCTTGCTGCTCGGGCCGTCCGGAAGTTTGCCCGTGCCTTCCTCGATCTCGATGTACTGTAGTCCGTCGGGCAGCTGCTGAACCTCGCCGTCGGCGAAGACCCCGGGGAATCGCGATTGGGCCTCATTGGAAATCACGCTGCCATCGTTGGAGTTGAGCACGATCTTGTGGGCCTTTCCGTCGTTGTAGACCATGACGGTCGCGGTTGGCGGTTCGGCCTGCATGGCAAAGACGGCGCTGCGGGCCGCGCCTGGCTGAACGGCTAGGGCTTTGTCGATCGCCGATGCGATCGTCAGCGTCGGTGCGGACACCTGGCCGGACATCCCGTTGACGACGACGCGTTTCTCCATGCCTTGCGCGGAGACGATGATCTCGTAGCTGACTTGCTGCTCAGCCGTCATGGCCTTCGCTTCAATCGCGTGGCCGCCGGTCGACTTCTCTGCTGCGGCGACAGCCTGCGCGAGCGTGACGTGAGCGGCGGTGAGCTTCTGCTCAACCTCGGGCGGGTCGGGCGGAATGGTGGTGTAGTCGGGTGTGGACTGGCCAAGCGCGGGGGGGGCGAGCAGGAATGCGCACACCACGGCGCGCACAGCGTTATTTCGAGCGATCATCATCAATCTCCAGATGGGCGGCGCGAATGCGACGCATAAGCGAGATGGTAGCTTTCCCTGCGTCGAGCGTAGGCGAAGGCAAGGTACGATGGGATCGTCGTCGTCAGGAAGTGAATGGCGGGCCATTTTTGCCGCTTCTCTCCCGACTGGAACCGATCAATGCCCCGCCACACTCGTTCGACAGTCAGTTTCAGACCCGTCTGCATCGGCATTGGCGTCGTGCTCACCGGGGTCCTGCTTGGATGCGATGAGCGGCTGGAGCAGCCCGCGACTTCACAGGCGAATGCGCCGCAATCGCAGACCGTGCTCGAAGGCGGCGGCTCCGCATCCGGCAAGGCGATCAACAGCGCCCAGTCGATCCGGCAGCAGACCGAAATTCACAACGAAAAGATTGAGAAAGCGGCCGAGGAAGTCGGAAAGGATTGAGGATCCCCTCAGCGCGCGCCGAGCCGATCGGGGTTCAGTGCCAGCAAATCGCTCGGAACAAAGAGGCCATCCTTGCGGATGACTTCGCCGTCGAATCGAATTTCGCCGCCGCCGTGTTCCGGCCGCTGTGAACACACAAGGTCCCAGTGAATCTCGCTCTGATTGTTGTTGTTCGCTTCTGCGTAGCACCGGCCTGGCGTGAAGTGGAATGAACCGGCGATCTTCTCGTCGAACAGAATGTCCTTCATCGCCGTCTGGATGTATGGATGAAAACCGATCGCGAACTCTCCGACGTAACGGGCACCAGCGTCCGTATCGAAGATGGAATTGAGCTTATTGCCGTTCTGATCCGCGGATGATTCGACGATCTTCCCATCTCGGAAGACAAGTCGAACATTCTCAAACGACACGCCGTTGTAAATCGTCGGCGTGTTGAAGTGGACGACGCCGTTCACCGAGTCGCGCACCGGCGCAGTGAAGCATTCGCCATCCGGGATGTTCGCCTGGCCGCAGCACGGCACGACACCGATGTCCTTGATGGAGAATCGCAGATCAGTGTCGTGTGGGCCCTTGATGTGCACTTGGTCAGCTTTCCGCATGCGTTCCGCAAGCGGCGCACATGCAGCGTCCATCTTGGCGTAATCAAGCGTGCAGACATCGAAGTAGAAGTCCTCGAACGCGCGCGTGCTCATCTGCGCGAGTTGCGCCATGCTTGGCGTTGGCCAGCGCAGCACGCACCAGCGCGTGTGGTTGACGCGCCGCTCGAAATGCACCGGTTTTTGATACAGCCGTCCGACGCGCTTCATCTGCTCGTCGGGAACACCGGCCATCTCACTGACGTTATCCGCGCCGCGGATTCCGATGTACGCCTGCATGCGGGTCATGCGATCGAGGTCGTACGCAGCCCATGTCGCAAGCTGCTCTTCGCTGGCATTGTCGTTCAGCGCCCGCATCACCCGCGTGTTGCGCTGCGCGACATGCGGATGCGCGCCAGCATCGCGGACTTCTTCGATCAAGGCGATCGCAACGGATTCCGGCGCGTCGAAGAGTTCGATCAGCACGTGCTCGCCCCGCGCGAGCCGTGTCGAGTGGCGGACCAGAAGATTGGCAAGGCGGTGAATGCGTGGATCAATCATTGAAAATCATGCTCCGGTCAGTTGCGGCACTGATTGATATCAGGTGATATCAGGCCGCTGATGACGTGCGGTGTGAGTTCGCGCAACGAGCGAACAACCAGATTGGCATCGCGTTGCGTTTCCGGTCGGTGACCCTTTGAAGTGATGGCGATGCAGCGCATTCCGGCGGCTCGAGCTGCCTTGATACCGGCCGGCGCGTCTTCAACGACCACGCACCGATCCGGCGGAAGCTGCAGCCGCCGTGCCGCGAGGAGAAAGCACTCGGGATTCGGCTTGCCTTCCTTGACGTCACCCCCGCTGACGATCGCCCGAAACATCTCGCGCACGCGCATCCCGTCGAGCGCAAGGTCGACATTCTCAATCGGCGCGGACGAACCGACTGCGAGCTGCCACCCTTCGACGGCGAGCGCCTGGAGCAGTTCCCGTCCACCGTCCATTGCCGGAAACTGTTTGCTGACGAGCGCGCGAAACAGCGATTCTTTCTCACGTCCAAGTTGATCGACTTTGGCGTCGGTGAGTCGCGCGTGACCGGCCTCGCTCCAGATTTCGCGCAGCATGTCCTCGTTGCGGCGACCGAAGTGCCGTTCAAAGTGCTCAAGCGTGATCGGGACTCCGTGCCGGGATGACATGCTTTGCCACGCGATCAGGTGGGCGTCAAAGCTGTCAACAAGCGTGCCATCGAGATCGAAGATTGCGCCGTACCGTGACTCGGGCATGGGGGCGAGCAGGATACTCCATTCACGGGGCAATGGCCGCTGCTCACTGCAGCGCCGCGATCGCTCGGTCGATGTCCGCGCTCGAGACGTCGAGGTGCGTCACGGCGCGCACCCGCGTCGGATCCATCGGAATCATCGCGACCCCGCGCGAGCGCAGACGGTCGCACAGCTGCCGGGCCGACTCGCGCTCGGGATCGACGTAGAAGAACACCATGTTGCTTGGTGTTTCGTCCGCCGGCACCTGCAGACGGAGCGTTGGAATGTCGGCGATGCCCTGCGCCAGCCGTCTGGCGTTGGCGTGATCGTCCGCGAGCCGCTCCACATGATGTTCAAGTGCGTAGAGACACGCAGCCGCCAGCAATCCCGACTGACGCATAGCGCCGCCGAACTGCTTGCGAAAGCGTCGGGCACGCAGAATGAGATCAGCCGGTCCGACGAGCGCGCTGCCGACCGGCGCGCCGAGTCCCTTTGAAAAACAGATCGACACGGTATCCACACGCTCCGTAAACGTGCGCGGCGCGACCTTGCATGCAATCGCCGCGTTCATGAGCCGGGCGCCATCGAGATGGACGTGCAGTCCGAGTCGGCGTCCTTCGTCGCAGCAGGCGTTGAACTGTTCGGGAGGCCACACCGTTCCGCCGCCGCGATTGTGCGTGTTTTCTAGAACCAGCATGCGCGAGCGCGGCGCATGGATGTCGCGATGACGGATCGCTGCCGTGATCTGCGCAGGTTCAATCAGACCGCCCACGCCCTCGATGGGCAGGATCATGCAGCCCGACAGCGCCGCCGGCGCGCCAGTTTCGTAATGAATGATGTGACTGTCGCGATGCGCGATGATCTCGTCGCCCGGTTCGCACACGCTGCGGATCGCCAGCTGATTCGACATCGTCCCGCTGGGCACATAAACCGCCGCCTCGTGCCCGAGCAGATGCGCGACTTCCGCTTCCAGCATCTGCACGGTCGGTTCATCACCGAGGACATCATCACCAAGCGGCGCGGCCATCATCGCTTCGCGCATCGCGGGAGTCGGACGGGTTACCGTGTCACTGCGTAGATCGATCACGCTGCCAGCGTATCAGTCGCATCAGTTGGAACCAGCCGCATTGACGCGCGTCCCGTCCACAGGGACGAGGGTAAGTCCGGCCGCGGCGTCGACGAACACGTCGTAGCTTTCACCGGCTCGCACCGGCTTGTATACGGCCTCCCCTTGGGCGACAGCGATACCGGCGCGCCGCGCGGCCTCGGGATCGGACGCGAGCTTCCAGAATCCCTGCCAGACAGCCTGTTCGAAGCGCAGCTTTTCAGTCCCCGCGTATCCATCAGGGATGGCGCCGGGCGTGTCGATCGGAAATCCCTCCGCCGGCATGAGCCGATCGGAATAGATCCGCCGAAACAGCAGGATCGTGCGATCACGCAGCGGGTTTCCTTCCGCAACGACCTCCTTGGGAAACCGCGCGGTCCAGCCATCGATAAACAGCATGTCGCCGGGGACCGTGAATTCACGTCGACCAAGTTCGCGCCCGTCATCATCAACTTCAATGAAGCGCACGGTCGTCGAGAGCACATTCCGACTGTCGCGCTGGCTCGGCCATCCGTCCGGTCCCGTTACCTGTGACAGCACCTCAACACGCGCTTTGCGGTGCGACCGGCTCAGGCGCGTGATCATTGCCTCGCGGGCAGCGATCTCCGCCTTCATCGTCGCTTCAAGGCGACTCAGTTCTAGACGCAACTCCGCCTCCCGACTCGAACTCCACAGGTAGAGACCGCCGAGCGTGACGACGCCGAGGGCCACGACGAGCGCGGTGGTACGGAGGATGAATTGAACCGCTTGCGTCATTGGACTGGCTCGTCTTTCGTTCCCCTCGCCTTGCGCGCGGGCAGCTTCTCGTTATCGGCGCAAGTCCACCCTATCAAACAACCTTCGCCAGCAGGACTGACGGACGCTGGGGAGTCCGGTCGATAATCGTCGACTGTGCTGCACTTACTCGCCTTGGTCTCGCTGCTCGTCTGCTCGCTCGCTCCCGTCGCCGCAGATGCCCAGGACGTGCCTCCGCGCCGACCGGGCTCTTCCCTCGTGACACCGGAGCGCGGCACGCCGGAAGCAATGCGCGCGCACGCCGGGCTCGCATCGCTGCAACGGCGCGTCAATCGTTTTGATTTCGAAGATGCTGATCGTTTTCCGACGGAGCTGCCGCGCGACTGGTATCGATTGCTATCAAATGTAAGCAATCGTCCCGGCTATCCCGAATTTGGACAGATTGAATTGACGGAGCGGATAGCGCATGGAGGGCGCTGGTCGCTGCAGTTCACCGTCAACGGAGGATCGATGGCCGTGGCGCTGCCGCCTGGCATCGTGCGCATCTTTCCGGGCAGCCGCTACCGAATCTCATGCTGGCTGCGGACCGATGGATTGCAGCGATCCGGTGTTCGCGTCACCGCCCGACTGCACGACAAGGATGGGAAGGTCACGGGCCATGAGTGGTCCGTTCCCGTCACACGATCCGGAGGGGAATGGAAGCAAGTCGGCTTCGACGTGCCGGAGATTCCTCCGGAAGCCACCGACATCGCGTTCGAACTCGAGCTTGTGCAGCCCGGCAGCGCCGATGCCGGACAGGGTCGGCCGATCGGCGATGATGTCCGCGGCTTCGCGTGGTTTGATGATCTGGAAGTTTGGCAGATCCCTTCGATCCGCTTCACGAGCGGACGAGACTCGCAGGTGTTTGGCGCGCACGAGCAGGTGGAACTCGAAGTCGAGCTTCGCGACCTCGTCAGCGATCAGCTCACTGCCGAGGTCACGATCACCGACATTGATGGAGTTGTCGTCCATCGGTCCGTCAATCCTCTGCTTGCCACAGGCGCAGCGGTCCGCGTGCCAATTTCACCGCAGCAGCCAGGTGCGTACCGCGCCGTGCTCGCAGTCGCCGGTGAAGGCATGGTGGTGGCGCGCCGGTCGATCGACCTCGCCATCATCGATTCATCACCGAAGGCGCGATCGCACCGCGTCGCGCCGACGTTCGGACTGATCCTTCCGCCTTCTGGCGACGGCGAACTGCCGCTCATCCAGAAGCTCGTTCTCCAGCTCGATCCTGACTTTGCCGTCATTCCTGCCTGGCTGCCGGAGCAGGACGAATCCCGTGCGACTGCGCGGATTGCTGCGGTCGGCGAAGTCATCGATGCACTGCTTGATCGTCGCATTGAGCCGGTGCTTTCGTTCGAGTCGCTGCCCACGTCGATCGCCGCATCGCGCCATCTCGACACGTGGCAGGCGCTCGCGTTCTTCGGCAGCACCGATCCCGCTGCGCGCGTCGCGCTTGAGCCATGGCTCCTCGCCTTCGGTTCCCACGTCGATCAGTGGCAGATCGGCGGCATTCGGTCGCCGGCAGCGTTGACTGCGTTCGATCGCGTGCAGGTAACGCGCATGTACACAATGCTCAGCGAACGCGTCGCGAGTCCGGCACTCTTGCTTCCGGCCGAGATCGATCGCGAAGACGGCCCCGCGCCGCCCGGCATTGAACGTCATCTGCGGATTCCCTGGTCGGTTCGTCCCGGCACTGCACGCGAGTACCTCGCGCCGTGGGCGGGCTCTGCCGCGATTGTCACGCTGGAGCTCGCTCCGAGCGACTCGCTTCCCGAGCGCGCACGGACCGATGATCTGGCGCTTCGCACGCTCGATGCGTGGCGGAACGGCGCGACGGCGCTGGCGATCGAACTTCCCTGGCACGCCTCCGGAGAGGCGGATGGCGGGCCGCCGTCGCTGCTGCCGGAAGCGCTTGCATGGCGCGAGATCGGCCGCGTGCTGTCAGGCCGCAGCTTCGTCGCCGAACTTCCAGTCGCAAATGGACTGCGTGCGTGGATTGCCGACGGTGCCAGCGGGCCCGTGATCATCGCGTGGAGCGAGTGGGCTGACGACGCGACGCAACTCGAGACTCTGCTCGCGAACGGCCCGGTTTCGGTTACGGATATGTTCGGACGACAGAGCACCGTGCGGCTCGATCGCGGAATTCATCACGTGCCGCTCAGTAGTTCACCAGTTGTGATCCAAGGCATCGATCTCGATCTGGCGAAGCTGCTTGCTTCCGCGCAGCTGCAGCCGTTGGCTCTTGACAGCCGCCGGGGGTCGCAGAATGTTGTCATTGCGCTCAAGAACCCGTTTCCGGTTGGGGCCAACGGGACGATTGCAATCGCCGATCAGCCTCAATGGGAGATCTCGCCTCGACACCAGACGTTCTCGATGCCCGCTGGTGGAGAGGCACACATTCCGATCCGAGTGACGCTTCCGCGCAGCGTCACATCGGGAGAAGCGGAACTGCTCGCGAGCATCGAGTTCACCGCGAGCGAGTCCTATGCCACACAGATCCGGATGCGCACGTCCATCGATTGGCCGGCCGTGCGCATTGATCGGTCGTGGCGATACACACGCGCTGTCGATACCGGACATGTGGACGTCGCCGTGATGGTGAGCGTCACGAACATGGGCGCGGCCCTGCTCGACCTCGATGCATTCGCGATGGCGAGCGGCTACACGCAGGTGCGCAAGCCGATTCTGAAGCTCGCACCGGGCGAGACGGCGGTGCGCGTGTTTCAGTTCCCCGGCGGCGCGCGTCGGCTTGGGGGGCAGGCGATCTTTGCCGGCGTCAACGAACTGGACGGCGATCGGCGCCTCGCGCGAAACATCATGATCCCGCCGCTTGTGCCTCGTCCGAGCCCAGCGACGGTGGACGCGGAAGACAACTGACAACACGCTGATCGGGACCGATGCGGTCGCTCGTCGCTTCCGGCTCGATGCGGACAAGTGTTCCGCGCTCCGCGGTGGCGAGCAGCGAATTGCCTACCCGCTGCTCGCGATCGAGAAGTCGCAGGACACGAAGCCGACCATCGCCGCAGCAGACCCATCGTTCGGTCTTGCCACGGCTGCCGAGCGCATCGCTCACGAATCGCATAGGCGCTCGATCGTGCGTCCGGTCGCCGGGCGCGAAGGCGACAAACGAGAAGAGCGCCCGCGCGTCGCGACGCCTTGTCAGTTCTTGCACCGCCGCGACCATTGGAGTGGGCTGCACCACGCGCGATTCGTGACACCAGTCGCTTTCACGCGCCAGCATCGGACAACGGTGGGCATGCGGACACGGCGCCACGACACGCACGCCGCCGCGTTCCAGCAGCGTGTCGCGCAACCGGTGCAGCGGTCGTGTCGTCGCACGGAGCGCGGGTTCGACCAGCAGGAGCGGCGCTGCGAGCGCCCAGCGACGCACGAGATCAACGGTCGTCGGGTCGTACGACTGTTCGCGCGCCGTGCCGCCCGGAAGCCGCTCGTTGAGCGCGGTCTGGCACAGCACGAGATCCGTGCCCGACTCCAAGGCCGCGCCGGCCAGGTCCGCGTGTTCGGTGCGGAGCTTCACGTCGATGCCGGCAAGCGCCGCAGCGCGCCGCACAATGGCTGGCCAGACCGCCAGTGCCGCGGGTGCGTGATCGACGCCCACAATCTCAATCGATTCCGCCGACATCGTCCGCTGTTGCGCGCGCCAGAGCAGAAATCCCACGCTGGTCGCACCGACACCGCATCCGAGATCAAGAATGCGATTGGGGGATCGGAACGCATCGTCGCGTTGGCTGCATTCATCCAGCGCCAGCGCGATCTTCGGGGCATCCGACGCTAGGAAGTACAGAATCTTCGCGACGAGATGATCCCGCGAACCCTGCTGCCGCGCGAGCAGGCCACGCTCGACGGTGTAGAGGTCGGACAGTTCATTGACACACTCCGCGACGGCCTTGGGCGTCACGCGCGGAGTGACCGTCCCCGACCACAGCCACGATTCGAGTTCGGCGAGCAGCGTGTGCGTCATGAGGCGCGCGTTAGAACGATCCGGGATTCGGCCGTTGGCCGTTGAGCCGCAGCGCCGCGATCCGCTCGATTCTCCACGAACCGTCGGCCTGTTCGCTGACACGCAGCCACCACGAGCTGGCGGTCGGGAAGCCCGACATGGTGGTCCGACACGACAGATCCACCGTGGCGGCGTTCCCCGAAACGCTCTCCGCCTTGAGATTCGTTATCTGATTTTCCTCAATGCGATATTTGCCTTGGAGCGCCTGGATAATGTGCATCCAGTCCTGACGCGGCGAGCCGGGGTTCTCAGGCGCGCCGTAATGGAGCAGGCATGAATCGGTCATCAATGCGAGCATGCCGTCGATGTCTGCGGCTTCGGCCCGCAGAACGAAATCCTTGACCGTCTGCCGTGCATGTTCCCCACTCGTCGTGACGTATGCGCCGAGTGCCGCAACCACGCCGCCAGCCGCGAGCAGTGCAGCAGCGACATTGCGCTTGGGGCGATCTCCCTCCGTCAGCGCTTTCCAGCCGATGATCAGTCCCGCCAGCACCAGAAGACCAGTCAGCGGCCACGGGTTTTCGAAGATGTACTGACTCGTCAGGCTTGCCGGGGTGATGGGCACTCAGAAATTCTCCGTGGTTACTCTGACAAAAAGACGGTAACACCAAGCTGGCGAGCAACGCGTCTCTGCAGCGGTGCTTGCGTAGGAACCGATATAGCAAAATCGCGGCAAAAGCCATCGACTCACCCTTCCACACATGAGCACGCCGAACGGTCACACGCTGCCTGCAGACAGCAACACACTGCCGGCGGACGACGCCATCTTCGCACGGAATCTGGCCGCGCTCACCGGCGCGAACCGCGCGCTGGCGGAACGGCTCCGGACAGCCGGGCCGAGCAGTGCAGTGTTTCGTACGACCGCGGACGGTCTCGTGACAGCCGAGCTGGAAGGGCGCCCGCTCGCAAGCCGTCATCGCCCACTCGAGGAGGCCGACACGCTGGTTGCCGATACGGATCTCGCTGCGAGCGCCACGTTGCTCGTGTTCGGATTCGGACTCGGCTATCACGTCCGGCGACTGGGTGAACGCATGGGACGCGCGGGGCTGGTGGTCGTATACGAACCAGATGTGGCGCTCCTTCGTGACGTCCTCGCGCGCGTTGACCATTCCTCTTGGATCAAGCAGACGAATCTCTTCATCATCACGGATCTCGATGACCGGGCCGAATGGTCGGGCCGGTTCGCCGGGCTCGAAGTGATTCTCGTGCAAGGTGTTCGTATCATCGAGCATCCCGCCAGCCGCGCGCGGCTGGGTGACAGCGTCAAAATTGTGGGCGAGCGCATGACGGAGACGGTCCGCGCCGCAAAAATGACGATCGCGACGACCCTCGTGCGCAGCGTCGCGACGGGCAACGCGTACCTTGGCAACATCGCGCTGTATGCAGGCGGTGCGGGCTGCGCCGAACTGAAGGACATCGCGCGCGGCCGGCTGGGCGTCGTCGTCAGCGCCGGTCCCAGTCTCCGTCGCAACGTCAGGCAGCTCGCGGCCGCGGGCGTCCGCGATCGTTGTGTGATTGTCGCCACGCAAACGACACTGAAGCCGCTGCTCGAGTCCGGGGTTCGGCCGCACTTCGTGTGCGCGCTCGACTGGCATCACATTTCGAAGCGGTTCTACGACGGGATCCGGCCGGAGGATGTTGCGGACACGACGCTCGTTCTTGATCCTCAGGCCAATCCGATCATCGCGGAAAGCTACCCGGGTCCGGTCCGTGTGTTTCATGCAGACTTCCTGCAGATGGTCCTGCATCGCGCTGCACGTGACATGGGTCGTGTTCAGACGGGAAACACGGTTGCGCATCTGTGCTATTCGTTCGCGCGATGGCTGGGCTGCGACCCGGTCGCACTGATCGGTCAGGATCTCGGATTCAGCGACGGTCTGTACTACGCGCGCGGCACGGCGATCGATAACGTGTGGAGCCCTGAACTCAATCCGTTCAACACCATCGAGATGATGGAGTGGCAGCGGATCATGCGGCACAAGACGCACCTTCGCAAAGTGAAGGACGTCAACGGTCGGAGCATCTACACCGATTCGCAGATGGAGGGGTATCTCAATCGATTCGAGGCGATGTTTGTCGCGGATCGCGAGGCTGGGCGAACAATCATTGACGCGACTGAGGGCGGCGTCGCCAAGGCGGCGACAGAGGTGATGTCACTCGCCGAGACGCTCGCCACGTTCGCGACGCAGACGGCCGCTCCATTGCGCCTTCCGAAACGCCGGCTCGAGCCTGAACTCTTGCGTGCCGCGGCTGCACGGGTTCGCGAAGTGCGGCGGGAAGTCAACACGCTGCGGGAAACTTCCGAACGCACGACGACCATCCTCGCGGAAATGCTGGAGCACCAATCGGACGCGCGGCGCATGGACCGGCTTTGGCCCCGCCTCCAGCGCGAACGGAAGATGGTCGAGGATCGCCTCGACATTTTCAACATCATCAATCACTTCAATCAGCTCGGGGTGTTCAAGCGGTCCAAGGCTGACCGCAAGCTGCACTTTGCGCAAGGACTCTCGCCGCTTGAACAGCAGAAAGTGCAGCTTGAACGTGACATCTCGAATGTGCGATGGACCGCGGACGCGGCGAAGGAGCTTGCTGCGTCCCTCGAGCACGCGGTAGCAGTACTGGAAGGTCGCGCCGTCGGAGTGCTGGACGAGTCCGCGGCGAGCAGCGCCGTCGAAGATGCCGTGCAGCAGGCGGAGACCGGCGAACTCGCTGTGCGCATCCGGGTGAAGGCCGCGTTCATTGTCCCCATCGATCCGGAGCGTGGCGGCGTGGGCGCGCCACGTGCCCTGGACAGCGAGTTCGGCGGGAAGACGGTGCTGCAGCGCACGCTCGAACGGCTCGGCCGCTCACGCGAAGCGGAAGCGATTGTCATCCTTGTGCCTGATCGCTTCGATGTCGAACCACTCATCGATCGGTCGACCATCGGTTTGCCGCTTTCTATCGAGCGCTGCGGCGAGAGCGTGTTCGGCCCAGAACGAGAAGCGATCATCGCAGCCCGACTCTGGTCCGACACATCGTGGCGCGGCGGCATCGCCGGCATGTCGGTGTACGACGAGATCATCGCGCCCGAGAACGCCCTCAAGGCGATGGATCGCCTCGAGCTGACAGCTGCAGTGTTCGTGGGCGCTGACTGGCCATGCGTGCAGGTGGAGGGCCCCGAAGGCTGCGACGCGCTCGTCGCCCGCCATCGCGAGGGTCCCGACCGGCTGTCGATCGTGTTCACGCAGGCGCCACCCGGACTGTGCGGCATCCTGCTCGATCGCGGTCTCGTCAGCCGCATGCTGTCGCGATCGCGCCAGTCAACGATCGGCGGCCTGCTTGTCTATCAGCCGCATCTGCCGCAGCCCGATCCGATCGCTCTCGATGTCTGTGTGCCGGTCGATCATCGCGTGCGCGAGAGTCTGATTCGCGCGGTCTTCGACACACCGCGGCAACGCATTCGGATGCGACGCGGCATCGAGCCGCTCATCAACGACGCAGACAATCTTGGGCGACCAGAACCGCTCACAGCGCTGAGCGTCGTTACGGCACTTGAGAATCAGCTCTTCAACACGATGCCGTACTACGGCCCGCAGCACGTGCAGCTGGAGCTTTGCACTGGACGGCGGTCATCGGGCGCGTGGAGTCCGCATCGCTGGGGCTCGATCCAGCGGGCACCGATGACGCTGCGCCGCGCTGAGCGCCTATTCGCGCAACTCGCTGAAAGCGGCGATGCGATCGTCACGCTCGGCGGCGCGGGCGATCCGCTGCATCATCCGGAGTTCGACACCATTATCCGCCTGGCCAAGGATTCCGGCGTGCGCGGCGTCCATGTGCGCACCGAACTGCTCGCATCGGAGCAGGTCCTCGACCTGCTGCTCGCCTCCCCCGTCGATGTCATCAGCGTTGATCTGCATGCCGCGACGCCGGAGACGTATCGCAGCATGATGGGCGGCGGCGCACCGGACGGTTTTCTCCGCGCGATCGGCAATCTGGAGTATCTGTTCAAGCATCGTCGGCACATCTCGGGTCCGGAAGGACGCGAGGCGATCGCCATGCCGTGGATCTGTCCGCGGCTGCAGCGCCGCGCCGAGTCCTACGAAGACATCGACGCGTTTTACGAGCAATGGAGTCGCATTTTCGGAACAGCAGTCATCGAGAGCCCGATGCTCTTTGATCCCTCTCCCGATCGCCCTGCGGACACGCTCGCCAGCGCGCAGCCGCCATTGCGCGTCGCATATCGCGAGCTGCATCGGCGGATGACCGTGTTCAGCGACGGCAACGTTCCCGTTTCGGAACTCGATCTGGTTGGTGAGAATACGGTGGGTAACATCGATCGCGGCGCAGTGCTCGACTTGTGGCGGGCGCTCGTGCAACGACGCCGGCAGTACCGTCGCGAGCTCGGTGATTCGTGCGAAGCGTTGCGCATCCGTCAGCCTTAGGTCGCGTGCGCCAGGAACTGCTCAATGAACACTCCGTGTGAACAGCGCTCCGACACTCCGCCGAATCCCGATCGCGTGCTCGCAGTTGTGATTGGCCGC
>JAWXBD010000258.1:0-36303 GCA_034439815.1 Phycisphaerae bacterium
GCCCGAAAGATGGCCTTCCTTTTCTCTGGCGCCGGCCTGCGGACGGAGCCCGGGCTGCGGAACGCGGCAGCGTCACCCACAGGAAAGCCGGAAGACCCCGAAAAGGGTTGGTCACTTTCCCTCCGCTCCAGGTTGAGCTGGTTGGGGTCGAGCCCGCCGCCGCGGAGGGCCGCGCGGATCGCCCTGATGTTTACATCGACATCCGCTTGGCGTCCAAGGCATACCGGTTTGTCGCGGCAGTGCGGGTCCAAACCACCCCGAAGTCGTTTCGGGAAGCGCTGGACCGGATTGAGCGCGCCGCCGCAGCGCGGGAGCGGCGGCCCATGATCGTGACGCCCTACCTTTCGCCAGAGCGACTGAACGAGCTTGAGGAGCGCGGGATCAGCGGCGTCGACCTGAGCGGTAACGGAATCGTTGTCATCCCGGGCGAGATGTTCGTCCGCCGCACCGGCGAGCCGAACCGATTCCCGACGGGCCGGCGCATCCCCTGACCGGCACCGCTTCCGTCGACGCCTACGCGATTATGCCGCGGGAGGACACCGTGCAGTGCTACTGCGACTCAATCGAAGCGGTCCGCGCGAGACTGGGTGAGGGACTGGGTGAGGGACTGGAGGAGTCATCCCGCTTCCCTGATCTCGAACTCATCGAGACGCGCGATCCCACGGTCTACTTTGACTGCCGCGGTGTCGACACGACTTCGCGCGCGACGGCGCAAGCGAGCGGGGGCACGCTCGCGAACGCTTCGCCCGTTCAATGCTGGATCGAGCTGAGTGCAGGCGACAAACGGCAACAGGACGCATCGGCCACGGTGCGCGAAGGCATCATCGAGAATCTGCGAACGAACGGGTGGACACCGCCGTAAGCGCCGCAATGGGCGGTTCCATGAACGACGATGAAGCCCGCGGCATGACGGTGCTCACCGGTGCTCTTTTGGACTTGATGGCGCTGCTGACCTCGTCCGGCTGTTGGCAACGACTCACACGCGCGCAAGGGCCGTCGCGCGGCCGCGGTGCTTCGGCGAGGGAGCGTGACCTCGTTTGGCGATACGTCACGGAGCCGTGCGGTGCACCCGGACATCAGCGGCATCGGCAACTCCGGCGGCAGGCGTCGCGCGGGAGGTCCGAAGTGCTTGCCGCGTATCATCCAAACATGATTGATCCGAGCCGGTCCCACCCAGCGGATGACCGATGCGATCCGGCGCTCCTCGCCGTGTTGCGTTCACAGCCTGCGAGTGCCAAGCTCTCGGCGCTCGACGCTCTGTGGCGTTCGGCCGTTACCCTCGTGCGCTGCGGCGTGGCAGCCCAGCATCCTGGTTGGTCGGAAGACAAGGTGGCCGCTGAGACCGCGCGGCGCATGGCGTGCCGCTCGGGAGCGGACGGGCACGACTGATGCTGCCCACGGAACTGCTGCGTCTGGTCGGGGAGCGGCTTGACCGATTCGGCTGCCTTCGATTCGTCACCGGGTCGGTCGCCTCAACCGTGTTCGGCGAGCCTCGTTTTACGAACGACATCGACATCGTGGTGCGGATGGATGAGCGCCAGGCCGCGCTCTTCGCGGGTTCCTTCGTTGGCCACGAGTGGTACGTCAGTGCCGAGGCGGCCGTAGATGCCGCCCGTCGTCGCGGGATGTTCGATGTCATCCATGTACCCTCGGGGCTGAAGGCGGACATCGTCGTCGCGCGGGGAACGGCGCACGACGACGCCCGGTTCAGCAGAGTGCGTCGTATCCAGATGCCGGACGGCCGGAGTGAGCCGTTTGCGTCTCCAGAGGATGTGCTCCTGAAGAAGCTCGAGTTCTTTCGCGAAGGCGGGTCGTCGAAGCACCTTCGCGATATCGCTTCGATGATCGCAGTCCAAGGCGCGGAGTCCCTGGACTGGCGCTACCTCGATGTCTGGGCCGAACGGCTCGGGATCGTTTCCGAGTTGGATCGCGTGCGGCCGAAGCGGCGAGGGATGGCAATGTCGCCCGGGCCGCCGCGGTCGTGTCGTTCCTGCACGAGGTGTTCGCCGCTCGCGGGGGCTAACGCTGCGGCGCCCCTCACGTTCCGCGCGCATGTTCAAAGACGAGGCGCGTTAGGAAGCAAGAACCGGCCCCACATTTCGGTACTTCTGCCTTCTGCCTTCTCACTTTCCTCACCGCACGTCCCCGAAGTGCGGCACGCCACTCCAGCCGCTGTAGGACGTTTCCGCTGGAATCCGCAGCGACAGGCTCACCGATGTCTGGTCTTCGATGAGGTCGTAGCCGGCGTTCAGATGAAGATTGAAGTCGGGGAATGTGCGCGACAGGGATCCCTGAATGCGTCGGAGTTCGCCAGCCTGCAAGTCATACTGCGGACTGAATGCGATCAGATACTTCTTTCCGACCTGGTAGAGGACGCCGAGCTGCAGGAGTTCGGACGACGTCGGTGCGATATAACGATACTCAAGGTACGTGCTGACATCGGTCGAGTGGCGCATCTCGAGACCGATGGACCCCTTCGCGAGATTCTCCAGAATCGCATCGGGATCGGTGACACCGGTGCGGTCTTCGAGGAGATATGTGCCGGTACCGGCAATCGTGAACGTGTCGGAGATCTGCCAGGCGCCCATTCCGTACAGGTGACTGCCGAACTGCGAGAGTTCCGGTCGCCATGTGTAAAAAGCTGGCAGCGCGGACTGCGCCATCACGTAGGGATTGCGGGCGTCCTCCTGCTGAAAATCGCTGCCGCCGTCGTTGAACACGACGCCTGTATCGACCGTGATGAAGTTCACTGACTCCCATGCGCCCGGTCCACCGCGCTGCGTTTGCCATTGCTGTCGCACGCCGAACTGCGCCGCAGCGCCGCCGTTCGCTCCTTCAACGTCCTGGTCATAGATCGGAACATCGCCCGGGTCGATGTTGGACCACCCTCCCCACAGCGTCGAATTTGGTTCGATGATGTGACGAATGCGATGGATGTCGAACAGCCGGCTCTCGGCCTTGTCATCGATGCGCACGAAGCGGGCGCTGGCGCGAACGCCGCCGCCGGCGCTGAACGTGATCTCCTCTGCATCGGGCGAGTAGGCTTTGAAGTCCTCCATGAAATAGCCGGCTGCCTGACCGCTCGCAAATGGAACGATGCTCCAGTTGTTTTCGCCAAACGGCCGACTCAGCGCGTGACGCGTGTAGACGCGGCCCACGTAGTCATCCGTATAGCCTGCGTCGAAGTAGGCGTCCGCGATGTTGCTGTTCGCGGTTGGAAGATCAAACGCGAAGCGCGGAATGCCCAGCGAGCCGGGCGAACCTTTCGTCGGCCGCAGCGCCATCATGCTCGCGCTCCACACCTGCGTCCATGACAGGCCGCTCCAGATGTCATCGCCGTAGCGGCGATACGCGAGCTCAGGAAGCTTGTCGACCTGATATCCGGGGCCCGCGAGCAGGTACGAGTTGGACAGCGCGCCGTTGAGTCCGTACTTGGCGAGCAGCGTGAGCGCCGTGTTTTCCGTCTGTGACACGAGGTAGACGCTCGTCTCATACTCGCGGCGGTTGGAGAAATCGGAACGGCGCCACGAAGTCACGAACGTCTCGTCGCTGATGTACGCGAGCTGGGCCTGCAGCATGACGTCGGTGGACAGCGGTGTCTGAAACTCGCCGTCGGCGATGCCGCGGAAGCCCGAGTCTTGCTCGACGTCGAGCCCCGACGCGGTCCTGTCCGTCCCGCCTCCGTCATATAGGCCGAACAGATCCAGATCGCCGACCATCGCTCCGCGGCTGAGCGAAAACCTGGTGCCGAGTGCCGGTCCGCGCTCGGTGTAGCCGCCCGCGCTCAGCACTGCATCCACACCGTCGGGCGGCGCCATGCCCAGCAGTTGGTAGAGATCCCAACGTGTCATGATCTCGGCGCCGAGTTCGGAGCGGAATCCGACGTTGACCGATCGCAGCGGCTGCGGCTCGATTGCCCCTTCAAATCCGGGTAAAGCGAAGAACGGCACTGTGCCGGCGCGGAACGTGATCGTCTCGGCCTTGATCGTCGCAGGACCGTCCATCTCCGGAGGCGGTTGGGTGATGGTGACGCGCTCGGCGCCGACCGAAAGATGCGGAATGAAAAACTCGCTCGTCGAGATCGACGCATCGTCTGCCTGAAACTCGTCGCGTGCGACTTGCCGCATCTCAGCGGCCCGTGCGTACAGCGTCACCGGCCGGCCGAAGCGGGCGAACGTGCGCAGCACGGCGTCGACGATCGTCGCGCGGTTGTTGGCAAAATCGTAGAAGACCTTCGATCCGCGCACTGTGTACTTGCCATCGGTCGCAACGACTCCGCCCTCGAGATACACGCCGGTGATCTCTGCAGGGCTGAGCGTCCGGCCTCCATCGCGCAAGGATCGGATCGCCCCGTCCTCGAGGAAGATCACACCGCGCTCGGCGCGCATCTCGAGCCTCTGCGGCCCTTCCGGCGCATCAGCGTCGTACTCGATCATCACGGAACCGGTGACGGTGATGACGTCCATCGTCGCATCGTGTTCATCGACGATGATGTCCTTCGCCGAGAACATGACGACACCGTCCGGCCGAATGATCGGCAGCGACGTCGGAGGCGGGGGCAGTCTGATGGATGCTGCATCGCCCGGGCCGATCGTCGGGGGACGGGGCATCGCCGGCTGGCCGGGCGCAGGAGGCGGATCCGTCTGCATCACGGGAACATCGATGCGCGGAAGCGGTGACATGCGGGCTTCGCCATCCTCGATCTGCCGCGCGAGTGTGCGCAGGTATCCGGCGAGGCGCGTCTGTCCACGTGCGACGAACGGGGACGGTGGCGCTGGGCTCGCGCTGCGATTGATGACGCGCAGGAGAACATCGCCGCGTGTGCTGGCGGTGACCAGCAGATCATCACCCGCCGCGCCGAAACCGGCCCTCTGCGTCGGCTCGTCTGCATGATCGAAATAGATCGCGATCTGATTCACTTCGCCCGCGGCCGTCGGCAGTCGATTGATCCAGATGACGGCGCGCTCGGCGGAGAAGGAGTACGACCCGAGACGCACGCGTACATCCCCCTCGAGCTGGATCCGTTGCGTGTCATCCACCTGCCATGTCCACGCGTTTGCCGCGGCAAGCACCAGATCGGAGGACACCGGTGCGATCGGGAGGATGAAGCCGCTCAACCGGTCGCCGGTGATGGCGACTCGACGCCTGTCAGGCGTGCTGTCGTCGCGGGCGCCCGTTCCAGGCGCGTCCTGCACCGCGGGCGCGGCGAGCGCCATGGCGCCCGTGAGCGAAACCGCAAGCGAGATGGTGACGGCGCGCTGCCGCACGCGGGTCTTTGGTTGCTGCGGCACGCGTCCTGCAGTTGATCGCGACATTGCCGCGGATCGTACCGCCACATTCATCCACCCACATTGCGCGCCAGTCACACTTCGCGATAGCCGACCGGCGATGTCGTGAACATCGCCATCTCCTTGAGCGCCGTCATCACGACGAACCCTCCCGCCGCCACGCCTCCAAGCATCAGGGCCTGTGTCCACAGTCCCATTGCGGCGCACCACGCCACCGCGTACAGGCTTTGCCACATGGCACCGTAGCGGCGCAGTTTCTCGCTGCCGACCAGGCCAGTCTGACCCCGCGTCTTCATCACGGCGACCACGCCAAATCCCACGACCGCAGCGCAGGGCCACAGAACCCCCGGCCAGATCGGCGTGTCGAGCGGCCACTCTCCACGCGTGTGCCACAGTCCCCAGCTCAGCACGATCGCCGACCAGAACGCCCATCCGATCGCGGTTGCGACCAGAGCGAGCGGTGACGCGGCCGGGCGCTTGTCCTCCAGCCGATGGACGAGAATCGCGACAACCATCGCGTGAGTCATCGAAAGCCAGATGGGAAGTGTGAATGAGAAGTCGTGGTTCGGAATCGCCATGTGCGCGGCGTGAACCAGACCGATCGTGACAAATCCCACAGCGGGAACATGCTTCCCAACAACATTATAAAAAACAATTCCGAGCGCCACTAGCATCAGCGTGACGACCGCCGGAGCGCCGAACAGGCTTCCGGCGAGCGTGGCTGCGACGAGGCACACGCTCGTGATGATCGCCGCCTGATCCGGTCGGATGCGTCCGGCGGGAATCGGCCTTTGCGGGCTGAATGCACGGTCGTGACGCGCGTCGAGCACGTCATTCAACGACGCACCGAACGTGAACAACCCGACGGCGACGCACAGTCCCGCTGCCAGCGCGATCCACAAGGGCCACTGTGATGCAGGGACATCAGCGTAAGAAGCATCCGCGCGCGTGAGCAGAATCACGAGCCACAGATCTGCGATCGCCCCGTAGGCCATGGTGAGCCGTGTGAGTTGAACGGTTGTCAGCAGGCGTAGCAGTGTGCGGCGCACCGCTGAAATATACGGTGTGCAGCGGGTGGATCGCTTGGCTCCACGCTGCGCAAGTTGGTCCCGAGGGCTTCGGCTACCATTCGCCGCTTCATGCAGGTTCCGGTTCCACTCCAACCGAACGCTCGCGGTGTCCGCGTCGCGGTCGTCGTCAGCCGCTATCACGATCGGATCGTGGGTCGGCTCGCCGATGGCGCCGCGAAGGTATTTTTTGAGAATGGCGGCCAGGAACAGGACTTCCTTCGGATTGACGCGCCGGGAGCGTTCGAACTGCCGGTCGTCGCGGCCTGCCTCCTGCGTCGCGATGATGTGGACGCCGTCGTTGCAGTCGGCCTTGTCCTGACGGGCGAAACGACTCACGATCGCCACATCAGCGAGTCAGTCGCGCACGCCTTGCAGGAGATTGCGCTGGAAACCGGCAAGCCGACAGCGTTTGGCGTGCTGACCTGCCAGACGCTCCTCCAGGCGGAGGCGCGTGCGGGCGGGGCCAAGGGCAACAAAGGGGAAGAAGCAATGGCGGCGGCGCTCATTGCGTGCGGCGCACTTCGCGCTCTGGACGCGCTCGCAACGCGGAAAGCTGTCCGATGAGCAGTGTCATTCGGGCCAATCGCGAGGTGCGACGATGTGCCCTGCAGGCGATGTATCAGTTTGACGTGGTCGCAGCGGCCGATCACGCGATCGTGAAGTCAACGTTGGAAGAGAGTCCCGGCACTGCCGACGACCACGCGCGGGGATTTGACCTCGCGACGCTGGCCTGGGAGTTCCGGAATGAAGCCGACACGGCGCTGCGTCCGTTTGCCACGGAGTGGCCGACGCATCGGCAGCCGGTGATTGACCGGAATCTGCTGCGGCTCGCGTACTACGAGATCGTCTATGGCGAGGTGCCCGCCAAAGTGGCCATCAACGAAGCAGTCGAACTGGCGAAGGAGTTCGGCAGCGAGAAAAGTGGCGCGTTCGTCAACGCCTTGCTCGATCGGCTCTGGACGCAGCTCGGTCGGAGCGGTGCCGACTCGGGCGAATCATCGGCGCACGATTCCCCCTCCACGAATCCCGAGGGAAGCTGACCGATGGGGCTTTTCAAGTCAGCGTTCGCGGCGGTCAAGCGCGGATTGCAGAAGACAGCGGAAGTGCTCGGCGCGGGACTTCGCAGTCTTCTGCGCGGACGACAGCTGAGCGAAGAGCTGATCGATGAGATCGAACGCCGGCTCATCGGCGCGGACGTCGGCGTGAAGGCGACACGCGAGATAGTCGGCGCGCTCCGCGCCGACTATCGCGCAGGAAAAATTGCCAAGGGCGACGAGGCGCTCGAATTTCTGAAAGCGCAGCTCAAGGCGCGCTGGACGGATGAAGATCGGCGCATCGTCACTGCTCCGACCAGGCCGACGGTGATCTTGGTCGTCGGCGTGAACGGAGCAGGCAAGACGACGAGCGTTGCAAAAATTGCGAAGAGCCTTCGCGACGAGGGGCGGACAGTCCTGCTTGCGGCCGCCGACACGTTTCGCGCCGGCGCGGTGGCGCAGCTCTCGATCTGGGCGGGGCGCATCGGAGTCGACATCGTGAAGGGAGCTCAGAACGCTGATCCCGCAGCGGTCGCATTCGACGCGTGCAACGCAGCGATTGCCCGCAACGTCGATGTTCTGCTGATCGACACGGCCGGCCGCCTGCACACCCAGGAGCACCTCATGCGCCAGCTCACCAAGATCAAGGCTGTGGTGCAAAAAAGAATTCCGGGCGCGCCGCACGAGACCTTGCTGGTGCTCGATGCGACGAGCGGACAGAACGCGATCGAACAGGCGCGGATCTTCAAAACCGCTGCGGAGGTCACCGGCATTTTTCTTGCCAAACTCGACGGAACCGCCAAAGGCGGTATCGTCGTGGCGATCCGTGATGCGCTCGATGTTCCGGTCAAACTGGTCGGGGTCGGCGAACGTCCAGAGGACGTGGCACCATTCGATCCCGAGCGATTTATTGAGGCGATGTTTGAAGAAGAATGAGCAGCCGACGAAGGAATCTGCGATATAACGGACATTGCCGCAAGGGGGTGTTTGGATGCGCAACCGAGGTTTCACACTCACGGAACTGCTCGTCACGTTGGCGATCATCTCCGTCCTGATGGCGATCGTCATTCCGACAGCGAAGCTGTTCCAGGCGGAAGCGCGCTCCGTGAGCTGCACGAACAACATGCGGCAGATCTGGGTCTGCGTCGACATGTATCGCCAGTCGAATCGCGACTACCTGCCGATGTGCGAGTTCGTTCCTGTCGCGACGGCGGATGGTCCGCAAGGCGGCCTGCCGGAAACGCTGAAGGGCTTCGTCGAGAAGGATTGCGAGTGCTGGCGCTGCGCCGCGGATTTCGATGAAGAAGGCTCGCTCTCGACGGGGACGAGCTACATGTATCTCCCGGGTCTGATCCGATACACGCCACAGATTCAGATCGCTGTGCAGCAGGCCATGGCGCCCTTCATCATGAATCCCTCGATGTCGCAGGCAGTCAAGGACAAGCTGCAGCGCGATGCCGAGAGCAAACTCGTGACACGCTTCTACGAGAACAGCATCGACTTTGCAGTCATCACCGACAGTCAGGATCGCCATCCGATCGGCGACCGCAATCCCAAGAACGCGGTGTACTTCGACGGCCGCACCGGACATTTCGTCATCACGGACGACATGGAGGTAGCCGAGTGAGCACGCTGGCGACGACACCATGACCAGTTACGCCGACATTCGCGATTCATTCGACACGTTCCTTAGCGAGCGTCGCCGCGAGCTCTTCATGGCACTGAGCGCGGTGCTGGTGGCGCTCGGCGCGTCAGGCGCAGGCTACTGGTGGTTCGTTGTTCGCTGGCAACCGCCACCGTCCATCTTCGACGCGCCGGTGAACGACGTGCTCGGCTATCTCGCGATGGACGACTTCAGCCAGCTCCCGCTTAAAGAGCGGATGCAGTTCCTGCTCGACTTTGCTGATCGATTCCGAGGCATGAATCAGGGTGACTCCGCGATGATGGCGGGTTTTCTCGCGGGGATCGGCGGACCGATGCGCGAACAGCTCCGGCAAAACGCGCGCGTCCTCGCGAAGGACATTCTTGCGGAGGGTGCTGCGACCTACATCGATCTGCCAGAAGCGGAAAGGGCAGCATTTCTCGACGGCTGGCTCGCCGAATGGCTGAAGACGGCGGAGCGGATGACAACGGGCGAAGCTGGCGATGCGCCGGACGGTGAGCGCGTGCAGCAGTTCAAGGACGACGCAAAGAAAGACGCCACGCGGCAGCGCGATCCGAACCGCGTCGGTCGGCTCACTGACAAAGGCGCCTCGCGATTCCTCGACTTCTGGGAGAGCGACGTGCAGCAGGCGTCATCACCCAAGGAGCAGGGGCAGATCACGCGGTTCATGGATGACATGCGCAAGCACGTCCTGAAGTGAGTTCAGAGCACGCGCTCGGCGCGCGGATAGCTTCCCAGGACGCGCAGTTCAACGCAGTGACTGCGCGCCTCCTCAAGTGCGCCGCGCATCGATGCGTGCGACTCATGCAGATCACAGTCGATGAAGAATGTGTACTGCCAGTTCTCGCGCCGACTTGGTCGTTTCTCGATGTGCGAAAGGTTGACGCTCGCGTCGCGGAACGCCGCGAGCACATCAACAAGCGCGCCTGGCTTGTTGGCGGTCGTGAACATCACTGTCGCTTTGTCGCTTCCAGTCGGCTGCGCCGCAGCGCGCGCCAGCACGAGAAAACGTGTCACATTGCCGGGCTTGTCCTCGATGCGCTCAAACAGCACCGGCACGCCGTACAGCTGGCCCGCGAGCGCAGATCCGACCGCAGCGGTGCCTGGTGCGCGCGCAGCTTCCTGCACTGCAGCGGAGGTGCTGGCGGCCGCGATGAGCTCGATGTCCGGAAAGTGGCGCGAAAGCCAATGGCGACATTGCGACAGCGCTTCCTGCTTGGAGGTGATGCGCCGCACTTCGTTCGGAGCGCATTGCGCCATCAGTGACTGACTCACGCTGACGAGGGCTTCGGCGCAGACTCGCACGTCATGCGATTGAAATGCGTCGAGCGTCTCGGTGACCGAACCGCCGATCGAGTTCTCGTACGGCACAAGCCCGTGATCGACCCGTCCCGCAGCGACCTCTTCGAACACGTGTTCGATGTCGTGCAGATCGAGCAGTTCCACACTCGAACCGAAGTGTCGGACTGCAGCGAGATGGCTGAAACTTCCGGCAGGACCGAGGTAGCCAATCCGTGGGGGCGTTTCCAGAACGAAGCTTCCTGACATGATTTCGCGGAAGACTGCTTCGATGGTGCGCGACGACAGAGGTCCGGGATTGCGCGCCACGGCGCGCTCGATCACTTCGCGTTCACGATGCGGAACATAGACCGATGTGCCAGTCGAGCGCTTCGCCGCGCCGACCTCCTGGACGATGCGGGCGCGCTCGGCGATCAATTCGACCAGCCGGGCATCAACACCGTCAATGAGTGTGCGGAGCTGCTCGAGAGGGCGAGGCGATGACGATGCGCTGGGTTCGGACATAGGGAGGCCATCATCGGCCAGAACGGGGAGAGTCGCTACCCTCCTCGCTGTGCTGCCTGTTCTCTCGATCCGGGAATCCATTCTGAACGCGGTCCGCAGCGGCGCCCGCTTCGTTTTGACGGCGCCGACCGGCTCGGGCAAGACGACGCAAGTACCGCAAATGCTCGCCGGCTGCCCGGCCGTGCGCGGACAGATCGTTGTGCTCGAACCGCGCCGTCTGGCGGCTCGAATGACCGCGCGGCGCGTAGCGCTGGAGATGAATTCAGAGGTGGGGGGGCTGGTCGGCTACCAGACCCGGTTCGAGTCGCGCGTCTCGGCAGCGACGCGCATTCGCTTTGTGACGGAGGGAGTCTTCCTGCGGATCCTGCAGGGCGCACCGACGCTCCCGGGCGTCGGCGCCGTCGTGATCGACGAGTTTCACGAACGGTCGATCGACGCAGACTTGGCGCTTGGACTGATCAAGCGGCTTCAGGAGACATCGCGACCAGATCTCAAACTCGCGGTGATGAGCGCCACGCTCGATGCCGGCCGCGTCGCGTCGTATCTCGACAACGCGCCGGTGCTCTCTGCATCCGGCCGCGTGTTTCCTGTGACGGTGTCGTATCTCGATCGATCGCCGACCAAACCCGTGTGGGAACTGGCGGCCGGTGCGCTCGAACAGTTGCTCACTGCAGAGTCGGCGCAGGACGAGCGTGGCGACGTGCTCATCTTCATGCCGGGCGCGTTCGAGATCGATCGGACCATCGCCGCGTGCAGCGCGGTGGCAGAGCGACGCGGCGAAGAGCTGCTCATCGTTCCGCTGCACGGATCTCTTCCGCCGGCGGAACAGGACCGCGCGGTCGAACCATGCGCGCAGCGCCGCGTCATCGTCGCCACAAACGTGGCCGAAACGTCTATCACGATCGAGGGCGTGCGCGCGGTGATCGACTCAGGAACAGCGCGCGTGCATCGCGTCGATCCAAAGCGCGGACTGAACACGCTGCGCGTCGAGCCGATCTCGCGCGCGACCGCCGAACAGCGCACCGGTCGTGCCGGTCGCGTGGCGGCGGGACACTGTGTGCGGTTGTGGACGGAGAAGGATCATCATCAGCGAGCGGCGTACGCCGACGCGGAGATCGCGCGGGTGGATCTTGCCGAACCGACGCTGCGGCTGAAGGCGCTGGGCATCGGGACGCACGAACAGTTCCCGTGGTTTGAGCCGCCGGCACCCGCGATGGTCGCGCGGGCAGAAGCTTGCCTGCACATGCTGCAGGCCACGGATGCGAGCGGCGCGATCACGGAGCTGGGGCGCCAGATGGCAGGCATGCCCGCGGTGCCTCGTCTTGCGCGGGTGCTGATCGAAGGCGCTCGCCGCGGATGTCCGCGCCTTGCCGCGCGGCTTGCAGCAGTTGCCGCGGAGAAGGAGTTTGTGATTGATGCCTCGCCGACGGCCCTTCGCGATGCGCTCGAGAAGAATGATCCGGTTTCAGACGTTCTCGCGCGGGAGCGGCTGCTCACGCAGTGGCAGTCGGGCCGGCTGCGCGACAATCGCCATCGCATCGAGATGCACTCGGTCGCTGCGCGCGAGTGCGCGCAGGCGGCGGAGCAGCTGGAACGGATTGCGACGGCAATCGGGGGCAGTCGGCCGATGCACGAAGCCGACGGCGGCGCCGGCATCGCATGTCTCCTGGCGGGATTTCCCGACCATGTCGCGTGGCGCCCCGATCGGCAGCGGCCGCATTGTCATGTGGAAGGACGACGACGCGTCGTGCTCGACAACAACACGATCGTGCAGCAGGACGGATTCCTGCTGGCGCTGGAAGTGCGGGAGACCGGTCAGGGCGACGATCGCCTCGCGACGCTGTCGATGGTGAGTCCGCTGCCGCGCGCCGTGGTGGAGGCCGCGCTGCCTCAGCGGTTCTCAAACGCGATCACGGTGCGGTGGAACGGCGATTCGAAGGCGGTGGATGCGATCGAAGAGGATCGGTTCGATTCGATCGTCATCGCCGCGACGGCGCGCCCTGCGAAGCCCTCACCGGCGGTGGAGCGTGCGCTCGTCGAGTGCATCAACGATCGAACGATTGAGCTCGAGCATTGGAACGACGCGGTCGAACAGTGGATCGCGCGGGTTCGCTGTGTCGCCCAGTGGTTCCCTGAACGCGAACTTATCGCGTACGCGCAGGACGATCTTGACGTCATTCGCCATGAAATCGTCAGCGGTGCGACGCGCGCGAGCGAGGTGCGCGGCCGCCCGTGTCTCGACATCGTGAAGAACGCGCTGTCATGGAGCGAGCAGGAGTTCGTGCGGGCGATGGCGCCGGAATCAGTGCAGCTGAAACGCGGATTCCGCATGCGCATCGCGTATCAGGCCGGCGCGGCACCACGCGGCCGCGCGAAGATTCAGGACCTGTACGACGAGTCCGTCACACCGACCGTGGCCGGCGGCCGCGTGCCGATCACGCTTGAAATCACCGGGCCGAACCATCGTCCGCTGCAAGTGACGAGTGACCTCGCCAACTTCTGGAAGTCGCTCTATCCGGAGCTGCGAAATGAGATGCGCCGACGTTATCCCAAGCACGAGTGGCGCTGACGCCGGATCAGATGGGCCCGTCGATGGCGGTCTCTTCAGGCACCCCGCGCTGTCGAGGCATGACACCCCGACGTGTGCCCTCGCCGCTTTCCTGCGCTTCGTCGTCCGTGCTGAATCGCGGGAGCGACGTTGCGACATCGAGCTGGCCGAGATATGCGTCATGCACGATGCGCACCGCTTCTTCGACATCGTCCGTGAGATGGAAGAGGGAGAAGTCCGTCGACGAGATCGTGTGGAACGATTCGTCAAGTGTGCTGCGGAACCAGTCGAGCAGCCCCGACCAGAACTTGGTGCCGATCAGCACGACAGGGAATGGCACGATCTTCAAGGTCTGCATCAACGTGAGCGCCTCGAAGAACTCGTCCATCGTTCCGAAGCCGCCGGGAAAGATGATGAAGCCGCGCGCGTACTTCACGAACATCACCTTGCGGATGAAGAAGTAGCGAAAGTCGATTTCGATGTTTTGATACGGGTTGGGCGCCTGCTCAGTCGGCAGCGAGATGTTGAGTCCGACGGAGACACCGCCAGCCTCGATCGCGCCCTTGTTCGCCGCCTCCATGATGCCGGGACCGCCGCCGGTGATGACCGCGAAGTCCTTGGCGGCGAGCAGCGCGCCGCATTCGACCGCCTTCAGGTAATACGGGTCGTCGGGTTTGGTGCGGGCAGAGCCAAACACGCTGATTGCCGGCGGAATACGGCTCATTGTGTCGACGGCGTCTACAAACTCACTCATGATGCGCAGGGCGCGCCACGCCTCGTTGGCGACGGTCCGCTTTCGTTCGTTTCGTGTCATTGCTTCCGGTAACGTCGGTCCGGATGGGGGCGCTAGTTGAGGCTGATTCGGAACGAATACGACGTTCCAGAACCTCGACAACCAAACGACGACGTAAGTCGTTGCGCAGAAGCGTTTTACATGCACGTATTTGAATCTGCAGCCCGCGATCGTTAAACTGTCCGTCCCATGGCCAAACAGTCGGTACCGCGATCGAAAGGCCGCGATACCTCCACATCCTCACCGTCCGTCACGCCAACCTCTGCCGCCCCCGCCTCTCCGCGGACATCCCCCCGACCTTCCGCGCCAGCCTCAAAGAGTGCCGCAACTGAACACGCAAAGTCCGCGGCGCCAGCGAAGGGCGGCGGCGTGATGAAGAACACTGACATCTCGAACTACTCCGCCGCTGTGCGCTGGCTGCTCGAGCGCACTGATGTCGAACGCATGCGCGTCGTCAAGTACACCGATGATGCGTTCAAGCTCGATCGCATGCACGCGCTGCTGGAGAAGCTCGGCAATCCGCAGGCGCAGTTTCGTTCGGTGCACGTCGCGGGCACGAACGGCAAGGGTTCGACGTCCGCAATGCTCGCCGCGATGCTGCAGGAGTGCGGATACGCGGTCGGCATGTATACCAGTCCGCATCTCGTCGATCTGCGCGAACGTGTGCAGATCAACGGTGTGTCGATTGAGAAGTCGGACTTCACCGAGCTGCTGAAGCAGGTCGCGAACGCTGCCGCGAAGCTCGATTCGGAGCCCACCTTCTTCGAGGTGATTACTGCTGTCGGGTTCCTCTACTTTGCGGAGCGCGCTGTCGATATCGCCGTGATCGAAGTCGGGCTCGGTGGGCGTCTCGATTCAACGAACGTGATTCAGCCCGAGGCGACGATCATCACCTCCATCGATTTTGATCACATGAAGCTGCTCGGCAGCTCGCTGGCGGAAATCGCTCGGGAGAAAGCCGGCATTTTCAAGAAGTCCGTGCCGGCGTTCATCTTTGAAAGTGAGCCGGCGGTTGAGAAAGCGATCGCCGAAGTGGCCGAGCGCGTCGGCGCGCCGCTCCGCATCGTCAACAAGGACATCGAGTTTTCCAGCCGCTTCTGCTCCACCGATGATCTTGGTCCGCACACGCGAGTGTGCCTCTACTCAAAGACATCGCGGCTGGAGCATCTGCCCGTGCCGCTACCGGGCGAGCATCAGGCCGGCAACTGCGGGCTGGCACTGGCGGCGATCGATCATCTGAAGAGTGTCGGGTTCGACTGTCCGGAAGAGAAGATCACGGCAGGTCTCGCGAAGACGAAGATTCTCGGGCGCATGCAGCTGGTCTGGGATCGACCGCGGGTGCTTGTCGATGGTGCGCACAATCCTGCGTCCATGAGCGCGCTGATGCGCTGTGTCGGAGCACACGTGCCATATGACTCGATGGTGTGCGTGTTTGGGTGCTGCGCCGACAAGGACGTGCCGACGCTGCTCGATCGGGTCAATCTCGGCGCGGACAAAGTGATCTTCACGCGGGCGCAGTCCAATGCCCGCGCCGCAGATCCCGATGAACTGCAGCGGCTTTTCATGGAGCGCAGCGGCAAGATGAGCCAGGTGGCGCGATCCCTGCCGGAGGCGCTCGAGCTCGCGACGCGCGCCGTCAGCCGCGAAGACCTGGTCTGCGTCACGGGTTCGTTCTACCTCGTCGGCGAGACGCTGAAGCACATTTCGCACCTTGATCGTTCGAAGGGCGGGCGCATCCCCGCGGTGGTCAAGAAGGACTGAGTGCAGTGCAGTGCAGGACGAACTGAATGGCCGAGACGATCACTACTGTCAACGAACACCCGGCGGAGCCGCCGCAGCAGACACCGCATCGTTACACCGCAGGCTTCGCTGGCGCGATCGAAGTTCGGTGGCAGGATTGGTGGGAAGCGCAGCAGACGTATCGGCAGCCGAATCCGGACGAGCCCGGATTCGATGCTTCGAAGCCGAAGTTCTACGCGCTCGACATGTTTCCGTATCCGTCCGGTGCCGGTCTGCATGTCGGTCATCCAGAGGGCTACACGGCGACGGACATCGTGTGCCGGTACAAGCGGCTCAGAGGCTTCAATGTGCTCCATCCGATGGGATGGGATGCGTTCGGACTGCCGGCAGAGCAGTACGCGGTGCAGACCGGCGTCCATCCTGCGGAGACGACGAAGAAGGCGATCGACACGTTTCGCCGGCAGTTGAAGCGATTCGGCTTCTGCTACGACTGGTCGCGCGAGTTTGCGACGATCGATCCCGAGTATTACCGCTGGACGCAGTGGATCTGGCTGCAGGCGTACCACGCGTGGTTTGATCCCAAGCAGGGCAAAGCGCGGCCGATTGCCGAGCTGGTCGAACGACTCAGCAAGAGCGACGCGATGTTCGAAGTTGCGGGGGAGCGCGTCCGCTGGTCGCGCGCCAGCGCGGCGCAGCGGCAGCGCTACCTCGACGGCTTCCGGCTCGCGTACATCGGCGAGCAGACAGTGAACTGGTGCCCCAAGCTGGGAACAGTGCTCGCCAACGAAGAAGTCATCGACGGACGAAGCGAGCGCGGGCAGTATCCGGTGCTGCGCCTGCCTCTGCGGCAGTGGATGTTTCGCATCACTGCATATGCCGACCGGCTGCTCGACGATCTGGCACTCGTGGAATGGCCCGATTCGACGCGCGTCATGCAGGCGGAGTGGATCGGGCGCAGCGAGGGCGCCGAGATCCGCTTCGAGGTCTTGCGCTCCCGCGAAGAGAGCGGGACCGGCCATCTGCGTATGCGCGTCACGATGGCGGCGATCGAGGCGGCACTGCGGGACCACAGCGGCGAGCTGTTGCGCGCCATCGAGGAACGCTGTCGCGCGATGAGCGGACTCGAAGTGCAGGTTTCGCTCGCAGGCACGATGCTCGGGTCGAAGCAGATCGGCGAGCTGCTGACGCTGCACGGGCGAGCGCGCTCGTTCGGAGCGGCCGTCGCTGTGGTCGATGCGGACGAACAGCAGCGTGACGTGCTGCGGGTCTCGAAGCTCGAACACCTGCTTCGCCAGGAGAGTCCGCACGAAGCGCTCACCGTGTTCACCACGCGCCCCGACACGCTGTTCGGCGCGACATATATGGTCGTCGCTCCTGAGCATCCGCTCATCGAACGCGTCCTCGCTGATCCCGCGACGGAAACCGATTCGTCGGGACTCAGCGCGTACGTGTCAATTGCGCGGAATCGCGCGGACGTTGACCGCATGGCCGAGTCGAAGACGAAGACAGGTGTCTTCACCGGTCTCTACGCCAGGAATGCTGCGACGGGAGAGGCGATTCCGATCTGGACGAGCGACTACGTGCTGATGGGATATGGCACCGGCGCAATCATGGCGGTGCCGGCGCATGACGAGCGCGACTTCGAATTTGCGAAAGTGTTCGCACTGCCGATCACGCCGGTCGTCGAGACTCCCGGGCAGTCGTGGACCGGCGAGTGTGCCACCAGTGGCGACGGTGTCGCGATCAACAGCGCGAACGCCGAGGTGTCGTTGAACGGCCTCGCGACGAAAGACGCCAAGGCCGCGATCTCCAAGTGGATCGAGACGAAGGGCCTTGGCCGTCGTCGCGTGAACTACAGGTTGCGTGACTGGCTCTTCAGTCGGCAGCGGTACTGGGGCGAACCGTTTCCGATCGTGTTCAGCACGGACGGTCGGCATGTCGCTGTCGCCGAGCACGCGCTGCCAGTGCGCCTGCCTGAGCTCGTCGACTACCAGCCGATCGAGAGTGAAACGCCGCTTCCTCCGCTGGGAAAGGCAACGCAGTGGGTGCACACGACTGCCGGCGCCGCGGGTGTCGACGGAAGTGATCTGCTGGCAGATGCGCCTGTGCAGCGCGAGACGAACACGATGCCCGGCTGGGCCGGATCGTGCTGGTACTACCTCCGCTACTGCTCGCCGCGCGACGGGTCGGCGTTTGTGCAGCATGCGGCCGAGCGATACTGGATGGGCGATCGCGGTGTCGATCTCTACGTCGGAGGCAGCGAGCATGCGGTCCTCCACCTGCTGTACGCGCGCTTCTGGCACAAAGTCCTGTTTGACCTTGGCCACGTCGGAACGCCCGAACCGTTCGCCAAGCTGTTTCATCAGGGGATGATCACGAGCTATGCGTATCACCGGCCGGATAAGACGCTCGTTGCCGTCGATCTCGTGCAGGAAACACGCGAGGGCATGTTCGTCGAGAAAGCGACCGGCGAGCCGGTGACGCAGGTCACCGCGAAGATGAGCAAGAGCCTGAAGAACGTCGTCAATCCGGATGACATCATCGCTGACTACGGCGCCGACACGTTCCGTCTCTATGAGATGTACATGGGTCCGCTGGAGGCGTCTAAGCCGTGGAACACGCGCGACATTGTCGGATCGTTCCGTTTTCTGCAGCGCGCCTGGCGTGTCGCTGTCGACGAACGCAGTGGCGATCTGCTGTTCGCCGCACAGGCGGACGCTGATCTCGAGCGGCTGCTGCATCGAACGATTCACAAGGTCGGTGAGGCGATTGAACGGCTCTCGCTGAACACGGCGATCGCTGCGCTGATCGAGCTCATCAACGCGGCGACGCGGCCGACGGAGATGCCCGATCACACGCTCGGCGGTTTCACGCGCCATCAGCTCGAACGCTTTGTGATCCTGTTTTCGCCGTTTGCGCCGCATGTGGCAGAGGAGCTCTGGCATCGACTCGGCCACACGACGACAGTGACCAGGGAGGTCTGGCCGGCGCACGATCCAGCGCTCCTCGTCGAGGATGAAGTCGAACTGCCGGTGCAGATTCAAGGCAAGGTCAAGGCGCGCATATGCGTGCCGACCGGAGCAACGAGCGCTGAGATCGAGTCAACCGTGCTCGCCAACGCGGACGTGATCCGTCAGCTCGGCGGAAAGCAGCCCAAGAAGGTGATCATCGTGCCAGGCCGAATGGTGAATATTGTCGTGTGACGATGCAGATCACACTCGAACGCCAACCCGGGGTCTTTGGTGTCGCGCGGCTCCCGGCGCGTGATCCTGTTCCATCGTGGATGGCCGGATCTTTCACGACCGTCAGCCGAAGCGAGCAGGAACTTTCGATTGTGACCGAGTATCACGACATTCCGTCGCATGTTCGCCACGAAGGTCCGTTCGCACTCTGGCGAGTCCGCGGATCGATTGACTTCTCTGTCGTCGGCGTACTTTCAGGTATTTGCTGCGCCCTCGCGGATGCTGCAATCCCCGTGCTTGCAATCTCGACCTTCAACACGGACTACATGCTGGTGCCGCTCGCGCAAAGCGACGGAGCGGGCCAGGCGTGGCGCGCCAGCGGCTTCACCACCGCTTGAGCACCGTCGATTTCGGCGCGCGGGTCCCCGAACCACGCGAGTCATGGCATACTTCGGCGTATGTCCGGACAGCGCATTTACAACGATGACGGTGATCAGCTCATGCAGATCGCCAAAGGCATGGAGAAGATCGCCATCGTTCCAGCGGGCGACCCGCGAACGGTGGCGCTTGACCGGCGTATCCGCATCCAGTGGGGGCAGCATCTGCTCGACGACATCACGCGCAGCCGCTATCGCGTGGTGATCTGCGGCGTCAACGACGATGACAACAGCCACGGCATCCTGAGTGAGATCTTGCGTCTCGTTCCCACGTCGCAGTGGACGCTCGCATCCGTGACGTCGTACGCGAAGACGTTTCGTTCGGCGGTGCAGCTGCATTCGAAGGAAGACCGCGAGCCGTACGTGCTGAAGTTTGATTTGGACCGCATCCTGGTGCTGGCGCTGATGCGCCCGCAGGATCGCGATCACTTCACGCTCGAAGACATCTACCGCGGATTCCGCACGATCTCGAAGATGCTTGAAGGCCGTATGGATCGCCAGCCTGCAGCGAGCGTCTCCTTCCTCGGAGCGAAGTCCAACCGCCTGGTCGACCATCGCGGTGAAGAGCCTTCGTTCGAGGCTGTGCTCAAGGCCATGCACGCGGCGGGATTCGAAGGCGACATCTACCCTGCGGTGCAGATGTGGCGGAACGCGTCCGTCGGCGTGTTTGCGACGTATCCATTTCCCGAGAGCCTCGACCGGATGCGGCAGGGTTCATCGTGAAGCCGCGTGATCGTCAGCTGCGAGCTCATCTGCGGGAAGCGCCTGAAGATCTCGACGCAATCACGGAACTGCTTCGACTGCTCCTCGACGACGGGCGCTTTGAAGAAGCATCCAAGTGGATCGCGCACGCGGCAAAGATTGCTCCGAATGATCCGTCGACACACATGCTGCGTGCGGAGCTGTTCGTGGCGAAGGGCGATGTGCCCAGTTCGCTGAGCGCCATCGCCGACGCCGCAGCCGCCGGTGCGAAGACGTTCGAGCTGACGATGTTTCGCGCCGCCGTTGCGGGCATGCAGGAGGACAACGAGACCGCGCTGGCGCAGTTCACGCAGGGCTGCGAACTCGAACCCGACAATCTCGCCGCGCGCTCCGGACTGGCGACGACCTACGAACTGCTGGAGCGCTACCACGAGGCGATCGAGCACTATGAAACGGTTTTGAAGCAGGACGCCGACGATATCGAGGCGCTCCTGGGTCTTGGCCGATCGTACTTCGCGCTGGCCCGGCTTGATCGCTCGCGGTTCTACTTTGAGCGGGCCCTGGCGACCGAGCCGGACAGTGCAGCCGCGGCCAGCGGACAGGCCGAGGTGCTGTTCGAGCTGGACCAGGAAGAGGAAGCGCTCAAGACACTCGAAGGCTTCGTCGACACGTACCCTGACGCGCTGGAAGCGCTGGAAGTTCTCGCTGATCTCTACGAACGTGCCGGCTTTCTCGATGACGCGATCGCCATGGCCCGCCGCTGCGTGAAGCAGGATCTGGAGAATCCCGATCTGCGCCTTCGACTCGCGCGATTGCTGTGGATCTCGGAGGACGAAGCCGGTGCGATCGAGCAGGCACGCCGCATTCTGGCGATCGATGCGGACGACGTCGATGCGCGCATGCTGCTGGCGCAGATTGCGGTAAAGCAGGAGGCGACGGACGAAGCCATTCGCCATCTTGACGCGATTGACGCCATCGATCGCGAGGTCGTGAATCCCTCAGCGCTGGTGTTGCGTGGAATGCTGGCGATGAATCTGGGCGAGGTCACGAAGGCGGCTGCGTACGCGGAGCGCGCGATCGAGGCCGATCCCGATCTTCCGGAAGCGTGGGAGCTCATGCGCGATGTGCTCATGGAGCAGGACAAACTCGACGACGCATGTGATGCGGCGCGGCATGTCCTTCGCCTTGAGCCCGAGAGCAGTGATGCGCGTTTGATGTTGGGAACGCTCCTCCTGCGCACCGGCGATCGCGCCGGCGCCGAGCTGGAAATGAAGAGCCTCGCGCGCGCCGATCCCGAAGCGGCAGCGACGTTGCGGCAGGCGATCGCCCAGTGGCACGTCAGGTGAAAAAGTCTGACGCGATGACGAACGTCACGCTGATGAGTGCAGCGGCGATTCCGAGCCCGACGAAATAGCTGATGAATGTCACCAAGACCGCCAGCGTTGGCCGCGCGAAGACGCGCCGTGCGCCGTCGCACTGTTCAGCGCGCGCCACGAACGTCGGCGGTGCGGTGATCAGCAGCGTGAGCAGCACGATCGGTGTGGCGCCGATCACGTCAGCGGAGATGCGATCCGGCAGATAGATCGCGGCAAGGAAGAGACCGATCGCCGTGGCTATCACCAGCAGGGCGGTGGCGATGCCGGCGCTCGCGACGGTGGCGTCGGCTGCAACGGCTGCCGCCGCCCGCGTTTCGTCTGTCATCGAACGGCGCATCGAACGGATGGTCAGCGGGAGAAACACGAATCGCAGCCCGAGCAGACCGGCGGCAGGCATGCAGCTGAACCAGACGATCTGGGCGATGACCAGCGGGCTCCACGACGGCCGTATGAACTCGAAATGCGGGAGTGACGGCGGTGATCCGCGGGAAACGCCGGCAGGAGGCACCACCAGCCATCGACGCACCTCCGAAGCAGCAGCAACCGCCAGGCGCGCCGTGCGGGATGCTGCAACGCCTCTCGGACGCGTGAGGGCGCCATAGGGTCGGGGACGTCGCCGCACTCGGGACATGCGTTGGCGGTTCCGAGTCCGTCGCGCGCATAGCCGCAGTGCAGGCAATAGGGGAGTTCGTGGGGACCCGTCTGGTGATCTGCCGAACGCATCAACTCCCATTCTCCGCGCTGGCTGCGATCTGCATACATACCGGTGCTCTCATGCAGACGACGGAGGCATCGCGCAAGGGACGCACCCGCTTCAACGCCTGCATTCGACTTTCAAGAACCAATTCGCGCTTGGCGGGTTTCTTCCCGACAGAACGGATCTACATTCGTCCTCGGCCGTATCGAAGCTCCGGAAGGATCACGAATCCTGCGCTCGGTGCGGTTCGACCGTTGCGGGAAGCGCTCGGTAAATTCCTGATCGAGCGACAATGTTCGCGACGATGCTTCCCGTGGGGCCCACTCGTTGTGCCAGTCCGCTTCCTGCCCCGATCCCCGAGCGACGCGTGAACGACCAGCCGCGGTTCCAACCTCCGCACGACAACGATCGTTCCGATGATCGACTTCCCCATGCGCCGGAACGCGACCTGAAGTCGTTGATCGAGCAGCCGGAGGATCTGGGGTCTCTGCCGCTCGCCGGACTTGCGGATGACGACCGGACCTGGGAGCTGCCGCAGCCGTTTCCGACGTCGCTCGTCGGCCTGTGGCCCGGCGAGACGATGCCGACTCCGGACGAAGTCACGCAGGCGTTCGCGCGATTCGTCGGCGAGGCAGTCGCGGTCCACGAGGAGATCGAGCCCGAAGACGGTGCGATTGAATGGAACCGCGTGCTCTCGGTGCCTGGACTGCACGCCCCCGTCATTGTGTGGGTCGAACGCGCCCGGTCATTCGGTCCGGATGACCTCCCCGACGCACGGCTTGCCGCGACAACGTGGGTGCTCGGATGCGAGTCGTTGCTTTCGGAGCAGGCGCCGCTCGACGACTTTATCGCGTTGATGCGACTGCTCGCCGGAGCGATGGAAGAGATCCCCGCCGTTCTCGACGCGATGACTCGGCAATGGTTCCGACGCGAGGAGATCGAAGCTCTGTTTCTGGCGGACGAGCCTGCTGCGACGGAGGAGATTCTCTGGCGCATCCACGCGGTCGGTCGCGCTGCCGAGATTCATGCGGAGTCACCGGTGTGGCTCTACACCGTCGGACTGTGGCGATGCGGGAAGCCCGAACTCGAAATGCTCGAGGTCCCCGGGCGCTTCGTGGAAATCGCCGTCACGCTGATGAACGGGATCGCCGCACTGGCCATCGCCGGTCCTCTGCCGCGGCCGTCCGTCGTCGCATCGATCGGCGAGAACCTGCGCGTCGCGTTTCGGCCGTGGCAGGATGTCGCTCAGTATCTTGATGCAAATGCCGTGGGCTCAGAGGCCGATCGACGCCACGCCGAGGAGCCGGGCGCCCTGAATCCGCTGACCGGTGTGCGCGCGGTCATCTGTGACCCGGCGCCCAAGGGAACCTACCGCAGCGTGTGGTCCTGGCCGGAGGCCGCGCTGCGACTGATCGAAGACGGACGAGGCGCGCTGTATCTGTCGGAGCGGTCGACGTTGCAGCTCGCGCGCATGGCACGTCTCACGTGGCCGGAGTTCGCGACGGCGTTTGCTTCCATCGACCGTGCCGTCGACGACGCGAGCGAGCGGGGAGAGCACCGCCATGTGCCGGCGTTTCTTGTGAAGGCCGCGTTTGCCGATGCTCGCGATCCCGAACGCGGGCGCGAGCATCTCTGGTTCGAGATCCGATCGCTCCGGGGTGACCGCGTCAGTGCCGAGCTGCTGAATACGCCCCAGCTCGCGACGCATCTGCGCCCAGGGGACGTGGTGGCGATCGAGCGCGACAGCGTCACCGAGTGGCGCGTCATGCTGCCGAACGGTGGCTTCGGACCGCACAATGCGCACGAACTGTTGCAGGCGATCGACCGCTACCGCAGCCAGCAGTGACAAACCTCACACCGCCAGGGCACTACTATCTTCCTGTTCGCTGCGTGCTCGTTGCTCGCGCGCGTGCTTTCGAATCGTGTTGCTCTCATGCGTTACCCACTTCTTACGCTCGGCGCGGTGCTCGTTCCGCTCACGTTCATCGGCTGCAGTGCCGGCATCTCAGGTCGTGTGGTGCGAGGGGACCTCTCCATCGTGCAGTGGATGGATGGGGTACCGCCGCCGTCGAGCGGTGAACCTGTCCCCGCCGCGTCGGTCATGGTGACGCGCGATCCGCAGTCACCGGGGCGGCAGGTCGTGGGGCGGGCCACGTCAGCCGCGGACGGCTCGTTCAAAGTCAAGCTCGACGCCTTCGCGGCGGGATGGACCTCGGAAGAGTGGCTGATCGTCGTCGTCCGTCCGGGGTACGGCCGCGCCGAATACCTCGGAACGCTCCCCAGCGGCCAGTCCGTGCTCGCGATGCTCGCACCCGGATCCGATCGCGGGGCCAGCGCCAATGACATGTGGAAAGGTGACTACGGTTCAGGTGACGACTCGGGCGCATCTCTCGAGGACGAAGTCAAGCGATATGACGGGCGACCTTTGCGATAGGCTCGCCTGACTCCACCGTGCGTCGCCGCTATCACCTGCACCTGCCCGGACTCCTCTATGTGCTGCTGACGCTCGTCGTCGGCATCGCTGCCGCCAATCGGCCGAACAATCTGCTCGTATGGGTATTTGGTGCCATGCTGTCGGGCGTGCTGATTTCCGGCATCGTGAGCGGGGCGATGCTCATGGGGGTGCGCGGCACGCGCGCTGATCCGCGGCGAGGCGTCGTGGGCGAGCCGATGATCGTCCGCTATGCGATTACGAATCGCGCCCGAATGTGGCCCGCGTTCAATCTGCAGATCGAAGAGATGGCGCGCGGTCGCGATCACAACGGCGGCCTCAGCCGCGCCGGCCAGTGGTCTGACGGAATGCGACCTGCGGCGGGATGGGTGCTGCACGTTGGACCGGGCGACACCGTGCATGGTGAAGCGGTGTTCTTCCCGCAGCGGCGGGGCCGATTTGTCTTCACGCGCTTTCGCGTGTGGACGACATTTCCGTTCGGATTCGTCCGCAAGTCGCTCTCCTTTGATCAACGCACCGAAACGCTCGTGCATCCGCGCGTTCTCGCACTGCGCGAAGATCTGCTTGGTGCGCTCACCAAAGGCGGGCTTGGCGGCTTTCGCTTGAGTTCGAACGTCGGACCGTCTGAGGACTACTTCGGTGTGCGCGAGTATCGACCGGGCGACAGTGTTCGTCAGATCGCATGGAAGCGCATGGCGGCAGGGCAAGGTGTCGTGAGCATTGAACGCAGCAGTGCGACGCCGCCACGCCTTCGCGTTGTCGTCAATCTGCGTACCGAAACCGCGCAGCTCCGCGTGGCAGAGGGGCGCACCTCGCCGCGCGAGATGGAAGAGACGGCGATCTCGATTGCCGCGTCCGTGATTGCGCTCGCCGAACGGCAGGGATACGAGGTCGGCTTGACGGTCCTTGGGGTGCCGGCACTGCGCTCCCCCGTGCGTCGTGGACACTGGCACATCGAGAAGCTGATGGCGACGCTCGCTGCGATCGACCTTGATGCGCCGCGCGACAGCGAGGCCAAACTGCCGGATGCGGACCGCGACCGCTCGATCATCGTCGCGATCCATCCCGATCGAGCGGTTCCGTCCATCGCGCCTGACGGCGCCTGGCATCTGGTGTCGACGCAGCTCGCGACGCTCGTTCGCCAGGAGAAGCCGTGAAACTCGTCGAGCGATTCCGGCTCTTCGCTCTCTTCCTCGTGCTCCTCGCGATGGTGGCATTCTGCGTTTCCCAGCGGAGCGTCGCGCTGCTGCTCGTGACCGTGCCGCTCGCAATGCTCTCGTGGTACATCACTGAAGGGCCGCGCGGACGTGTGCTGCCGCGCTGGTTTCAAAACGGACTGCTCGCAGCGCTGCTGGTGTGGGCGGCGTTTGCGTGGTCTGCGCTGCCGCAGGTCGCCGACACGATGGGCCTGCTCGGGAAGTTCGTCCAGTGGCTTCTCCTCGTCAAGCTGTACGGACGCAAGACGCCGCGCGACTACGCGCAGATCATCGCGCTGTCCGCTGTGCTCGTCATGGCAGGCACGCTGCAGACGGTCGAATTCTCGTTTGCTGTGATCGTCTTTGCGTACACAGGGCTCGCGTTGTGGACCGTGCTGCTGTACCAGCTGTGGGCTTCCCGCGAGCGGGCGCGCGAGGAGCGGGCGCGGTCCATCGCCAGCGCGCGCGAAGTGTTCGGTCCCGCGTCGGCGGCGACACTTGCGCCGCCTGTGCAGGCTGTCTTCGGCCGCCACACGACATGGCAGTTTCGCGCTGTTGCTTTCGTGTCCACCGGATTGGGGCTGGGGATTTCCATCGCGATCTTTCTGATCTTCCCCCGTGAACTCTCGGAGTTCGCTCGGCGCGAGTTCGCGTTCGGTGCTCCGCGCACCGGCTTCAGCGAGGAAGTGCGGTTGCTCACCAACAACCGCATCACGGACAGCCAGCGCGAAGTGTTCACCGTGACCTGGCTCGACCGCGTGGGAGAGCCGATCCAGTTCTCACAGCCGCTCTATCTCCGCGGCGCGGTGCTCGACCGCTATCGGCCTGGCGATGGCCGTTGGAGTCGCCCCCACGGAGGGGCGCCGCCGCGGCTGGTGTCAACATCCGGTCCGTCGCGGGCGCAATCGGCAGTGGCGGGACAGGACTTTCATTCACTGGGATCGCGCGGCGCGCGGATCGAAGAGAAGTTCGAGACGTACGTGCAGCGCGTGAGAATGAGCAGCCTCGCCTTTGATGTCGTGTTCGCGGCGTGGGCGCCGATCGCGATCGCATCGAGTGAGGGGCGGACGTACGAGTTTGAACCGTCGTCCTTCCTGATTCGCGATGCGCGCCTGGGCGGCATCGGCCGAAGCTCTGCGTACTCGGTCAAAGTGCAGCCGTTTCCATCCGACGCGACGCTCGCGGCGCTTGGTCCCGCCGAGCCTCCGCAGCCGCGCATCAACGTCACATTTCCCGTGCCAGAAGTCGACGCGTTCGCGCGCGAACTCTTGGCGGAGCTGAATCCCGAATCGATTCCGACAGCGGAAGCGGTTGCGGCTGATCCGCAGAGTCGATGGGTACACAATCGCCGCATCGCGCGGGCATTCACCGAATGGCTGCAGTCTCCACTCTTCCGCTACACAACCGATCTCGGGAGCTTTGCGCCGGTCCGCGATGAGGATCCCATTTACAGCTTCCTGACGCGCTATCGCTTTGGCCACTGCGAGTACTTCGCCTCCGCGCTCGTCGCCATGTGCCAGTCGCTCGGGATCGAAAGCCGCCTGGTCACCGGCTATCTGGCGATCGAGTACGACGACATCAATGAGCACTACGTCGTGCGCGAGTCGAGCGCTCACGCCTGGGCGGAGATCAGAGTGGGCGATCGCGCGTGGATGCAGCTGGATCCCACTCCGTCCGCGACGATTGCTGCGCTACAGGAACGTCGCCGGTCATGGGCGGATAACGTCCGATGGATCTACGACCGCGTCGAGTTCCTGTGGAACAGTCAGGTTGTGACCTTTGATTCGTCTGCGCAGGCGACGCTCGTCGAACGAGTCGGCGGCGCGTGGCAGCGGTCAATGCATGACTGGATCGAGAAAGGCCGCGAGCGGCTGCGTCGGCTGAATCAATTCTTCGTGTTCGAGCAGGCGGGCACGATCTGGCTCGGTCTGGTCGGATTCGCGGTCGTGCTTGCGATTCTGGCGCCGATCAGCCTGCGACGGCGACGCGCGCGACTGCGGAAGGCCGCAGGCCTGACGCGCAACGATCGCGAGTCGCGCCGGTTGATGCGACAGCTCGGCTTCTGGCTTGACGTGCTCGACACGCTCGACCGGCACGGCATCGCGAAGCCGACGGCCTGTCCGCCTCGCATGCATGGTGAGGTGGTGCGCAGCGTGAGCGCTCAAGCGGGCAGCGCGTTTATGGACCTCGTCGATATCTATTACCGAATCCGATTCGCCGGCGATGTGATGGATGCGCAGCGCCGCGCGCAGGCCGCGGAGCTCGTGCAGACGCTGAGCAGCGCGCTGACGGGACAGTCGCAAAAAAGCTGACGCGCCGCGCCGACTTCTCGGCCACGCGTGCCCAACCGACGTACGTGGGTCAGTCGCGACGGGCCGCAGGACCGGGGGAAAGTTAGCGTTCCTCGCGCTGCAGGAGTGGAACGGGACGCGATCGAATCCGATCTCCTTCACGAGAGTGATGTGGTTGTCACGGGGGCTCGGCAGAGTTGCATCGCACCGTGCGTTCAGCAATTGCTACCTGCCTTGTCCGCCGCGGTCGAAAGGATGTCATTGTGCCAGCGTCAAGATCCCGTACGCATGAGTGGCGGCGCAGTTTGCAGCAGACGCTGGAGCGCGGCGGCGCGATCGAGATAGCGATCGCTCATCCCGAGGCGCACGGCCAGGAACCAATGGCGCACATGTCTGGTGGCGACATCGTGTGGCGTGTTCGCATCGTATCGCTGAGTGACGACGAGATGGTGGTCGAGCAGCCTTCGGCGCTCGGCTTGCCGATCGAATTCACCTCAGGCATCCATCTGGTCGGCGCCATCGCAATCGGTCAGAATCGTTGGACCTTCCGCTCGATGCACATCGCACCAGCCGAACTGCGCGGACCGCGTCCTGTTCGCGCGATGCGTATTTGCATGCCGACGACTGTTGAGCGATCGATTCGTCGTGTGCTCCGCGTGGATACGGCGGCGCTGCAGCTGCCGCACATGGAGATGTGGCCACTGCTTGATCCGCGCAGTGTCATTGTCGCGGAGCGCTGGAATGAGGTCGTGTTCGAAGCATCGCTGCTGGGCGAAGTCAAGCCGTTGCCGGCCGACACCGAATCAATGATGCCGACGGTTGGCCCGCGCTTCGGCGCCACGCTCATGAATCTTGGCGGTGGCGGTGTTGGTCTGCGCGTCGAACCCGAGGACACCGTGCAGCTGACGCGCCATCGCACATTCTGGATGCGCCTCGATCTTCGGCCAGAGATCGACGTCCCGATCTGCGCGACGGGCAAGGTCGTCCACACGCACATCGACAGTTCGATGCGCACGTACGCCGGCGTGCAGTTCGACTTCAGCTTCCATCCGACACACGAGCACTTTGTCGCTGAACAGATTCGGCGCTACATCATGACGCAGCAGCAGCTGCAGCAGCAGGCAAAGCGGCTGGTCGAGGACGACGGCGATGTCCGCGTCGCCGCGTGAGCATCAGTCGTCCGACGGCGCGATCGCTTTCATGAGCACGGCGGTTTTTGCGACGCTCTCGAGCCATTCGTCTTCAGGTTTACTTTCCGCCACGATGCCGCACCCGGCCCAATAGTCGAGTGTGCCGTCGAGTTCGGCCGGACTTTCGTTGTGGCCGCGCCCGCTCAGCGCGATCGTGCGGATCGAGACATTGAGGGCGACGCTCCCGTCGCCCGCGAACAGGCCGGTCGCGCCGCAGTACGGCCCGCGCTGCACCGGCTCGAGCTCGTCGATGATCTGCATCGCACGGATCTTCGGCGCGCCGGTGACCGAACCGGGCGGAAACGTTGCAGCGAGCAGCGCCGTGGTGTCGACATTCGGGCGAAGCGTGCCGGACACCTCCGCGACGGCATGATGCACCGTCGGGTGCGTTTCGATCTGGCGGGCCGAGTCGACGCGGACCGAGCCGATCTCGCTGACTCGTCCCAGATCGTTGCGCATCAAGTCGACGATCATCGCCAGCTCGGCGGCGTCTTTCGCGCTGTCGGCAAGTTCCCGCGGCGCGGTGTGCTCGGGCCGAGTTCCCTTGATCGGTCGAGTGACGACGCGCCGCGTTGCGGCATCGACGGAAAGAAACAGTTCGGGACTCATCGAGATGATCGTGCGTCCGGGGTCTGCTTCGATGTACGCGCCGAACCACGCGCCGCTGGCCGCAAAGGCCCGCGCAGCCAGCGCCCGCGTCGAGCCGTGGAATGGTGCGGAGATCCGCCGCGCGATGTTGGCCTGGAACAGCTCTCCGGCGTGAATGAGTTCGATGCAGCGCGCGACCGAGGCTTCAAACATGACGCGGTCAACGAACGGCTCGAGCGGTCCGACCGAGAACGGCGCCCGATCGTCGGAGACCGGCGCTTCACGAAGGAGCGGAAGCGACGGAACGCGACTCGGATCACCGACCACCGTCCACGCGCCCGTCAAGTGATCGAGGACGAGTGCATCGGGACACCAGCAGAGCATTGCCACCGGCCAGTCGCGATCATCCATGGCGCCGCCTTCACTGTGCGCTTTCGGTTCGAGCACGCGGCCGAAGTTGTACGAGATCGACGCGATCCAGCCGTTGTGCGCCGAAGGAACTGCCGGTGTGCGGCGCAGCAGCGCCCGCAGCTCGTGCTGCAGGGGCCGGTTCGCCGACGACGCATCGAGTCCGGCAGGAATGCGGACGAGCCGCGTCTCCACCGGTTCAGCGAAGATCGAACGGCGTGACCAGGTGCCCGCGCCGGGGCCTGAGACGAGCGCCGCGAGCGGGCGGTGCTTCGGCCATTGTTCAAGCGCCTCCAAAGCAAGAGCCGTCGGACTGCTGGTCGTCACGCCACCGATGATATGAGCTTGACGCCGTTCACTGCGGCGATGGGCGCGCATGCGATTGAGCGCTCAATGGAAGTGCTACACTCCGCGCCCTGTTTTTGACTGCGCCCAGACGCACGCCCGATGACCCGCATTGCAGGCACGCACGCTATGGCAACGACCACGCTGACTCGGAAGAAGCCCGCCACGAAATCTGCCGCCCCACAATCTGCCGCCCCGAAGCGCAGCGCCAAGCGCACGTACTACTTCGGCCGCGCCAAGTGCGAAGGCGACGGGTCCATGCGCGACTTGCTCGGCGGCAAGGGAGCGAACCTTCACGCGATGGTGAAGATGGGCCTGCCGGTGCCACCCGGGTTCACCATCACGACGGACGTCTGCACGGAGTACTACAGCGCGGGCAAGCGCATGCCGAAGGAGCTGATGGCCGAAGTAGAGAAGGCCGTCGCGGTTCTGCAGAAGGAGACGGGCAAGAAGTTCGGCGACACCAGGAGCCCGCTGCTCGTCTCCGTGCGATCAGGTTCGCGCGACTCGATGCCGGGCATGATGGACACGATTCTCAATCTCGGACTGAACGACAAGACGGTCGAAGCGCTCAAGTCCGAAACGAAGAACGGCCGCTTCGCGTGGGACTGCTATCGCCGCTTTGTGCAGATGTACGGTGACGTCGTAATGGGCGTGCAGAAGAAGAGCGAAGAGCATCACGATCCGTTTGAGGAAGTGATGGACGGCCTCAAGCGTGAAGCTGGCGTGACGGACGATACGGATCTTAGCGAAGCGAATCTGCAGGAGCTCGTGAAGCGCTTCAAGACGCTTGTCAAGCGATGGACCAGTCAGGAGTTTCCGACCGATCCCATAAAGCAGCTTGAAGGTTCGATCGCCGCCGTCTTCGGGTCGTGGATGAATCCTCGCGCGATCGTCTATCGCCAGAAGTACAAGATTCCGGATGAGTGGGGCACCGCGGTCAATGTGCAGTCGATGGTGTACGGCAATATGGGCGACGACTCGGCGACGGGCGTTGCATTCACGCGCGACCCCGCAACCGGCGAGAACGTGTTTTATGGCGAGTATCTGATCAATGCGCAGGGTGAAGATGTCGTGGCCGGCGTGCGCACGCCGAAGCGCGTGCAGGAGATGGCGAAGGATCCCAACATCGGTCCGGCGTACAAGGAACTCGAGAAGGTTCGTCAGACGCTGGAGAAACGCTTCGGTGATGTGCAGGACTTCGAGTTCACGATCGAGAAGAAGAAGCTGTACATGCTGCAGACCCGCAACGGCAAGCGCACAGCGCTGGCGTACGTGCGGATCGCCCATGACATGGTGAAGGAAGGGCTGATGACGCCCGAGCACGCGATCGGATCGGCCGATCCCGAAGCGATGAACCAGCTGTTGCAGCCGGTGTTCGACCGTCACGCCTATGAGGCGGCGCGCAAGGAAGGACGGATGCTCACGAAGGGACTGGCTGCGGGTCCGGGTGCTGCGACCGGCACGCTGGTGTTCACTGCCAACCGCGCGGAGACGCTCGCGAAGCAGAGCAAGCCGGTCATTCTCTGCCGCATCGAGACGAGTCCCGAGGATCTGCGCGGCATGATTGCCGCCGAAGGCATTCTCACGACGCGCGGCGGCGTCTCAAGTCATGCGGCGCTCGTCGCTCGTCAGATGGGCAAGGTGTGTGTCGCCGGTGCCGGCGAGATCACCATCGACTATCACGCCGGCACACTCACGTGCGGCACGGTGACGCTGCGCGAAGGCGACGCGATGTCGCTGAACGGCACCACGGGCGAAGTCTTCGCCGGCGCCATCGGCACGGCTGACAGCGACCTGAAGCAGGTCCTCATCGCCGGCACGCTGAAGCCGTCCGAATCGAAGATCTTCAAGTACTACGACTTCATCATGAAGCTCGCCGACAAGTATCGCCGTCTCGGAATCCGCACGAACGCCGACACGCCTGAGCAGGTCAAGAACGCGGTCGCATTCGGTGCCGAGGGCATCGGACTCTGCCGTACCGAGCACATGTTCTTCGAAGGCGATCGCATCGATGCGATGCGCGAGATGATTCTCGCCCGCGATCAGCATGGGCGCCGAGCTGCGCTCACGAAGCTTCTGCCGTATCAGCGCGGTGACTTCGAGGGAATCTTCCGGGCGCTGAAAGGATTGCCGGCCTGTATCCGACTGCTCGACCCGCCGCTGCACGAGTTTCTCCCCCACGAGGCGAAAGCGCAGGAGGACCTTGCGAAGAAGATCAAGATTCCGGCTTCGGAGATTGCGAAACGCGTGCATGAGCTCGCGGAGTTCAACCCCATGCTGGGCTTCCGCGGATGCCGGCTCGGCATCGGATTCCCGGAAGTGACCGAGATGCAGGCCCGCGCGATCTTTGAAGCAGCGGCGATCGTGCAGAAGGCCGGGATCAAGACGAAGATCGAGGTGATGGTCCCGCTCGTGGCGTTCAAGAAGGAGCTGGACCTGCAGGTTGAGCTCGTGCATCGCGTCGCAGCCGAAGTCATGCGCGATTCAAAGCAGAAGTTTGCGTACCACGTCGGGACGATGATCGAAATCCCGCGTGGCGCGCTGACCGCGAACGAGATCGCCGAGACCGCCGAGTTCTTCTCGTTCGGCACGAACGATCTCACGCAGACGGCGCTCGGCATGTCGCGCGACGATTCAGGCTCGTTCCTGCCGAGATACCAGGAGCTCGAGATCGTCAAGGACAATCCGTTCGCGACGATCGATGTCGGAGGGGTCGGACAGCTGGTGCGCATCGCTTGCGAACGCGGTCGACAGACGCGTCCCGACATCAAGCTCGGCATTTGCGGCGAGCATGGCGGCGATCCTGCGAGCATTGAGTTCTTCGACGACTGCGGTCTCGCGTACGTGTCCTGTTCACCATTTCGTGTTCCGGTCGCGCGGCTCGCAGCGGCGCGCTCCGCTGTCAAGAACGGCACGAGCCCGGTGCTCGCAGTCGGCAAGAAGCAGGCGAGGACGAACTCAGCGAAGAAGTAGGAGAGAGATCATGATGTACATGAAGTTCATGAAGTTCATGACGTTCGTCACACTCTTCGGAGCGTTGCCTCCGCTGACGCTGGATCCGCCGGCTGCCGCGCCGCCATCGACTCCGCCGGTCGCAGCCCCGGTCGCAGCCCCGGTCACAGTCCCGCCTCCAGTTGGAGCGCCGCTTCAGTACGCAGCGCAGTACCTCACGAAGCGGATCACGATCGACGGCAAGCTCAACGACGAAGCGTGGAAAGAGATCCGGTGGACCGAGGACTTCATCGATATCGAAGGGTCATCGAAGCCGGCACCGCGCTATCGAACCCGCGTGAAGATGGCATGGGACGAGCGATGTTTCTACATCGCGGCCGAGCTTGAAGAGCCGGACGTGTGGGCGACCTATCGCACGCACGATGAGATCGTGTTTCACGAGCCGGACTTTGAAATCTTCATCGACCCGGACGGCGACACCCGCGCGTACTACGAGATCGAGGTCAACTGCCTCGGAACGATCTTTGACCTGTATCTCCATCGCACCTACCGCGACGGCGGGCCGGCGGTGCACGGTTGGAACTGCGCGGGGCTGCACACGGGCATCGATGTGATCGGCTCCATGAACGATCCGCGCGACGACGACCAGCGATGGACGCTGGAGTGGGCGATTCCGTGGTCGGGACTGCAGCCGCCTGTGGATGCGGCGTTCGCGCCGGACACGAACGAAACGGCGCGGGCCGGCGCAGCGCCGAAGCCAGGCGACACGTGGCGTGTGAACTTTTCGCGTGTGCAGTGGAAGCACAACTTCGAAGAACTCGACGCGAGCGGTCGACGGATCGGTCCGAAGCGTCCGCCAGGGCCGTTGCCGATCAATGACAACATTCGTCAGGCTGCGCCGCCGAGTTATGAGAAGGTGAAAGGCGCGCCAGAAGACAACTGGGTATGGAGTTCGCAAGGCGCGATTGACATGCATCTTCCGGATCGGTGGGGACGCGTTTCTTTTATAAAGGAAAGAGCCTCGCCAGCCTTGCGCCCAGATCCCGCGCATCCACACGCCCCGTAAGCTCTTCCGCTTGTCGTTCGCTGTACGATTGCAACGATATGCCTGACGCAAGCGTGCGCCCTTCACAGCAGCCGGAGTCCGAACGGATTCTTGAGGCACTCGGAATTGTCCGCGACCCCAAGAATGCGTTTCATCAGGTGCTGGACCAGCTGTTCGTGGCCGCCGAGACGGTCGGGATGCGCCGTCATCACACGTACATTCTGGCGCAGCCCAAGAGCGAGATCATGGTGCACTTCCCCGTCCTCATGGACGACGGCGCGCACCGCCTGTTCAAGGGATACCGGGTTCAGCACAACAACGCGCTGGGTCCGTTCAAGGGCGGACTGCGGTTTCATGGCCGTCTGTCGCTCGATGAGACGAAGGCGCTCGCGGTCCTGACGACGCTGAAGTGTTCGCTGCTGCGGCTTCCTTTCGGCGGTGCGATGGGCGGCGTGAAGTGCACGCCGTCCGAGCTGAGCGACGACGAGATGATGCGGCTCACGCGCCGCTTCGCCTCGTCGCTCTCGCATTACGTGGGACCTGATTACGACGTGGTGGAGCCGGACGTCGGCGCCGACGCACGGGTGATGGCGTGGTTCGCAGACACGCTTGTGCAGACGAACGCGGAAGTCCGCCGCCAAGAGATGTTCCGCGCTGTCACCGGAAAGCCGATCGAGATGGGCGGTTCTTACGGGCGCGATCGTTCCGTCGGCCAGGGGCTCGCCGATGTCATGGCCGAGATGCTTCCTGAAACAGGGGCCCGCTTCGAGGGAGGCCGCTTCATGTGCGTCGGTTTCGGGACGGTCGGATCCTGGGCGGCACGGCGACTCGTCGATCGCGGCATGATGCTGGTCGGCGCACTGGATCACGCCGGAGCAATCTGGTCCGATACCGGCATCGATCCATTTGTCCTCGCGGAATACGCGCACCGCGGCGGCGGCGTGCGGGGGTTCCCAGCCGCCGCGGCTGTGCCGGAGCGCGAGTACTGGACCATTCCCTGCGACGCGCTCATCGTCGCGGCGGCCGATGGTGTGGTCGATGCTGATCGTGCAGCTCGGATCAACGCGAAGACTGTCATCGAAGGCGGCCACATCCCGATCACGCCGGAAGGCGCCGATGTGCTGCTCGCGCGCGGCATCGAAACGCTCCCGAGTGTCCTCTGCAGCGCGGGCGGTGTTGCGGCCAGCTATCTCGAATGGGTGCAGAACCGCCTCTCGACCACGTGGTCCGCGGAGGATGTCGAAGAAGAGCTCCGCCGCTCGATGACGCTCGCTGCGCGACGCGTCAAGCTCGCCCGTATCCGGTACGAATGCGACTGGCGTACGGCGGCGCTGTGCGCATCATGCGAGCGGCTGAGTCGCGTGTACGAATTGCGCGGAGTCTTTCCGTGACGCGCCGAGGGTGAGCTTGCCTCACTTCCGTGGACACCCAACTTAGCGAGAATGCTCGCCAGGAGTGATCCATGGACAAGTTCAAGGTGAAGCGTCGGAAGCGTCGCAC
>JAWXBD010000259.1:0-5219 GCA_034439815.1 Phycisphaerae bacterium
CGGCACCGATGACGGCACCGATGACGGAACCGATGACAGAACGGGGACGCGCGCGATCATCCGCACTCGTCGTTGCGATCGCTCCGCTCAAGAGCGCGACGAACAAGCAGGCGCTCATGGTCGATGTGGAATGCGCTTTCATCGTTGCGATCGATCCCCGCGGGGCAGATCAAGACAGTATCGAGCGGCCGCGGGCCCAGCAACAACGAGCGATGCAATCTGATTGCGAGAGAGTCGACGACTTTGTCGTCTCGGGTCGCGGAGGCCGCGACGGCAAACCGGTTCGTCACGTGGACACACGCTCGAGTCCACGCTCACGTTTGGGGCATCGGACCCGACGTCACACTCATCACATCACATGCATCACATGCATCACATTCATCACAGTCATCAAATTCATCACATCAGCGGCTTCATCCCCTGCAGCGCCCGCAGCAGCATGATCTGACCGACGTGATAGGAATCGTGACAGACGAGCCCCCACATCCAGTCCAGCGCGGCCGAGGGGTCGGCGTACATCTGCGCGACATCCGTCTGGGAACGCGCCAGCCGCTTCACGAGCTGATCCCATGCGAGCGGCGTGGCGTCCGCGACGGAGGCGGGCGCGGCGAAGTTGCTTCGGGTGATCTCGGCCTGATCCGGCATCGGCAGGCTGCGGGCACCGGCGATGATCGCGTCGCGCCAGAAACAGAGATGGCTCACGTGACCCCAAATCGAACGGCGATCGGGCGCCGGCCGCCACGCCGCCATCGCTGGCGTCACGCCATCGAGCATCGACTTCCACGGCGCGTATCCGTGGCCGCGCTCCCAGGCGTCGTTCCACAGCGTGATGATGGTCGTGCGGTCCATGGGAAGCTGCTCCTGGCGCAATGTCCGTCGATACCTGGCGAGTGCGCGCTGCGCCGGATGTTATGAAACAAGTGCTGCTGGTTCGAGCGGAGCCACCCGGTTGCGCGCGGGGACTGGCACTGCCGGCTGCGGCGCCGGCGCGGATGGAGGATTGATCGGCGGATTGATCGGTGTAAGCGGCCGCGCCGCCAGCACGGCGGGCTTGGCGGGTTCCTGCTTCAGGAGACCGTCGCGGATTGCGAGCCGCTTCGCGAGCGAAGCGCCCGAATTCAGCGCGCCTTCCATGTAGCCGACGAATGCGTAGCAGCAGTGTTCGCCTGCGAAGTGAATGCGGTTGCCGACGCCTTGGCGAAGTGCCGGACCGACGGTGGTCACTTCGCCCGGCGCGGGGAATGAATAGCCGGCGCCCGTGAATCGTTCGGACGGCCAGTTCATGAAGCGAGCTTCGACGAACTGCTCCTTGTAGCCGGGATAGATGACTTCGAGTTCCTTGGCGTAGGCGGCGTCAACGGCACCGCGTTCGAGCGCGACGCAGCGTTCCGCCGCGGCACCGCCCGAGAATGCCACCATCACGACTGGGCCTTTCACCGTCCCGTCGGCCTCGAGCTGATTGTCGGTGCCGTGCCACGTCTGACTCGCAAGCGTATCGGTCAGGCTGTCGGCAGCCAGTCCGTGGTCGTTCCAGAACGGCGTCTTGAACTTCGCAAGGTACTTGGTGTTGACGCCCATCTGCGGCTTGAGGATCGCCGGCAAGCCGGGGTCGAACGAAATGTGCTTCCACACGCTCGGCGGGACAGCGACGACGACATCGTCGCACTCGATCGAGCGGCCGTCGGCGCACTCCACAACCACGGTGTCGCGCTTCGCCGACACCCGAGTCACGGGCAGCTTGAGGACGATCCGCGCGTCGCCGACTGCCTGGGCCAGCTTCGTGGCGAGCTGCTGGTTGCCCCCCTTGCAGCGGTAGACCTCGCTGTCGCTCCAGTACTTCTCGCCGCCGCCGCCGGAGATCGACGCGAGCATGCCGAGATAGCTCTGCCGCTCGGTTTCGACGCCGTTGTCGGAGGAGATCTGCGCGTGCAGGCCGCGCTTCACGAGCGGTGAGACGTCGAGTGCGTCGAGCCACGCCCGCACGGTCCGCTTGTCGAACTCTGCCGCCTTCGCTGAGGACCACGGCGCGTCGGCATCAATGCCCACGGCGTCCGCGTTCATTCCCTCGGCCGCCGCGCTGAGCGCCTCCCACATCTCGTTGCACTCGTTCTCTTCGAGCACTTTGCCGTCGAGACGGATCGGCGCGATCGACTCCTCGTCTTCTGTGACGTCGAGAAACTCCAGTCCGAACTTCTCTTTGTAGCTCACCCATGTCGGATGGTTGGATCCGATGAGTTCACCGCCGCCTTCGACGTTCTTGCCTGGCACAAGATCGGCGAAGCTGAGCACCCGACCGCCCACACGATTGCGGGCCTCGACGACTGTGACGTCGTAACCGGCCGTCTGCAGCTCGTGGGCGCACGCGAGTCCGGCGAAGCCGCCGCCGATGACCACGACGCGTTTTGACCCGGCGCCGACGCGCTGTCCCGGCGTCCGCGCGAATCCGAGCGCCGGGCCGCTCAGCAGCAGTCCCGCAGCACCGGCAAGTGTCGCGCGAAGCACGTCGCGCCGGCTGACGGGCGAGGTGTCGAGATCACCGAAGCGACGACCAAGACGAACGTAGAGGGATTCAGACACGGTATGGAATTCCGCGTGAGGAGGGATGGTGGACCGTAGACGGCAGTTTTAGTCAGGCGCGATTGTTCAGACGGAAAGCTGACGGGCTCCGCCGCAGCCCCTTCGGCGGAGGGGACATGCGGCGAAGCCGATTCATGCTCAGAATGGTCTGCAAGGCAACTTCATCACTCGTCGTTGGTCGGGCCGATGCCGAGCATCCAGAGCTTGAAGAAGTTCATGATCTGCTGCTTGGTGAGCTTGTTCGCATTCAGATTGAACGCGACCTTGCTGGTCGAAGGCAGGTCCGAACTTGGGATCATGGTGTCCACGTAGCTGATGCGACCGGTGAGCGACGGGATCGTGTCGTCCACGAAGAAGAACGCATCTTCATCAGAGAGCTTTTCGAAGGCGGCGGACTCGCTCGTCGCCGACTTGTTCTTCTCTTCGTTGTACCGAAGGTTGAACTCGTAGTAGCCCTTGCCGTTGGTATCGCGATTCGGATCCTCGACCCACTTAATCGAACCGGTGACGACGTCTTCGTACTCCTTGCCGTTCAGCGTGTAACGGAATCGGATGCCGTCGGTGAACCAGTTTCCGGTCTCGTAGTCGTAGTCAAGGCGGCCGTTGACGACCGTCCGCGGGTAGCTTTCGGCCGGCCCCTTGCCGATCTCGATGCCCTCGAAGCGCATCGGATCAACCTTCTGGATCTTCATCTCGACCGTCTTGTTTCCGACGACACGGCGATACGTGTACGCCGCGAGGTTCTCCTTCTTCTCCGCCTTGCCGACGAGCCGTCCCTGAAAACGGTCCTTGAACGCCGGCGCGCTGCCGATGGCATTCACGTCGATGCGCAGCCGGCTCTCGCCATCCGTGTCGCCGGCGCCAAGGTTGTACGCACCGGTCGCGGTGTCGATCGGCACCGTGCCAACCCACTTGCCCACAGAACGCTTCTGCTTGAGATCGCGCGGATTCATCACCGACAGATCGATCTTGAACCCCAGCTGGGCCGGCTGCTTCAGGCGCGACAATGTGCTTGAGTACAGGTTCGGCTGACGGGTGATCTCACCGGTGAACTGCGTCGTCTTGGCGACGGTCAGATCAAACTTGTAGAGATCTTTCGCTCCCAGCGCTGGCGAATCGGGCTTCAGATCGCCGGTCGCGTCCTTGTTGGTGCGCGTCGTAAATGTGATGTCCATCGTGCCGGCGATGACGTCAGACTCAGTCAGGATTTGATCAACCTGCGCTGCGGACGAGGCGGGAGCTGCCGGTGCAGCGGGCGGCGTCGCAGGCTGGTTCTGGGCCAGCGCCATGCTCCCCCAGCCCGTCCCGATGATCGCGGCCATCGCGACAACAGCCGCACACCGCGAACGAGCAGAAACCGGATGGATCAGGGTCGTAGCAACACGCTTCATCGTCGTCATGAAACGAATCCTCTCGAGGAAAGTCGGGGGAGGTCGGTGCGAGTAGTGCGCGATGGCAGCGCCCCCGCGACGCCATCGCCCCGCCACGCAGTCACGGTGGTGCGGATGATAGTTGGTTCCGCGACGCCCGCAGAAAATTGTGCAAAAAAAGTTCACATCTCATTCTCCTTGCGCGCCGGCAGACCCGCGTCCACCAGACTGGCGACGCAACGCGCGAGCAGCGGCGACGATGCGAGCTGAGCGTCGCGCCGTCCAAGCGCCGCCTCCCAGCGTGCAGCGTCGCTCGCGGCGGCGAGCAGCTGGTCTGCCCACGTTCGCTCACGCGCTGACAGCTGCACGTACGCGCCGCAGAATCGGGCGAGCGGACGCCCGGTGAATCGCGTCGCTCCCCACAGCCGGGTCTGTTCGTCCGAATCGGGATTCGCCACGACGGCGATCATCCGCGAGCCGAGGTCCATCGGGCGATCCGGATGGGCAACACTCTCTCGCTCCCATCGCAGCACGCCATCCTGTTGGACGGTGTGCTGTTCGTCCAGGCGACCATTCCTGGGACGCGCAGTTCAACCGCGAGTTCGTCAACCGGCTGCGGCAGAATGCCGGCGGGAAAAGCCAGCGTCAACGCGATGCGCAGCGCCTCGTCCGGCGAGTCGGCATCATCGTTCCGCGGTTCGGGGAACGGCAGGCCGTTCGGCGCGAACTGCAACCACTGTCGGCGGAGCGACTCGTTGAAACTCTGGCGCATGAATTCGATCTGCTCTTCATTCACCGAGGCGGCATCGGCATCGCCATCGGCCGGGGCATCATCGGTCGGAAGGACCGCCCCGAAGCGTTCGAGCAGCGATGCGGCCGCGGGCACGCCGTCGGTGCGAAGGCGCAGCGCGATGCACCGTGTGAGACTGGACAGTTCCGTGAAGCCGCGCCATTCCGAATCGTGCAGCATGTCGGGGAGATCTTCAGGGACGAGGTAGTGGCGCTGCAGCAACTCGTTCAGGAACCACGCGTGAATCTCGTCCAGCTGGCGCGCGCCGGTTGATGAAGAAGCGTCGCTCAGGTGATCTCGGCGGATGCTCTCGCCGAGTGCCAGCGCCCAGCCGCACATCTGCAGGTGACGAAGATCCTCGCGGAACGGACCTTTCAGGAAGTGGGCGCTTCCGGCTTTCGTGTGGGTAGCCGACCGGCCCGGATGCAGATCAAGCCCCGTCGGCGCTTGGCCCCGGCGGAAGAGACGCGGGCCAGATCCGC